>DASWJX010000116.1:0-10157 GCA_036396915.1 Geopsychrobacteraceae bacterium | reverse complement strand
TGTTGGTGGCGGCGATCACCCGGACATCGGTTTTCAGCGTCTGGATGCCGCCGACCCGTTCGAATTCCTTCTCCTGCAGAACCCGCAGCAGCTTTGCCTGCAGGGCCACCGAGGTGTCGCCGATCTCGTCGAGGAACAGGGTGCCGCCGTCGGCCAGTTCGAAGCGTCCCGGTTTGTCTTTGATCGCGCCGGTGAAGGCGCCCTTGTCATGACCGAACAGTTCGCTTTCCAGCAGGCTTTCGGTGAGCGACGCGCAGTTGACGCGGACGAACGGTCCCTTTTTCCGTTCGGAACGGTAGTGGATGGCGCGCGCCATGATCTCCTTGCCGGTGCCGCTTTCCCCCTGGATCAGCACGGTGGCATCGGTGGCGGCGACGGTTTTGACCTGTTCGAAGATTTTGAGCATCGATTTGCTTTTGCCGACGAACTCGGCAAAGGAGTGCACGTTGCCCAGCCTGGCCTTGAGTTGTTCGATTTCGCTCCGGTCGCGGATGATGCCGACACAGCCGTCGATCTCCCCGTCGGCATCGCGCAGCAGATCGGAAGAGATGTAGGTGGGGATCGACTGGCCGCTCTTGCTGAGCAGGCTGGCCGTACAGTTCTGCACCGGTTTCTGATGCTTGAGGGTCCAGCGCAGCGGGCAGTCCGTTTCGCAGACGTTGGTCTGAAAGACCTCCCGGCAGCAGCGACCGAGGACCTCCTCTTCCCGGTAGCCGGTCATCCGCTCCAGGCTGCGGGAAAAGCTGGTGATCCGCATGTTGCGATCGATGGTATAGATGCCGTCGGCAATGGAATCGACCAGGGCCCGGGAGCGCTCCATCGCCGACTGCAGCACCTCCTGCTTGTGGCGCAGCTTGGTCGAAAGGTCCTGGATGATCGGCGCTTCGCGGAAACTCTCCAGCACGGCGATGCAGTTGCCGGTCTCGTCCCGCAGCGGGGTCAGCTCGACCACCAGCGGCAGGTCGTTGGCCGAACCGGCCGCTTCCAGGGTCCGCGAGCCGGTCCGGGTGGTGACCACTTCGGCCAGCGGGCAGGAGTCGTCACAGAGCGAAAAGCCGGTGGCATCGCGACAGGGATTGCCGATCAGCTGGGCTTCGTCCCTGCGCAGCAAACCGCAGGCGCGCGGGTTGGCCGCCAGAACGCTGCCGTTCAGGTCGAGCAGCAGGGCCGCCTGGGGCAGCTGATCGAACAGGCTGCGATCGGTCAGAAACGGTATCGGCATGTCAACCTCGAGAAGAAAACCATGATGGCGTCGCAAAAAGTTCTTAAATTTTTGCGACGCCAGCACTATATGAAGAACTGTAATTTTATAGAGATTGCCGTGCGGCGTCAATGGGCCGCGGCAGGCGCACCCGGAACGTTGCACCCTGGCCGGCGGCGGAGGAGATGTCGATGGAGCCGCCATGGGCCTGGACGATGCCGTAGGAGACGGAGAGGCCGAGGCCGGTGCCGTTGCTCTTGGTGGTGAAAAAGGGGTTGAAGATCTTTTCCCGGATTGCGCTTGCGATCCCCGGGCCGCTGTCGGCAATCGTCACCCGCACTTCACGCTCATCGAAGAGCGTGCCCAGGGACAGGGTGCCCTGACCCGCCATGGCCTGCACGGCGTTGAGCAGGATATTGGTGAAGACCTGCCGCAGCCGTTCCCGGTCCCCTTCCACCTCGGGAAGCGTGGCGCACAGGCTTTGCCGTAGTTGGACCCCGCTCATGGTCACCTGATGGCTGAGTTGGCTCAGGATCTCTTCCAGCAGGCTGTTGAGCTGCACCTGCTGCGGATGAATCATCTGTTCGCGGGCGAAACTGAGCAGATTCTGGGTGATCAGGGAGACCCGCTCGGTCTGTTTCATGATTTCGTCGGCCTCTTCCCGGCCGGGCGCCCCGCGGCCCAGTTCCATCTGCAGCAGTTCGACATTGCCGCGGATGATGGCCGTCGGGTTGTTGATTTCGTGGGCCACGCCGGCCGCCAGCGAGCCGATGGCGGCCAGCTTTTCGTTGCGCAGCAGTTCCTCCTGGGCCCGGATGAGCTGCAAACTTTTCTCTTCCAGTTCGGTGGTGCGCTGCCGGACCTTGTCTTCGAGTTTCCGGTTCAGGCCGAGCAGGCGCCGGTCCCGTTCGCGCAGGGTCGCGGTCATCCGGTTGAAGGTCGCGGTGAGCAGGCCGACTTCGTCCCGGCTGGAAATCGGCAGGACGATGTCGGTATCCCCCGCGGCCACCCGTTCCGCCGAGGCGGACAATTCGAGCAGCGGACGGGACAGGCGGCCGGCGATCGCGAGACTGAGCAGAAAGCCCAGGCCGCTGCCGAGCAGCAGCAGGGCGAGCAGCAGCAACGCTATTTTTCGTTTCAGGGCCGTGAACGGCTCTTCGAGCTGACCGACATAAAGCACGCCGAGCGGCTTTCCGCCCGGACCGATAATCGGCTCGTAGGCGGTCAGATACCACTGGTCGACCACCCTGGCGCGGGCCAGCCAGGTTTCCTGTTGCTGCAGCACGGCCCCGGCCACTTCCCGGGAAATCCGCGTGCCCAGGGCCCGCTCGCCGTTTTCCAGCCGGATCGTGGTCGCCACCCGCAGCCCTTCGAGAAAGATGGTCGCGCTGCCGACCTCGGTCCCCTCGTAGAGCTTCTGGCCGTACACCACCTCTTTGATCCGATCGACCAGCGGCAGGTTGCCGTTGAGCAGGACGCCGCCGTACAGACAGCCGATCACCTGTTGCTGTTGGTTCAGCAGCGGAGCGGCGCCGATCAGCAACATGCCCCGGCGTTCCGCTGTTGCCGCAGCTTGCTTGAGGGGGATCCGGGCGCGCGCGGCCAGCGCCGCTCCTTCCCGTTGCAGTTGGTCGGGGCTGAACAGCACCGCGCCGGAAAATTCCGCGCCCTGGAGAACCTGCCGGACAAAAGGCAGGGGCGGCCCGGCGGCAGCCGCGCCGTCCGGCCGCAGCATGCGGCCCCGGCCGTCGGTCAGGGTCAGCAGGTCGAGCCCTTCGCGGCGCCGCAGGGTTTCGAGCTGGTCGGCAACCGTCGCCAGGTCGGCGCCGGCGACTGCTTCGCCGAGACGGGTGGCATGGGCGGTCAGGCGCACAACGTCCCTGATGCGCATTTCTTCGTGATGCAGCACTTCGCGGGCGGCGCTCAGGTCATGGCGGACCTGTTGCTGGGTGTTGCCGACAATCCAGGCATTGATCAGATAGAACGCGGCGATGGCGACCAGCAGCAAAATCGTCAGCAGCGGGATGAGGGCCGCCAGGGTCATTTTGCCGCGGATGGACAGGCCTTTTTCGCAAGCGGAGTGCATCAGTCGCCGGTCGACTCGGGGGTGAGGTCGTATTCCCGGATTTTCCGATCGAGGGTCTTCCTTGAGGTGCCGAGCAGTTGCGCGGCCCGGCTCTTGTTCCAGCCGGTCTGCTCCAGGGCGCGGAGCACCTGCGAGCGCTCGGCGTCGCGCAGGCTGAACGGGGTGCCGCCGGCCGGCGGGCGCTGCCCCGGCGGATCGATCTTGAAGGGCAGCAGGTCGCTGCCGATCGGCTTGCCGCGGGAAAGGATGGCGCAGCGGCAGATGACGTTTTCCAGCTCACGGACGTTGCCCGGCCAGCGATAGTTCTGCATCGCCGCCATGGCGGCGGGTTCGATATCCGGCAGCGGGTAGCGCAACTTGTGGGCCATCCGGTCGAGAAAATGCCGGGCCAGCGGGGCGATGTCCTCGCTGCGTTCGCGCAGCGGCGGCAGCTGGAGGCTGATGACGTTGATGCGGTAGTAGAGGTCCTCACGGAAGTTGCCGCGGGCCACCTCCTGTTGCAGGTCCTTGTTGGTCGCCGACAGAAAACGCACATCGACCCGGCGCGGCCTGGTCGCGCCGACCGGCAGCAGTTCGCCGAACTGCAGCACGCGCAGCAGCTTGGCCTGCAGTGAAGGGCTGAGTTCGCCGATCTCGTCGAGAAACAGGGTGCCGCCGTCGGCCTCTTCGAGGAGCCCCTTGCGGGTCTGTATGGCGCCGGTAAAGGCGCCCTTGAGATGGCCGAACAGCTGACTTTCGAGCAGGTTTTCCGACAGGGCGGCGCAGTTGACGGTGAGAAAGCGCTTGTCCGCCCGGGGACTGGCGTAATGGACCGAGCCGGCGATCAGCTCCTTGCCGGTGCCGCTCTCGCCCAAAATCAGGATCGCCGCATCGCTCTCGGCCACATCGAGGGCCATCCGGTAGACGTCGCCGAAGCTGCGGCTGCGGAAGATCGGCGTGGCTGGCTGTTGCTGTTCCTTGAGCTCTCGCTTCAGAATGCTGTTCTCTTCCCGCAGCTGGCGGGCTTCCAGGCAGTGGCGGACCATGGCCAGCAGTTTTTCCTGGGGAAAGGGTTTGGTCAGGTAGTCGTAGGCCCCCAGCTTCATCGCTTCCACCGCCGATTCGATGGTGCCGTGGCCGGTCATCATGATCACCGCCAGGTCGGGGCGCAGCTGCTTGATCCGCCGCAGGGCCTCGATTCCGTCCAGCTGCGCCATCTTGATATCGAGCAGCAGCAGGTCGCCGCAAGCGTCCGGCTCGGCAGCCCGCCGCAGCAGCAGCTCCGGCTCGGCGAAGCTTTCAACCCGGTAATTCCAGTTGCGCAGAATTTTGCCGAGATAGAGGCGCATCCCCTCTTCGTCGTCACAGATCAGTATCTTTTCTTCCATCGATTATCCTCGCAGCAAGATGCCCGGCAACGGCTATGTAAACAGAAAAAGCGCTTTTTTGAAAGCCGTTTTCGCGGCGGCGCAAAAGTGGGTCGTTTGTATACAGTCGGGAAGAAATGACCCATCGCCATCGGTATACCGAAATCCGGCCGGGAAGAATCGCGGTTTCACATCGTCCTGTTTTAACAGGAAAAACGGAGTTTTGCCGACCGCGGAAAACGGTTTGGCATAACTGTTGCCAATCCACCCCCTCCAGTCTGTCATGGCCGTCCAGGTTGACGGCCGGTTATTCAACAAAGGAGAGAGTACGGTATGGGTATTTCCAGAAGAAATTTTCTCAAGGGCGGCGGCGTGGCGGCCGGAGCCCTGGCGGTCACCGGTAAACCGGCCCGGGCCGATCTGCCGGGCGAGGAGCTGCGCACCAGGGGCTTGCGGACCAGCACCACGATCTGTCCCTATTGCGCGGTCGGTTGCGGGATGATCGTGCACACCGAGAACGGCAAGGTGGTCAATATCGAGGGTGATCCGGAGCATCCGATCAACCGGGGTTCGCTCTGTTCCAAGGGCAGCGCCCTGTTTCAGGTGGCCAACAACGAGCGCCGCTTGACCAAGGTGCAGTACCGGGCGCCGAAGAGCGACAAGTGGGAAGAGAAGTCCTGGGACTGGGCGATGCAGCGCATGGCCAAACTGATGAAGGAGACCCGCGATCGCAACTTCGTCACACAGGAAAAAATCAACGGCGAGATGTACACCGTCAACCGCAACGACGGCATGGCGATGCTCGGCGCCGCGGCGCTCGACAACGAGGAGTGCTATCTGCTCGGCAAGTTCGCCCGCGCCATGGGGGTCGGCTACCTGGAACACCAGGCGCGCATATGACACAGCTCCACAGTTGCCGGTCTGGCAGCCTCATTCGGTCGCGGAGCAATGACCAACCACTGGATCGATATCCAGCATGCCGATGTCATTCTGTGCATCGGTTCCAACCCGGCGGAGAATCATCCGATCTCCTTCAAGTACGTGGAAAAGGCGATGGACGACGGCGCCAGGCTGATCTCCGTCGACCCGCGTTACACCCGGACCTCGTCCAAGGCGGATAGCTACGCCCAGCTGCGGCCGGGCACCGATATCGCCTTTATCGGCGGTCTGATCAACTATGTGCTGAAAAACGATCTGATCCATAAGGACTACGTGGTCAACTACACCAACGCCGCCTTTCTGGTCGGTGAGGCTTTCGAGTTCAACGACGGCCTGTTCTCCGGGTACGATGCCGACAGCTTCAGCTACGCAAAAGACAGCTGGGCTTACCAGCTCGGCAAGGACGGCAACCCGCTGCGCGACGACAGTTTGCAGCATCCGCGCAGCGTCTACCAGCTGCTCAGGCAGCACTATACCCGCTACACCCCGGAGAAGGTCTGCGAGATCACCGGCACCGCCATCCAGGATTACATGGAGGTGGCGCGGACCTTCTGCAGTACCGGCACGCCGGACCGGGTGGCGACCATCATGTACGCCATGGGCACCACCCAGCACACCCACGGCACCCAGAACGTCCGTTCCTACGCCATGCTGCAGCTGCTGCTCGGCAATATCGGCCTGGCCGGCGGCGGCATCAACGCCCTGCGCGGCGAGTCGAATGTGCAAGGGTCGACCGACTACGCGATCCTCTACCACATCCTGCCCGGCTACCTGAAGGTGCCGACTTTCGACAACCGGGATCTGGCCGCCTACAACAAGAAGTGGACGCCCACGAGCAACGATCCGCAAAGCGCCAACTGGTGGAGCAATACCCCCAAGTACCTGGCCAGCCTGCTCAAGGCCTACTGGGGTGACGCGGCCACCGAACAGAACGATTTCTGCTACGACTACCTGCCGAAACGCAGCGGCAACTACTCCTTTATCAAGCTGATGGAGCGGCTGCAGACCGGCGGTTTCGAAGGGCTGGTCTGCATGGGCACCAACCCGATCGTCGGCGGTCCCGACGCCGGGGCCATCGCCAACGGCATGGACAGCCTCAAATGGATGGTCGCCGCCGATCTCTGGGAGACCGAGACCTCGGTGTTCTGGAAGCGCCCCGGCGTCGATCCGCAAACCATCGACACCGAGGTGTTCCTGCTGCCGGCCGCCTCGTCGGTGGAGAAGGAGGGGAGTATCTCCAACTCGGGACGCTGGGCCCAGTGGCGCTACAAGGCGGTCGAGCCGCCGGGCCATGCCGAGAGCGATGCCTTTATCGTCGATCAGTGGGTCAAGAACCTGAAAAAACTCTACGCCAAGGACGGCACCTTCCCCGGCCCGATCCTGGATCTCGACTGGAGCTACGGCGACGGCCACGAGCCGGATATCGATCTGGTGGCCCGCGAGTGCAACGGCCGCTTCACCCGCGATACGGTGATCAAGGGCAAGTCGTTCAAAAAGGGGCAGCAGGTGCCGAGTTTTGCCTACCTGCAGGCGGACGGTTCGACCAGCAGCGGCAACTGGCTCTACTGCAACTCCTACACCGAAGCCGGCAACCTGATGCAGCGCCGCGGCCAGGACGACCCGAGCGGCATGGGCTTCTACCACAACTGGTCCTGGTGCTGGCCGGTCAACCGCCGGGTGCTCTACAACCGCGCCTCGGTCGATCTGAACGGCAAGCCGTGGAATCCGAAAAAACCGGTGATCAGCTGGAACCGGCTGACCCGCAAGTGGGAAGGCGATGTTCCCGACGGCGGCTGGGTGCCGATGAGCGAAGACGGCAGCAAGGCCCCGTTCATCATGACCGCCGAAGGCTACGGCCGGCTGTTCGCCGCCGAACTGGCCGACGGCCCTTTCCCGGAGCACTACGAGCCGATGGAAAGCCCGGTGGCCAACGCCATGACCGCGCAGCAGAGCAATCCGGCGGTGGCGATCCCCGGCAAGATCGACAACAGCGGCAAGTATCCCTATATCGGCACCACCTACCGGGTCTCCGAACACTGGCAGGCCGGGGCGATGACCCGCAACCTGCCCTGGCTGGTGGAGCTGGTGCCCGACATGTTCGTCGAGATCAGTGAAGAGATGGCCGCCTGGAAGGGTCTGAAAAACGGCGACATGGTCACCATCTCTTCGGCACGCGGTTCCATCGAGGCGCGGGCCCTGGTCACCTCGCGGATCAAACCGCTGCGGGTCAGCGGCAAAATGGTCGAGCAGGTCGGACTGCCCTGGCACTTCGGCTTCAACGGCCTGGCCACCGGCGGCAGCGCCAACATGCTGACCGCCGCGGTCGGCTGCGCCAACACCAGTATCCCGGAATACAAGGCATTCCTCTGTAATATCGAGAAAGGGGGGATTAAATCATGAGTAAAGTCGACTCCTCAAAAAACCAAGCCTTCCTGATCGACATGACCAAGTGCACCGGCTGCCGCGGCTGTCAGGTGGCCTGCAAGCAGTGGAATCAGCTCGACGCGGAAAAAACCGAGTTTTTCAGCGGCGAAGGCTATCAGAATCCGCCGGCGATGTCGGAATACACCTTCACCCGGATCAAGTTCCGCGACTACCGGAAAAACGGCCAGAACGAGTTCGCCTTCTACAAAGAGATGTGCATGCACTGCAACGACCCGGCCTGCGCCTCGGTCTGCCCGGTCGGCGCCTTTCGCAAAACCGCCGAAGGACCGGTCGTCTACGCGGCCGAGCGCTGCATCGGCTGCCGTTTCTGCATGGTCGCCTGCCCCTTCGGCGTACCCAAGTACGAGTGGAGCAAGGGGCTGCCGCTGGTCAAGAAGTGCACCGGCTGCCACAGCCGGGTCAAAGAAGGGCTGCAACCGGCCTGCGCCACCGCCTGCCCGACGGCGATCAGCTACGGCCCGCGCGACGCGATGATCAAACTGGCCGAACAGCGGCTGTCGCGCTACCCGGATCGCTATATCAACAAGGTCTACGGCAAGGAGGAAGCGGGGGGGACCAGTGTCATTTACCTGACCTCCTTGCCGTTCGACGAACTCGGCTTCAAGCCGGTGACCCTGCGGCCGCTCCCCGAATACACCTGGCAGGCGCTGCGGCTGGTGCCGGGCATCTTCCTGTCGGTCGGCGGCGGGCTTTCGGCGCTCTCCTGGATCACCCATCGGCGCGACCGGCTCAACAGGGAGCAACAACAGCAGGAGAACCGGACCGAGCCGGCCGAACCGGCCGCCACTGAGCCGCAGGAGGAACAGCAATGACCGCTGCACGTCGTATTGCCAATGAAGTTAATGGATTCCACTGGTTCATCAAGATGATGATCCTGCTGGTTGTGATCGGAGTCGCCGCTTCCCTGGTCCGTTTCGTCTTCGGACTGGGAGCGACAACCAACCTGAACGATACCTACCCCTGGGGCTTGTGGATCTCTTTCGACGTCGTCACCGCGGTGCCGCTGGCCGCCGGCGCCTTCACCCTCGGGGCGATCGTCCACTGTTTCGGCATCAAGAAACTCGAACCGCTGGTGCGGCCGGCGATCGTCACCGGCTTCCTCGGTTATTCGCTGGTCTCCATCGGTCTGCTGCTCGATCTGGGGCAGCCGCAGCGCGGCTGGCACGTGTTCCGCTACTGGAACGTCCATTCGCCGATGTTCGAGGTCTCGCTGTGCGTGGCGGCCTACACCACGGTCCTCTTCCTCGAGTTTCTGTCGCCGGTCTGCGAAAGGTTCGGGCTGCACCTGCCGCTGCGCCTGCTGCGCTGGATCGAGATGCCGCTGGTGGTGGCGGCCGCCGCGATTTCCACCCTGCATCAGTCGACGCTGGGCACCTTTTTCCTGATCGCCGTCGACAAGCTGCACAACCTCTGGTACAACCCGCTGCTGCCGCTCTTGTTCTGGATCAGCGCCATCTGTACCGGCATGTGCATCATCATCATCGAGGCGAGCGCCTGCCACAAGTGGATGGGGCAGCCGAACGAAGGGGTTCTGCTGCGCACCCTGGCGCGGATTCTGCCCTGGAGTCTGGGGCTCTATCTCGGTGTGCGCCTGTTCAGCCTGTTCGCGCTGAGCGACGGCCCGTTTTTCGACAGCCCGGCTTTGACGCTGTCGTTCTTCCTTGAGCTGGGGCTCGGTTTCGTGCTGCCGTTTTTCATGTTCGCCCGCAAATCGGTGCGCGAAAACGACCGGCGGCGGGTGATTGCCGCCTGCCTGGTGATCTTCGGCCTGGTGCTGAACCGCTTCAACGTTTCGATGTTCGGCATGATGGATCCCGCCCAGATCTACTATCCGTCGCTGATCGAGTCGCTGGTGACCATCGGCATTATCGCCGGGCACATCCTGTTTTTCGTGCTGATCGCCCGCTACTTCCCGATTTTCGAGCATCACCCGGAGACGGTCGATTACTCGATCCCCGATCCGTTCCGCAAGATCGAGTCGGACGCCAAGCCGCCGGCAGGCGATCCGGCGCCGGAACGCAACCCGGCGCCCGCGGTGCGCTGAGAGATCGGACTGCCGCGACCCGCCGGCGGCTACGGGCGCCGGCGGGTCGCCATCTCGCAGGAAAGGGATTGCTGCGCCGCAAAAGAGGGGCTAATC
>DASWJX010000115.1:0-32211 GCA_036396915.1 Geopsychrobacteraceae bacterium | reverse complement strand
ATCGCCAACATTCAGAATCTGACCGAAGCGCGGGATATTTCCTATTCGCTGCTGCAGGCGGTCGCCGGGGTTTTCGATCGCTCCATAACCCTGATTCTCAACCAGTCGTCGCTGATTGCGGAACGGGGCATCGGCACTGGCGTCGACACCACCAGGGCACTGCAGTTCCGCATCCCCCTGACGGCCGGCTCCATCTTCAACGACGTGGTCGGCGCCGGCAAACCGTATTACGGCAGCAACGACGACAAGACCCTGAGCAGATATCTCTACTCGGAGATCAGCGCGCCGCACAGTCCGAACATTATCCTGCTGCCGATCAAGAATCGCGGCCGGACCATCGCTTTGATTTACGGTGATTACGGAACCAAGGAAGCCCAGCCGTTGCACCTGGAACCGCTGGTGGTGCTGGCCGATCTGGCCAGTCTGGCGCTGGAAAATTCGTTTTATCTCAAGCAGCTCGAAAAACTGAAAAAATAATATTATTCACTAGCGAACCTTGTAAAGGGGCCACCCATGGACTTGAAAACCTTTGCGCAAATTCTGGAAATTGCTTTTGATAAAAAAGTGTCGGATGTTCATTTTGAAGTGGACAATCCGCCCTTTTTCAGGGGACGCGGGCAACTGCTCCGCTCCAAGTTGCCGAAGCTGACCGGCGCGGACACCCAATTTATCGTCAGCAGGATTCTTGAGCAGAACAAAAAACCGCTGACCGATGACCTCAAGGAGATCGATGCCGCCTATTCGATCGCCAGCGGCGGCAGGTTCCGGGTCAGCATTTTTCGCCAACGCGGACATTTCGGCGTGGTCATGCGGGTTATCCCGCCGTCGATCGGAACGTTTCAGGAGTTGCGACTGCCGCCGGTTCTGGCGGAGATGGTCAAGGCGCCGAACGGACTGATCCTGGTCACCGGACCGACCGGCAACGGCAAGTCCACGACCCTGGCAGCCATGCTGCGCTACATGAACGAGCACTTCACCCACAACATCATCACCATTGAAGATCCGATCGAATTCCTCTTCACCTCCAGCAAAAGCTGTATCATCCAGCGGGAAGTCGGTATCGACACGGACAACTTCAGCACCGCCCTGCGCTCCGCCATGCGCATGGACCCTGACGTGATCATGGTCGGCGAGATGCGGGACGCGGAAACCATCGACGGCTGTCTCAAGGCTGCGGAAACCGGCCACCTGGTGCTGTCGACCCTGCATACCCAGAATGCGTCATCGACCATCAACCGGCTGATCGGCAACTTCCCGCCCGAATCCCAGGAGATCATCCGCCAGCGGCTGGCGGATATCCTGGTCGGTGTGGTGTCGCTGCGCCTGCTCAAGGACAAGAGCGGCGAGCGGGTCATTCCGGTGGTTGAAGTGATGCGCGCGACAACGACGATTCAGGCCTGCATCCGCGAGGGGAATCTCGACGATATCGAGCAGCACATCGAAAAGGGCGGCGCCCAGTATCAGATGCAGTCCCTCGACCAGCACCTGATCCAACTCTGTAAACAGAATCTGATCACGCTCGATGACGCCAAGCGGGTGTCCCGCTCCATGGATCTCGACCGGAAACTGAACTTCACCTGAGCCGGCCGCGCCGGCGCCGGCGCTGGCAACAAAAAAAATCCCGCCCTGTCCAGGGCGGGATTTTTTTGTTGGTGCCGGTAACTGTTCAACAGCCGCAGCCGCAGTTGTGGCAGACCTGTTTGTCGCTGCCGTCCGGCTCGACAGTCTCGGGGGCGAAAACCACCCGGTTGACGCCGCGCCGCAGATCCTCAAGCAGATCCGCGTGCGGGCTGCTGCCGATCACGTGGCCGAGACAGACATTGCCGAGTCCGGAAGCCGGATAGCGCAGCCGGATGGAATTGAGCAGATCGGTATAGCCGTTGACGGCGATGATGGTGTCCTCATCGCTGGTTGTGACGGTGACGCCGAACGCTTCCAGTTCCAGGGCAAGCTGCCGCAGAAGCGCGTTCAACCCCTCCTGCGGGAAGCGGTAGCTCCAGTCGCTGCGCGGCCAGGCGCGCTGATAAAAGGCGATCGTCAAAATCTTGTCGGCCATGGTTATCCCTGTTCGATCCAGGAGGTGTCGCCGCTGCCCTGCCGCAGGATCTCGATCCGGTCGTCCAGCAGGCTGATCACCGACGAGCCCTCGGACATCAGGATTCCGCCGTCGACCACCATATCGACCATCCGCCCCAGCTCGTTCTCGATTTCCTGCGGATCCTGCGGGGTTTCCGCTCCGGACAGATTGGCGCTGGTGGTGACCAGGGGGTGCCCCAGTTCGCGAACGATCGCCTGCACAATGGGGTTCGCCGGAATCCGGATGCCCACCGTTTTCTGTTTGGTAATCAGGGCATCGGGAACGATGCGGGTGGCCTCGACGACAAAGGTGAATTGGCCCGGCAGGTAGCGCTTCATGATTTTAAAAGCGAAGTTGCTGATCTGGGCATAGTTGGCGACTTCGGCCAGGTCGCTGCAGATAAAGGAGAACGGCTTGCGCGCTTCGCGCTGCTTGATCTGATAGATCTTCTTGATCCCCTTGCGATTAAAAATATCGCAGCCAAGACCATAGATTGTATCGGTCGGATAGACGATCACGCCGCCGCGCTTGAGACAGTCGACGACCTGTTTGATCAAACGCTCCTGAGGATTCTCCGGATTGATTCTGATGAACATCGCGTCCTCCTTTCGGCTTACAGCAGCATCTTCAGGCCCCGGACCTGCCGCAGACCGGCATAGATATCTTTGAGTTGCGCAAAACTGTGCAGCGTCACCAGCACCGAAACGGACTGATAGCGGCCCTTGCCGCTGGGTCTGCTCCGCACGGCATCGGCGGCAACCGCGACATGGTGCGCTATGGTCGCAACCACCGCGTCCCGGAACGCATCACCGGCCATGCCGACCGCCTTGAACTGGTAGTGACAGGGAAATTCGAGCAGCGTTGCGGGATCGGGCCGCTCAGTCATGGGCTTCCCCGCCGCTGCCGGTATGTCCGAAGCCGCCGCTGCCGCGGACTGTCGCGGACAGTTCCGCCACCTCCTCGAGAACGGCCCGGCAGACCGGGGCGACGATCAGTTGCGCAATGCGATCCCCCGAAGAGATGGTAAAAACGTCCCGGCCGTGGTTGATCATAATCACTCTGATCTCGCCGCGGTAATCCGCATCGATGGTTCCGGGAGTATTGACCAGAGTCACACCGTGGTTGATGGCGAGTCCGGAGCGGGGCCGCACCTGAACTTCAAACCCGGGCGGAATATCCATGGCGATCCCGGTCGGCACCAGACAGCGTTCTCCGGGCTGCAGCCGGATCGGTTGCGGCAGCAGCGCGTGGATGTCCAGCCCGGCGGCCAGCTCGGTCATATAACGCGGCAGTTGCGCGCCGCTCTGCAGTTTTTTGACCCGTACTCGTGGTTGTTGCATCACGTAAACCGACTTGTCAGGAGAGCGACAGGGCATTGCCGGAAAATTGTCCGGAATCGACGCGGCCGACCATCTGCAGGTTCAGGCTGCCGTCGACAAACAAGTCGTTCGCCAGCTCCTGAATTGCCGCCGGCGTCACCCGGTCGATCTGCCTGATAATCTCATCGATGCCGTACTGTCGGCCCAGGAGTATTTCGCCCTTGGCCAGTCGGGACATCCGGTTATCGGAGCTTTCCAGAGAGAGCAGCAGGCCGCCTTTCAACTGTTCCTTGGTTCTCTGCAGTTCCGCATCGTCAACCGGATGGTTTTTCAGGCTGCGGAGCTGTTCCAGGGTCACATCGAGCAACTGCGGAAGCTCTTCCGGAGAGGTTCCGCTGTAAACGATCAGCGAACCGACGTCGGAATGGCTGTTGAGATAACTGTAGATCGAATAGGCCAGGCCGCGTTCTTCGCGCACGGTCTGGAACAATCGCGAACTCATGCTGGCGCCCAGCAGACTGTTGATCAGGTTCATGGCGAAACGATCCGGATGATTTTGCGCAACGCCCCGGCAGCCGAGACAGAGATGGACCTGTTCCAGATCCTTTTCAGTCACCTTGAGAGCGGCATTATGCACCGGCGCCGGACTGTCCGGCAGCGCCGCGCCGCAAGGAACCGAGTCGAAGGCTGCCTCAACCTGCGCCACCAGATCCTGATGATCCACAGCACCGGCGGCACAGACCAGCAGGTTTCGGCCCTGATAATTGCTGCCCAGCAGGCGCAGCAGGTCGTCGCGCATGATCCGGTTCACCGTCGGCACCCGCCCGATCACCGCATGGCTGAGCGGGTGGCCGCGCCAGATCGACTCACTGAGCAGATCATGGACCAGATCGTCCGGGGAATCCTCGATCATATGCAGTTCCTGAAGAATAACCTTGCGTTCCTTCTCGATTTCCTCAGGATTGAATACGGAATTAAGGAGCAGATCGGACAGGAGGTCGATCGCCTTGGGGAGTTTGTCGCCGAGAATCTTGGCGTAATAGCAGCAGAATTCTCGGTCGGTGAAGGCGTTCAGCACTCCACCGACCGAATCGATTTCCTTGGCGATGTCACGCGCGGAACGGTTTTTTGTCCCCTTGAACAGCATGTGTTCGAGAAAATGGGAGATCCCGCCCAAGGACAGATCTTCGTGCCTTGAGCCGGTCTTCACCCAGATACCGACGCTTACCGAATGAAGTTCCGGCATCCGTTCCGTGATGACCCGGATGCCGTTGGTCAGTGTGGTTTTCTCGAACATGTCGCCAGACCTGTCTTACTCGCCGTCAGGCAGCGTCTGACCGAGCGCTTCCTTGCGGGAGAGCTTGATCTTGCCCTGACGATCGACACCGATGCACTTGACCAGGACCTTATCACCTTCATTGAGAACGTCGGTGACATTGCGGACCCGCTCCTTGTCGAGTTCGGAGACATGGACCAGACCGTCGGTGCCCGGGTAGATTTCGACAAACGCGCCGAACTCCATGATTTTCTTGACGGTTCCCTCATAGAGTTTGCCGACTTCGGCTTCCTGGGTCAGGTCGCGAATCATCTTGATGGCGGCCTTGGCGGCTTCACCGTCGGAGGAGGCAATATTGATGGTTCCGTCATCGTGGATATCGATCGCACAGCCGGTCGCTTCGATAATGCCGCGCACGTTCTTGCCGCCGGAACCGATAACGGTACGGACCTGATCGGTTTTCACCTTGATGCTGGTGATCCGTGGCGCATACGGGGAAAGTTCGCCGCGCGGGGCCTCGATGGCCTTGGCCATTTCGCCCAGGATGTGGTTGCGCCCCTCGCGGGCCTGCTCCAGCGCCTGCTCCATGATCTGCTTGGTCACACCGGAAATCTTGATGTCCATCTGCAGGGCAGTGATGCCTTTGACCGAACCGGTGACCTTGAAGTCCATGTCGCCCAGGTGATCCTCGTCGCCGAGAATATCGGACAGAATGGCGATGTCATCACCCTCCTTGATCAGACCCATCGCGATGCCGGCGATCGGCTCGGTGACCGGCACGCCGGCATCCATCAACGCCATGGACGCGCCGCAGACGGACGCCATGGACGAGGAACCGTTCGACTCCAGCACGTCGGAAACGATGCGGATGGTGTAGGGGAAGTCCTCATGCTTCGGCAGGATCTGGGCGGCGCTGCGCTCGGCCAGCATGCCGTGACCGATCTCCCGCCGGCCGGGGAACAGGCGCATGCTGGTTTCACCGACACAGAAGGGAGGGAAGTTGTAGTGCAGCATGAAATTCTTGAATTCCATGCCCTGGATATTATCCATGCGCTGCTCATCGGTCTTGGTGCCGAGGGTGGTGGTTACCAGCGCCTGGGTTTCGCCGCGGGTAAACAGCGCGCTGCCGTGAACGCGGGGCAGCAGTCCGACTTCACAGCTGATCGGCCGGATGGTACTCATGTCGCGGCCGTCGATCCGCACGCGATCGCGGGTGACCATCTGGCGTACGACACGCTTCTCGACGGAACCGAGAATCGTGGCGATTTCATCTTCACGGCCGGCGCATTCAGCGGCGAGCAGCTCCTGCACGGCGGCGCGATTGTCGGCCAGAGCCGCATAGCGTTCCTGCTTGGTGCGGATCTGGACGGCTTCGAGAACCTTGGCCTCGGCGACCTCGGTGACCCTGGTTTTCAGCGCTTCATCGACCACGGCGACGGCGAAGGGACGCTTTTCCACACCGACCAGTTTGGCCAGTTCGGATTGCACTTCGATCAGCGGCTGCAGCGACTCATGACCGAAGAAAATGGCGTCAAGCATCTCCTGCTCGGAGAGAAACTTCGACTCGCCTTCAACCATCATCACCGCATCGCGGGAACCGGCCACGACGATTGCGAGATCGCTGGCCGCCTGCTGCTCAAGGGTCGGGTTGGCGACCAGCTGGCCGTCGACACGACCGACACGCACTGCGGCGATCGGTCCCTCGAAGGGGATATCGGAAACTTCCACGCAAGCCGAAGCGGCAACCATGGCCAGCGTATCCGGATCGTTGATCAGATCGGCGGAAATGACCGTCGGCATCAGCTGGGTTTCAAACATGTAGCCCTTGGGGAACAGCGGACGCATCGGCCGGTCGATCAGGCGACAGATCAGCGTTTCCCGCTCATTGGTACCACGCTCGCGACGGAAGAAAGAACCGGGGATCTTGCCGCTGGCAAAGAATTTCTCCTGATAATTGACGGTCAGGGGGAAGAAATCCTGCCCTTCGCGCATTTTTCGGGCGGAGACCACGGTACACATGACCTTGGTCTCGCCGTACGTTACCACCACAGCGCCGTCTGCCTGACGGGCCATCTTACCTGTTTCAATGGTCAACGGTTGTCCGTTGAATTCAACCTCTACCTTGTGATAGGCCATCACCTGATCTCCTTTTTCTGAAGTTTCGACAGTTCGTGAAACGTTCACAAGCCTAACAAAAAAAAATAGCTTGGAGGGTGGCCTGAGAAAATATCTACCTGCCTGAAGCGGCTAGCTATTTTCTCCGGACAGCCTCCAGAGCTATCATGAAAAGACAAAAGGCAGCATGCCCGCTTGAGCGGACATGCTGCCCTGTCTACCTGCGAATTCCGAGTGCTTTGATAATCGTGCGATAACGCTCGATATCCTGCTTGATCAGATAGTCAAGCAAACGACGACGTTGACCGACCATCTTCAACAATCCGCGCCGGGAATGATGGTCCTTCTTGTGGGTCTTGAAATGTTCGGTCAGGTAGGTGATCCGTTCAGACAGCAGTGCAATCTGAACTTCCGGGGAGCCGGTGTCACCCTCATGCCGCTTAAAATTATCAATAATTTCCTGTTTGCGCTCTGTTCCAAGCAACTGCATTCTCCTTTTTTATTCTCTAAGCCGGATACGCCGGCAGTTGACATCATGATTCATCAGTTGAGCAATGCTATTTAACACAGATAGGTGCCGCTGTAAAGAGATATTCGACCGCGCTCAAACCCCGTGAAAAACCCGAACCAGTTCGAAATCACCGCGCTTTTCCCGCTCGCGGTGCGGCGCGTAGCGCGCCATCGCCAGCAGCCGGTTGCCGTCCAGCAAGCGGATCAGGCCGCCGGGCTGCGGTTCCCCGTCTGAAGCGACTTCGGAAAGCAATGGCGGCACCCCGAAACCCAGACTCCTGGCTGCCGCCGCCGTAAGACGCGCCGCCGGATAACCGGCCAGCGCCTGCTCGACCGGCAAAAGACCACGGTTGCCGCCGGTTGCCCGCTCGGCCAGCTCTTCGAGCGTCACGCAGTCTTCGATGGCAAACGGCCCGCTGCGGAGCCTGCGCAGTGCAATGATGTGCGCGCCGCAACCGACGGCGTCGCCGAGATCTTGCGCCAGGGTGCGGATGTAGGTCCCCTTGGAGCAGTCGACTTCAATCACCACCTCCGGCAGATCGATGGAAATGATATCCAGGCGGCCGATCTCCACCGTGCGTGCTTCGCGCTCGACGGTTTGGCCCTGCCGCGCCAGTTTATAGAGCGGCACCCCATCCTTCTTCAGCGCCGAATACATCGGCGGAACCTGCTGTATGGTTCCGGTAAATTCCGGCAGGATGCGCTGCAGGCGCGCGGCGCAGTCGGCCGGTAGCTCCTGGCGTGCGACCACCTGTCCTTCGGCGTCGAGCGTATCGGTACTGATGCCGAGCCGCAGGGTGGCCCGGTAGCTTTTTTCGGCAATCAGCAGAAATTGCAGAACCTTGGTGCCGTTGCCCACCGCTACCGGCAGCACGCCGGTCGCCAACGGATCCAGGGTGCCGGCATGGCCGACCTTGCGCGTCCTGCAGATGCGGCGCACCCGGCTGACCACATCGTGCGAGGTCAAGCCTTGCGGTTTATCGATCAGAAAGAGACCGTGCATCGTTTACCGAGGTTCCTTATGGCGGGTCGTGTTCATGAATTCCGGGTCATTTTCAGCGCGGTCACAGCGCGCCACTACCGGTTGTCGTTCGGAGCGAAAAGGTCAAACCGCAACGGGCGGGGTCAGGCCGGCCGGGAAAAGTGCTGCTGCAGAAGCAGCGCTACACGCCGGCAGACCTGTTCGAAGCGACCATCGATGGTCACTCCGGACGCGTTGTGATGACCGCCGCCGCCCAGCTCCCTGGAGATTGCGCCGACATCGACCGCGCCCCGGGAACGGAAGCCGACCTTGGTCTTTTCGTCGCTGATCTGGCGAAAGAAGACGGCTACTTCAACACCGTTCACGGCACGCGGGTAATTGATAAATCCATCCGTGTCTTCGACTCCTGCGCCCGCCTTTTCCAGCATATCGGTGGTCATCGCTACCGAAGCAAACTTTCCGCAGGGAGAAACATCCAGGGTGGACAGCACCAGCGCAAGCAACTTCAGTCGCTGCAGCGGCTGACTTTCAAAGAGTCGGCTGGCGACCCCCCAGGGATCGACGCCCAGCGTGACCAGGTCTCCGGCGATGGCGAACGCTTCAGGATCGGCGTTGGAATAACGGAAGGAGCCGGTATCGGAAAGGATCGCGGCATAAAGACACTCGGCGACATCCAGCCGCAGATCGAAATCGCAGGCCTTGAGCAGGCGATAGATCATCGCTCCGGTGGCACAGGCGGCGGTGTCGAGGTAGCAGATATCGCCGAAATCGGAATGCGGGTGGTGGTCGAGATTGATCAGCGTCCGGCAATGCTCGGCGACCGGCACCCCGACCCTCTGCAGATCTCCCGCATCGAGCACAAAGGCGACATCGAAAAAACTGTCCTGCTTAAGCTCGGTGACCAGCTGCCCGGATCCGGACAGAAAAGTGAACGTTTCCGGGACACCGTCAACGTTGAGCGCCACGACCTCTTTGCCCATCTGGCGCAGTGCCCGGGCCAGCCCCAAGGTCGAACCTATGGCATCGCCGTCGGGACCGGCATGCGCCGTCACCAGGAAGCTTTGCCCCTGCTTAATCTGTTGAACTATCGACGGAATCATCTTCAATCAAATCGTCCTTGACCTGACGCAACAGCTCATCGATACGCCGGCCCGACGCGACGGCCCGATCATACTCAAAGCGGATTTCCGGGACATAGCGCAGGCGCATAATCTGACCGAGCTGACGCCTGACATAGGCTGCCGAGCTGCGCAGTCCCTCTTCCGCACCCTTGCGCTCCAGATCATCGCCGGTCACCGTATAGTAAACACGGGCCAGGCGCAGATCTCTGGTGACATCGACGCCGGTCACCGTCACCAGGGCAACCCGGGGATCCTTGACCCCCTGCATCAGCAGTTGGGATATTTCCTTGTGCAGCTGTTCCGCCACACGTTCCGGTCTGAACTTGCTCAAACTTTATTCATCTCCATAGTGCAGCAACTCCACATCCGAATCCAGCACATCCAGAAGACCGCTGCCGGCCAAATCCTCTTCCAGACGCATGAACAGCGTATGGATCAAACCCTCGTCGCTGCCGACCAGACATATGCCGAGCATGGTGCGCTGCCGCAGATCCCGATGGCCGACTTCAGCCGCGGAAACCGGGTAGATGCCGCGGATCCTGGCCAGAATCTTATTGACCCGGGAGCGTTTTTCCTTAAGGCTCTGTACGCCCTGCAGCATCAGATCGAGACGCAACACTCCGACCACCATCGGCTTGACACCTTTTCCCCGCCCGCGCCGGCCTGTCCGGCATCAGAGGGTGGTTTTGACTTCTTCGATTTCAAAGGCTTCGATAATGTCGCCAACCTTGATATCGTTGTAGCGTTCCAGGCTGATGCCGCACTCGTAGCCGATACCGACCTCCTTGACATCATCCTTGAAGCGCTTGAGGGAGTCCAGCTTCCCTTCCCAGATTACCACGCTGTCGCGGACCAGTCGAGCCCGGGCATTGCGCTGAATCTTGCCGTCGATGACGTAACAGCCGGCGATGGTGCCGACCCTGGAAACATGGAAGGTTTCGCGGACTTCGACGCGACCCAGATCCTTCTCGCGCAGGGTCGGAGCCAGCAGCCCCTCCATGGCGTCGCGGATATCGTTGACCGCATCGTAAATAACGCTGTAGAGGCGGATATCGACCCCCTCCGACTCCGCCAGGGCCTTCGCCTTGCTTTCCGGCCGGACATTAAAGCCGAGCACGATCGCGTTGGAGGCGGCGGCCAGGGTGATGTCGCTTTCGGAAACACCGCCGACCGCAGTGTGAATGACACTCAAGCGGCAGGCATCGGTGGAAAGCTTCTCCAGGGCCTCGCGCACGGCCTCGACGGAACCTTGCACATCAGCCTTGACGATGACCGGCAGCTCTTCGACGACACCTTCCTGCATCTTGGCGAAGAGCTGATCGAGAGAGACCTTGCTGGTTTTCGCCAGATCGATTTCACGTTGTTTCTGCTGACGGTGCTGGGCAACCTCTTTCGCCGCCTTTTCCGTTTCCACCGCATGAAACAGGTCGCCGGCATCGGGAACTCCGGCCAGGCCGGTCACTTCGACCGGGAAGGACGGACCGGCCTCGGCGACGGTACGGCCCGCGGCATCGGTCATGGAGCGGACCCGGCCGTAATGCAGTCCGGCGACAATGGCATCGCCGACTTTCAGCGTACCGTCCTGAACCAGGATCGTCACAACCGGACCGCGCCCCTTGTCGAGACGTGCTTCAACCACCGAGCCCTTGGCCCGCTTGTTGGGATTGGCCTTCAGTTCCAGAACTTCCGCCTGCAGCAGGATCATCTCCAGCAAGGAATCCAGGTTGGTCTGAGCTTTGGCCGACACCTCGACGAAGATCGTGTCACCGCCCCATTCCTCCGGGACCAGTTGAAACTCGGTCAGCTCCTGCTTGACCCGTTCGGGATTTGCCTCCGGCTTGTCCATTTTGTTGATCGCGACAATGATCGGGACGCCGGCCGCTTTGGAGTGGTTGATCGCTTCCTTGGTCTGCGGCATGACGCCGTCATCTGCCGCCACAACCAGAATGACGATATCGGTAACCCCTGCACCGCGAGCACGCATGGCGGTAAAGGCCTCGTGCCCGGGAGTATCGAGGAAGGTGATCTTCCTGCCGGCCAGTTCAACGTCATAGGCGCCGATATGCTGGGTGATGCCACCGGCCTCCCCTGCGGTGACATTCGCCTCGCGAATCGCATCGAGAAGGCTGGTCTTACCGTGGTCGACATGACCCATGATGGTCACCACCGGAGGCCGTGATTCCAGATCAGACTCGCTCTCGTCTTTCTCGGCAACCGGCACATGCTCCAGGATTGTCTCTTCATCGAAAGCGACGTTTTCGACTTCATATTTGAAGTCGGTTGCCAACAGTGCGGCGGTCTCGTAGTCGAGCGGATGATTGATGGTCACCATCGTTCCCTGACGCATCAATTCAGCAATCAGTTCATTGGCCTTGACGCCCATCCGCTTGGCCAGTTCGCCGACGGTGATCGAATCGCTGATCTTGATCACCCGCTTGATGGCCTTACTCATGGTGATTTCGGTCTTCTGAATCTGTTTGGACTGTTTTCCGCCCTTTTTCCGGCGGGGTCCGCCGCGGCCGGGTTCAAAAACCTCGACCCTGCGTCCGCGCCGCGAAACCATACCGTCCTTCTCGCCATCGGTATCATGACCGCGGCGCCCTTTTTTCTTCTTCTTGCTGCGCGCGCCGTCCTTTTCGGGCATCGGCTCGGTGGGAACTATCGACGGTGCCGCGCCGGGCCGCAGGCGAGCGGCTGTCGGCGGCGCTCCGGGGCGGGCCGGCCGCTCACCGGGGCGGGCCGGCCGCTCACCGGGGCGTTCCTGGCCGGGACGGGCCGGCGGGCGTTCGCCGGGACGGGCCGGACGCTCGGGACGAGCGCCGCGGCTGCGCCCCGCCGGCGCTCTGCCGGGTGTCGGCAGCTCGACACGACCTAGGATCTTGGCCCGGTTGGCGGTCGCCTTTTCCACGACTTTCGCGGCAGGTGCGGCCGCTTCCGCTTCCTCGGCAGGCGCGGCCGGTTGTTCCACCGGCGCAGCCGGTTCCTCAACGGCCTTGGCGGCTTTCTTCGCCGGCTTGCTTTGCTCTGCGACAGGCACGGCGGCGGGCTTCTTGCCCGGAGCTTCAACAGCCGGAGCTTCGGCAACGGCCGTTTCGGGCTCCTGCTCGGATGCCGCGACTTCAGCCTCGGCTTCGGCCACCGGTTGCCGGGCTTTTTCCGGCTCGGGCGGTGCCGTCACGCCCTCTGCTTCCGGAGCTGTCTCTTCAGCGGCAGGGGGCGCTGTCTGCTCTTCGGCAGGCTTGCGCACGATGGTCTTACGACGACGGATCAGCCCTGGCTTGATGCGGGCTTCTTCGATTTTTTCTTCGGTCGGCGTATTGAAGGATTTGTACTTCTGCAAATCCTCATCACTCAGCGAGCTCGCATGAGATTTGACTTCTACCCCAGCTTCAGCAAGCTTGGCCAGCAGCTCTTTGTTCTCGAGCCCCATCTCTTTCGCCAGTTCGTATACTCGTACGTTACCCATCAATTCTCCCTTACCATTTGTGCTAATCTCTGCAATTCAACCAGCAATGCATCCGCCAGGGCGCCGGCGGCAATCGCGGCGACGCTGCGCTCACTCTTGCCGAGCAGCTGTCCCAGACGATTTTTCGTCAGCATATTAAAAACCGGTATGCGCTGTCGTGCGGCAGCCGTTGTCAATTTTTCACCGATACTTTCAGAAATATCCTCTGTGAGGACCACCAGGGCGAACTTTCCGTTCTGCCGCATACTGCCGAGAACCGCGTTGCTCCCCGACTCCACCTGACCCGATTTACGGGCCATCCCCAACAGCCCCTCGATCCGGGCCCTGATTTGTCCGCTCAGCATATCGGCCAAACTTTCCGCCGCGGGGGTTTCGGCCTGACCGCGAAAAGTCCGCTGAAACTGATTCCTTTTGACAGCGGCTTCCAGGCACGCTCTGTTCATGCAGGTATAAGCGCCCCGTCCGGGGAGTTTATGCCGATAGTCGACAAGAATCCGCCGATCCGGGCCCAACACGTAGCGGAGCAGGGAACCCTGATCGGCAACCTGCCGACAGGCGATGCAGGTACGTTGCGGCTGTCTGCTGCGACGACTGGTCAAATCTATTCCTGCTCCGGTTCCTCTGCAGAGTCGATCGCGACGGATTCGGGCGCAACCTCTTCCTCCGGCATTTCGATTTCAGCTGCAGCCGAAGCCTCGACCTCTTCAGCTTCGAGCGCCGTCTCTTCGGCGTCCTCGACGGCAGGCTCTTCCTGCTCTTCCTCCAGAGCACGGGATTCGCTCTTGATGTCGATTTTCCAGCCGACCAGTTTGGCGGCAAGCCGGACATTCTGTCCCTTTTTGCCGATGGCCAGCGAAAGCTGATCGTCGGGGACGATGATTTCCAGTGATTGGCTATCGTCATCGACATAGACCCGCGACACTTCCGCAGGCGCCAGTGCGGAACAGGCGAAGCGGGCGATATCGGGCGACCAGGGAATAATATCGATCCGCTCGCCACGCAATTCCGAGACGACATTCTGGACCCGCGAACCGCGCATCCCGACACAAGCACCGACCGGATCGACATCGATATCGTGGGAAACCACGGCGATCTTGGCCCGGCTGCCCGGCTCGCGAACGGCGGCCTCGATTTCGACAATCCCTTCGGCGATTTCCGGAACTTCGGATTTAAACAGCGAGATCAGCAGACCGGGATGGGTCCGCGACAGAATGATCTGCGGTCCCTTGGCCGACATCTTGACTTCCGATATATAGGCTCGGACCCGGTCGGACTGACGATAGTTCTCACGGGGCACCTGTTCGCGACTCGGCAAAAGAGCTTCGGCACGGCCCAGATCTACAATCAGGTCGCCGCGCTCATAGCGCCGCACGATGCCGTTGACAACTTCACCGATACGATCCTTGAATTCATTATAAATACCTTCACGCTCGGCTTCACGGACTTTCTGGATAATCACCTGCTTGGCGGTCTGGGCGGCGATGCGACTGAAGCTGCCGGCCTCCATCATCATTCCGAGCGAATCGCCGATTTCAACATCCGGATCGATTTCGCGAGCCTCTTCGATATCGATCTCCTTGTAGGAGTCGACCACCTCGTCGACCACGGTGACAAATTCAAAGACCTCGACTTCGCCGATCTCCTCGTTGAAGTGCGCTTCCAGATCGCGTGTATTGCGAAACTTCTTGTTGGCGGCGGACAGCACGGCCGATTCGAGAGCTTCGACCAGAACCTCTCGATTGATCCCCTTGTCCTTGACCACCTGATCGATGATGTGATTGAGATTGCCCACCATCTTGCATACCCCTTCTGTAAATAGTCTGTCAAACGGCGCCGGGCCGGACGACATGATGATTAATGGCCGAACTCCGGCTCTTTAAAAATCGAATTCCAGATGCGCTTTTTCGATCTGCTCCAGGTCGAAAACGACCTGCCCGCCGGTCTTGTCGGTCTGCAGCAACAGGATGGCATGGCCGTCGCCCCCCTGCAATTCCCCGACAAAGGTTTTCCGGTTGTAGCCGCGCCCGTCCGGATCGCAGGAGACCACCGTTTTGATTTTCGCCTTGCGGCCGACAAAGCGCCGGTAATCGGCCAGTTTCTTCAATGGCCTTTCGAGCCCCGGCGACGAGACTTCCAGCTGATAAGCCGTGTCGAGCAGATCCTCGACATCGAGCAGTCCGGCGATCTCGCGACTGGCCGCGGCGCACTCATCCAGATTGATGCCGCCCTCTTTGTCGAGGAAAAACCGCAGGACCCAGCCCTGACTCTCGCGCTGATACTCCAGATCAACCAGTTCCAGACCCAGATCCTCGATGATCGGCAGGGTCAACGCCTCAATTTGTTCAAGCAACTGCGCCACGAAACAACCTCTTGATAATAAAAAAAGCGAGCCGGGTGGCTCACTTTCAAAAGTCTTACGGGAAATCTTCCTATAGCTAACATAACCGTTCCGGCATTGCAAGAAAAATGTCCGTTTGCACAACCCGGGACCGCTCCGCGGGCAAGGGCTGCGCCCTGTCGCAGCCTAGCGATGACGACCGGGCAAGGACCGCCGCCGCTTTTTGTCGGCCAGCCGTTTTTCCAGCAACCGTCCCGGCATATCGGGCCGCTCCAGATAGCCCCTGGCGGAGGCGAGAAAGCTGTCGATCAACTCGCAAGCGGTAGCGCGGAGCCGCTCGCTGGTGACCCCCATCCGTTCCAGGTCGCGACGGAACAGCACCGGGTCCGGCAGAGCGGCGAGCGCGGCTCTTTGCTGCTCGGACAAGGCGGCCGTCCCCATATCGACAACCCCTTCAACCACGATCAGAACCCGGTGGAAGTCCCCGAAGTAGCGATTACCGGCGTCGTAAAAGCGCAGGCTGATGCCGTTCTCCAGCAGCAGGGTGCGCAGCGGCGGCGTCTCAAGCATCGCTGCCGCCACGTTCCGCGTCGGACTCGGCGTCCAGCTGCAGTTTCAGGGCATCCATCTGGCTCCAGAGCCCCTGTAGAATCCGCACCTCCCGCTCGTTGAGACCGGAGCGGCCGAAGATCCTGCGGAAGGCCCGCATGATATGGTCGGGGTTCTGCGGATTGAGAAAGCCGACATCGGTCAGGGTCTGCTTCATATGCTGAAACATCTGCTCCACACGTTCACCGCTGGCCAACTGCTTGCGCCCGTGGCTGAGTTGCGCCTGCTCGCCGCGGGCCTTGCTGATTTCATACAGACAGACCAGAACCGCCTGCGACAGGTTCATGGAAGGAAGCCGTTCATCGGTGGGGATGGTCACGAACCGCTGGCACAGATCGAGCTCCGCGGTATGCAGCCCCTTATCCTCGCGGCCGAAGACCAGCGCGACGCGGCCGCTGGCGGCTTCCGGCAACAGCTGGCGGGCCGCCTGATCGGGATGGATCAAGCCTTCGCGATACTTGCCGAAACGGCGCGTGGTTCCGTAGCTGAGGGTCCGGTCGGCGAGCGCCTCTTCAAGGCTGGAAAAGAGTTTCGCCGCTTCCAGCAGCGTGGTGCCGCTGACCGCCATCTGCCGCGCATCGTGGCCCAGATGATCGGTCTGCGGGTTGACCAGACGCAGATCGTTGAGACCGAAGTTCAACATGGCGCGACAGACCGAACCGATATTGCGCGGACCCCGAGGTTCAACCAGAACGACGCAGATATTCTCCAACTGCAAAGGGTTCTCCTTCAACTGTTCTCCTTGATAAATGGTCGCGTGCGCTGCTGCTCCCGCCCGACCGACGCGGCGCGAAAGGCCCTTAAGCGGTCCGCCGTTATTCAAGCATGCGGGGCCTGAATCCGGCATTGCGATAGGCGGCAAACCGTTGGCGGGCCTGTTCGGCCAGCGCCGTGTCGTAGGTTTCGGCAAAATCGACGACCTGCTCAAAACGGCGGGCAAACTTCAGACTGCAGGGTTTGCCCATAATCAGCACCGCTGCCGCGTTCGGATTTTCTTCTCCGCTGGTGATGACGATCGGCTCATCCAGACAGTCGACGGAACCGTTGTCGTAGGCGTGCGGAATAAACGACCCCTTGTCCCACACCCACATGAAGCGGTCCAGGGTAATGCCCTGATTTTCGTCCTGAACGGTGATCAGCACCCGCTTGCCTTCGGCGAAAAACTGCTCGGCCAGCCGACAGAGGTGCTTGGCCTTCTCCGGACGCTCCAGTTTGACGAATTTGACCTGGGACACGGATGCTCCTTGACGAGTGAAGAGCTGCGGGCGGCTCAGTCCCGGCCGAGCAGGGTCGGCAGCAATCGGCAGCCGGCGATCAGGGAATCGGCCTTGAGCGCCTCGGCTTCGCTGTAGCCCGCCGCTCCGGACGGAACGTTGCCGCGCGAATCGTAAAGAATGTAGGGCACCGGGTCGCAGGTATGGGTCCGTTTGGCGACCGGAGTCGGATGGTCCGGCAGCACCAGCAGGCGACAGTCGCCCAGCTGCGCGAGGTTTTCCACCACCGTGCCGACCACCTCGCGGTCGAAGGCTTCGATCGCCTTGATCTTTTCATCGAGCAACCCGCCGTGGGCGGCTTCGTCGGGCGCTTCGACGTGGAGATAAACGAAGTCCCGCTCCTTGAGCGCTTGCAGGGCGTATTCCGCTTTGCCCCGGTAATTGGTATCCAGATAGCCGGTGGCGCCCGGAACCTCGATGATATCCAGTCCGGCGCACAGACCGATCCCCTTGATCAGGTCGACGGCAGAGATGACCGCGCCGCTGAGATCGTACAGCTCGCGATAGGTCTTCATCCGCGGCCGTCGTCCCTGCCCCCAGAGCCAGATCGAATTGGCCGGCACTTCACCCCGTGCCAGACGGGCATGATTGACCGGATGCGTATTGAGCAGCATCTGTGCTGAATTGGTCAAATCAAGCAGCTCGGCGGCGCCGTCGCCGGTCGGCAGATAGTTCTCGATGCTTAGGGTGCTGATGTCGTGCGGCGGCGTGCAGGTCATCCGCTCCTTGCCGTTTTTCCAGACCAGCAGATGCCGGTACGAGACGCCGGGATAAAACGAAAAGTCGTCGTCGCCCAATTCCTGCTGCAGCGTTGCCAGCAGCTGGCCGGCTTCCGCGGTGGAGATATGACCGGCGGAAAAATCCCCCATGTACAGTTTGGCGCAATGCGCTTCCAGCCAGACCAGGTTGAGCCGGAAGGCGACATCGTCCGGGCCGAGCGCAACCCCCATGCTCGCCGCTTCGAGCGGCGAACGGCCGCTGTAGCACTGCCGCGGGTCATAACCGAACACCGACAGGTTGGCCACGTCGCTGCCGGGAGGGAACCCCTCGGGCACCGTCGCCGCCAGTCCGATCCGGCCGTTTCGCGCCAGCCGGTCCATAAACGGGGTGTCCGCATGGTCCAGTGGCGTCTTCCCACCCAGCTGCTCCAACGGCTCATCCGCCATCCCGTCACCCAATAAAACCAGATACTTCATTACGTCCTCTTCGTCATTGTCGTCTCGTCACATCACGCACGACGCGTGTCGCTTCACCCGCGCGGGTGATACTGTTCATGAACCTGCCGCAGACGCTCCCTGATCACATGTGTGTAGATCTGGGTCGTCGAGATGTCCGCATGGCCGAGCATGGTCTGCACGGCGCGCAGATCGGCGCCGTTCTCCAGCAGATGGGTGGCGAAGGAATGCCTCAGCATGTGCGGCGATATCGATTGCACGATGCCGGCCTCCAGGGCGCGGCGCTTGAGAATCTTCCAGAATCCCTGGCGCGTCAACCCTTTTCCGCTCCTGTTGAGAAAAAGCAGCGGTTCCTGTTCGCGCTTGTTGAGCCGACCCCTGCCGTCAGCGAGATAATCGGTCAGCGCCGCCAGCGCCGCCTCGCCGAACGGAATCAGCCGCTCTTTGCTCCCCTTGCCGAAAGCGCGCAGACAGCCGATCTCCAGGTTCAGATCGGACAGCCGCAGCGAGACCAGCTCCGAGACCCGCACTCCGGTGGCATAGAGGACTTCCAGCATGGCCCGGTCGCGCCGGACCAGCGGCTGATCGCCCCGCGGCCCGGCCAGCAGTCGCTCAACATCCTCCTGCGAAAGCAGATGCGGCAAGGGGCGCAGCAGCCGCGGCGCCTCGATCAGCGCCGTCGGGTCCTGGCCGGACAGTTTCTCCAGGCGCAGAAAGCGGTGAAAGGTCCGCACCGAACTGAGGGCGCGGGCGCGGCTGCGGGCCGCCAGGCCCTCCCGCTTCAAGCCGGCCAGGTAGCGCAGCACGTCGCTGCGCGAGATGTTGTCCGGCGCGCTGATCCCCGCCCTGTCCAGATAGTTCAGGTAGCGTGACAAATCCCGGCCATAGGCTTCCAGGGTATTGGCGGCCAGGCCTTTTTCCACCGTAAGATAATTGAGGAAAAGATCGACGAAACTATCCATCATGCTCTGCTTCGGCGGAACCTTCGGAACCGTTCAGGCGATCGAGCAGGGCCTTGCGAACCTCTTCCTGCTTTTCGGGCAGCGACAGTTTCTGGCCGAAGATGTCATGTACGTAAAAGACGTCGGCAACCTGGTCGACCTTGGTGGAGATTTTCGACACGGCAATGTACAAACCGAGACTGTTCAGCGTCCGGGTGATGTCGTACAGCAGACCGACCTTGTCATGGGCAAAGACGTCGATCACCGAATATTTTTCGGAAACCTCGTTGTCGATTTCAACCCGATTGGGACGGCGCGGCTTTTCGCGGGCCGTCAGATAGGTCGGCGCCTTGCGCTTTGCCACCAGATCCTCGACGAAAACCCGCCCTTCGATGGCGCCGGTCAGGTCCTGCTCGACGCGTTTCCATTTTCCGGACCCCGTGACCATTTCGCCGGTCGGACTGTTGACCTGCAGCACATCGAGCACCACGCCGTTGCGCCGGGTGTGGATCTGGGCGCCGAGAATATTGATCGCATGCGCGGACATGACCCCGGCAATCAGCGAAAACAGCCCCGGCATGTCGATCGTCGACAAAACGACTTCGGTGTACTTCCCCTCGGGATGCTGCTCGATCTGCATCGCCAGAGATTTTTTGCCGCGGCCCAGGGAAAGCCGCAGGTGGTTGACGATTTCCCTGGAGCGGTAACTGAGCACGTAGAGGGTACTGAGATTACCGAGCGTCTTGCTGACCCGGCTTTCCGGAAACTCTTCGAGCAACATCCGCTTGACTTTGCGTTTGCGGTTGCGGACCTTTTCCGAACGTTTTTCCAGATAAAAATCGCCCTTTTCCAGGATATCGAAGGTCTTCTCGTACAGCTCCTGCAGCAGCTGTCCTTTCCAGTTGCTCCAGACCTCCGGTCCGACGGCACGCACATCGGCGAAGGTCAGCAGGTAGAGCATTTTCAGATTTTCACTCATCCCCATCAGCTCGGCAAACTGCGCAATCATCTTCATGTCGTTCAGATCGCGCCGCTGGGAGATGAGCGTCATATCGAGATGATGCTGGACCAGAAACTGCAGGCGTCGGGTGTCCTCGCGGTTCAGGCCGAGCCGGCGGGCGATGGTCGGAATCATCGAGGCGCCCTTGGTGGAGTGATCCTTGCCCTCCCCCTTGCCGATGTCGTGAAACAGCACCGCCAGCAGCAGCAGCTCGTGCTTTTCGACGTCTTTCGCCAACTGGGTCAACTGGGGGAACTCGTTGATATAATCACCATCCCACAGTTTGCAGATCTCCTCGACGGCAAACAGCGAATGGATATCGACCGTATAGATATGGTAGACGTCAAACTGGACCTTGCAGAAGATCCGCTTGAACTCGGGAATGAAATGGTGCAGGACGTGCAAATGGTGCATGTTCCGCAGCGTCTGGCCGACCCCCTTGGAGTGGCGCAGGATCCGCAGAAAGGCTTCGGACATGGTCCGCGAACGGCGCACCTTGTCGTTGATCAACGGAAGACATTCGCGGATCAGCTGCTTGAGCGGAAAGTTCAGCCTGGCGTTATGTTTCTGGGTCAGCTCGAACGCCTTCATGATCAACGCCGGCTGCTCCTTCAGCAAGGTCGTATTGCTGATGCCGAGTTCGCCGCGCAGGATATAAAAACCGTCCTCAAGACTGCGCCGGACGAAAAAACCGAGCATCCCGACCTGCGAATTTTCCTTTTGGGTGGCCTTGACAATCAGCGTGGAGGCCAGATGTTCGATCTCGGTCGCCCGGGTATAAAAGTCCTGCATGAACTTTTCGACGGCCTGCGCCTTGCGATCCGAGACATAACCGAGGAATTCGGCGATCTGTCGCTGCTGATCGAACTGAATCTGATCATTTTTGCGCGGCAACAGAAAGTGCAGTTGGTTGCGAATCCGCCAGAGATAATCGAGCGCCGCTCGATATTCCTCGGCCTGGGGTGCGGTCAACACCCCCTTGACCAGCAGGTCGTTCAATGATGCGGCCTTGAACTTGACCCGGGCAATCCAGAGCGCCGCGTGCAGATCACGCAGGCCGCCCTCGCCTTCCTTAATGTTCGGCTCCAGCACGTAGACCGAAGACCCGTATTTGCGCAGCCGTTCATCGTTCTCTTCCAGCTTGCGCCGGATGAACTGCTGGCTGTTGTTGTGCAGAATCGGCCTGGCGACAGTGTTCTCGAAATGAGCGAAAGACAGGGCGGAACCGGCCAGAAATCGCGCGTCGAGCAGCGCGGTTCTGACCGTCAGGTCATTCACGGCGTTCTCCAGGCAATCCTTGGTGCTGCGGATGCTGTAACCGACATCGAGCTTCAAATCCCAGAGCAGATAAAGCATCCGGTCGGAAATCAGTTCCGCCGGCGCCTTGCCGGCGACTTCGTAATAAAACATCAGATCGAGATCGGAGCGCGGATTCATCTCCATGCGCCCGTAGCCGCCCAGAGCGATCAGGGCGCAGTCGGTCAGATCGATTTCATCCTGATCGGCGGCCGCCGCCCGATACAGAGAACCGACCAGGGTATCGTACATGCAGGTCAGGGCATCGACCACCCAGGTTCCCGAGGCCCCCTGCTCATGCTGATCGCGGATGATCCGCGTCTGTTCACCGAGAAAGCGTCGTGACGTCTTGAGCAGCTCGGCCCGCCGCTGTTGAAAATCCTCACGATTGTCCAGCTGTTCAGGAAGAAAATAGCTTTCGGCGGCAACCCGATAAGGGGTAAGGATCATTGGCCTGCAACCTGTTCCAGGGTTGCCGCATACCGCTTCACACCGCGCACGATGGCGCCGGCGACCCGCTGCTGATAGTGACTGTTGTTCAAGCGCTTCTCCTCGCGGGGATTGCTGATAAATGCCGTTTCCACCAGCACCGACGGCATGGTCGCTCCCAGCAGCACATGAAAGGGGCCCTGCCGGACCCCGAGATCCCTGATATCCGAATAATGGGGCGTCAACCCCTGAACCATCGCCTTTTGCACTTCGGAGGCCAGGCGACTCGACTCATTGATCTTGGCATTCGCCATCAGATCGAAAAGGATCGCTTCCAGATGTCCGACCTCTTCCAGGGTGGTCCCGTTCTCCCGCGCCGCCACGGCAGCCGCCTGGTTGTTTTTGGCCAGGTTGAGAAAATAGGTTTCCAGCCCGTAGGCCTTGCGACTGGTGCTGGCATTGGCGTGCAGGGAGATAAACAGATCGGCGCCGACCTTGTTGGCGTACGCGGTCCGGTCACGCAGGGTCAGATAGCGGTCATCGGCACGGGTCAGGCGCACTTCACAGTTCATCTCCTTGCGCAACTGCCCGGCAAGCGATTTGGCCATGCGCAGGGTCACATCCTTCTCCAGAACCTTGTTCGGCCCCACCGCACCGGGATCCTTGCCGCCGTGACCGGCATCCACCACGATCAGCCTGATCCCCTTGCCGGCCTGATGCTGCGGGACGTGCAGCGGCGCCCTGTCGACCGCGGGGACCTGGTCGAGAATACCCGCGATCGAATCGTCGCGGTGATCGGGTCGTGAGCGCAGTTCCGGCTGCGACTTGCGGCCGACCGGCAGGTGCGGCCCCTTGACATCGATCACGATACGGAACGGATCGTCCAGGGCAAAGATCTTGTAGTCCTGCAGCTGATACAGGTCGAGAACCACCCGCAGCCGCTCCTTGTCATAACGGCTGGTACGGATCTGCCGCAGCAGGCCATCCTCCACCGTCACCTGCGAACCGACCTGCCGGCCCGCTTCGGCCTGCCAGAGATCGATATACAGCCGCGGCTGCTTGCCCTTGAGGAGGTTGGCCTGGTAGGTGACCTTGCCGCTCAAATCGAGAACCACCCGCGTGTAGTCGGGACTGCTCCAGTATCTGAGCTTGTCGACGCGCGCATTCGGACCGTGCACCGTGCTGATCAGTTCGGCGCCCTTGGGAACCGGCAGCCCGGCCAGCCGCTTTTTCGCCCTGGCGAACATGTCGCCGGCCGGGTAATCCTCGACCACCCGGCGATAGGCGTCATAGGCTGCCGGGAAATCGGAGAGCAGGTTCTCGCTCAGTTCCGCCGCGTGAAACAGGGCGTCATCGGCAAGCGTGCTGGAAGAAAAATGATCGGCGACCTCCAGATAAGCCGACCGCGCGCGGCGCGAGTCGGCAGCATTGCCGGACGCATAGGACAGACCATGCCAGGTTTTGGCTTTCAGAAACAGCACCTTGTCCGCGTCCGGGTCGCCGGGATGACGCTTCGCGAAGCGTTCCAGCCGCGTGACGATCTGCTCCCAGTTGCTCCGCTGCCGTTGCAGCTGCGCCGACGTGACCAGTTTCTGATATTCCGCGCGGATCTGCCGATAGCTCTCGGCGGCCGCATACGCCTCCGGTACGCAGAACAGAAATCCGGCCAGCAACAGGCAGGTGAGGAGTCTCGACAGCATGGTGTTCACAGCAACCTTTTCAGCTCATCCAAGAGGGTCAAGGCTTCCAGCGGGGTCGTCATGCCGACCTCGATCCCGGCCAGCCGGACCCGAAGTTCATCCTTCTGCGGCTGAAACAGACAGAGCTGCGGATCGATCCGTGCGCCGGGCTGCCCCTTGCCCTGTCCCAGCCGCGGATCGCCGCTGGTACTGAATTCGCCCGCTTCGAGATTGTGCAGGATCTCCTTGGCCCGCTCGATGACCGCCAGCGGCAGCCCGGCCAGGCGTCCGACCTGAATGCCGTAGGAACGACTGGCGCCGCCGGCGACAATTTTACGCAGGAAGATGATCTGGTCGTTCCATTCCTTGACCGAAATATTGTAATTTTTGACCCGTTTGCGGGTCAAGGCCAGATCGGTCAGCTCATGGTAGTGGGTGGCGAACAGGGTCTTGGCCGCCACCGCCGCATTGTCGTGCAGATATTCAGCCACCGCCCAGGCAATACTGACGCCATCGAAAGTCGATGTGCCGCGGCCGATCTCGTCGAGGATAATCAGGCTGCGGGCGGTGGCGTGATGGAGGATATTCGCCGTTTCGTTCATCTCCACCATGAACGTCGATTGCCCCTTGGCCAGATTATCACTGGCGCCGACCCGGGTAAAGATGCGGTCGACCACACCGATCCGGGCGCTCTCCGCCGGCACGAAACTGCCCATCTGCGCCATCAGGGTGATCAGCGCCACCTGGCGCATAAAGGTCGATTTGCCGGCCATGTTCGGGCCGGTGATGATCAGCAACTGATGAGCGTCGGTGTCCAGCTTGACGTCGTTGGGCACAAACGGCTCGCTGAGCGGCATCCCCTCGACCACCGGATGCCGCCCCCCTTCCATGTTCAGAACCCCCGAATCATCAATCAGCGGCCGGACGTAATTGCGATCATGGGCCAGATCGGCCAGCGAAGCGAGCACGTCCAGCACCGCCAGAGCGTCGGCGCTGCGCTGGATCCGCGCTCCTTCAGCCGCAGTCTGCTGCCGCACCTGCTGGAACAGGCTGTATTCCAGTTCCACCAGCCGCTCTTCGGCGCCGAGCACTTTCGCCTCGTACTCTTTGAGGGTCGGGGTGATGTAGCGTTCGGCGTTGCTCAGCGTCTGTTTGCGCTGATAGTCATCGGGAACCCGGTCGAGATTGCGGTTGGTGATCTCGATGAAATAGCCGAAAACCTTGTTGTACTTGACCTTGAGGTTGGCAATCCCGGTGCGCTGCTTCTCCTCCTGTTCAAGTCGGGCGATCCAGCCCTTCCCTTCCCGGCTGACGGTGCGCAGTTCATCCAGCTCGGCGCTGAAGCCATCGCGGATGATCCCCCCCTCGCGCAGCACGAAGGGGGGATCATCGACAATCGACCGCGCGAGCAATGCGACCAGTTCCGGCAGCAGGTCGAGCTGCTGCCGCAGCCGGGCCAGAAACGGGGCCTTGAAGTCGGCCAGCAGATCGTCGATGGCAGGCAGCCGCTGCAGCGATTGCTTGAGGGCGGCCAGGTCCTTGCCGTTGGCGCTGGCCATGGCGATCTTGCCGTTGAGGCGCTCCAGGTCATAGACCCCGTCCAGCGCCTCGCACAGGTCGAGACGGGTCAGGCTCTGCTCGACCAGCTGCGCGATCGCTTCCTGGCGATCGAGGATCTGCTGCAGATCGACCAGCGGATAGTGAATCCACTGGCGCAGCATCCGCCCGCCCATGGCGGTCACGGTCCGATCCAGCACCCCGAGCAGCGAACCCTTCTTGCGCCCGTCCTGCAGGGTGGCGGTCAGTTCAAGATTGCGCCTGGTGGCGTCGTCCAGCACCATATGGTGGCGGGTATGATAGGTCGCCGGCGGCCGGATATGACAGAGCGCGTCCTTCTGCGTGCGTTGCAGATAATAGAGCACCGCCGCCGCCGCGCGCACCGCCTGCGGCAGCTCGGCGCAACCGAAGGCCTGCAGATTGGCGACCGAGAAGAATTGACAGGTCTGCTGGGTGGCGGTATCGACCTCCAGCACCCATTCGGGCAGTCGATTGATCATGATGCCGTCAAGCAACGGCGCCAGACTTTTCTGCAACCGTTCACCGTCAGTGCCGTCACCAAAAAGGATTTCCCGCGGCCGTAACGAGCCGAGCTCGCTCTCCACCCGCTCCAGCCCTTCGACCTGGGTGACCCGGAACTCGCCGGTGGTGATGTCGAGATGCGCCATCCCGTACTCGGGGCCGGGACCGGCCAGCGCCAGCAGGTAATTGTTCTCCTTCGGCTCCAGGGTGTCGGTGTCGGTCACCAGGCCGGGCGTGACGATCCGCACCACCTCGCGCTTGACGATCCCCTTGGCGGTTTTCGGGTCTTCGACCTGCTCGCAGATCGCCACCTTGAAGCCGTTTTCGACCAGCTTGGCGATATAGCTCTGGCTGCTGTGATAGGGAATGCCGCAGAGGGGGATGGCGTCGGCATCCCCCTTGTTGCGTGAGGTCAGGGTGATGCCGAGGACCCGCGATGCCGTGACCGCATCGTCCATGAACATCTCGTAAAAATCGCCCAAACGGAAAAAGAGGATCGCATCCTCATGGTCCGCTTTTATTTCCAGATACTGCCGCATCAGCGGCGTTGTTGCTGACATGTCGAACCTTGGACGTCATGGTGAAAAAACGGTACGAAAAACGCGGAAGGCAATCGGCGTCGAAGAGCCATGCATGGTAACAGACCGACCGATTGATGTAAATAGAACCCGCGACGATAAAGGGGCAGGTTGAACTTGACGAAACGGTTGCTTTTTTGCTTTTATCATCGCGGTCGCATTCGGCGGCCTTACGTGAGATGATAAAGACCGATACGAAAAGCAAGCCACTGCACGACCATTCGGAGCACAGAGACCGTGACCCATCAGCCATCGAACCCGAGCGAAGCATTGCAGGACAGGGCCGGCTACGCCATCGCGACCCTCGAAGATGAAATCCGCGCGGACCGGCAGTGCGCGGCCCTTCTGAAACAGTTCCATCAGTATCTGCTGCGGGAGTTGCGGACCGAACCCCTCGAAGCGGGAGCGCTGGCCGCCGGGGCGGATTACTTTTTGCGTGAATTCATCATCGGCGATCGCCGCGAAAACATCCTGGAAATTCCGGCCGTGCGCATCCGCCAGTTCGGCGGCCACTGGTACATCGTCAGAAACCTCGAACCGAACCGGGAAGAGCTTGACGACATGCTGCAAGGAACCGCTGCCTTCTACCGCTATTGTGCGGCGCGCAACCTGATCGCCGAAACGGCGGTCGAAGCCATCGCCGCGGAATGCGGTCGCCTTGACGACTATATACGGCGCATCGAAGCGTTTCACGCCATCAGCGGCGACGGCTTTAAAAACTGGCGGAACAGCTGCCCGCTCGATTAAGCTATTTTGCTTTCTTGCGAAAGCATCAGTCTCGACGCGTATCAAGTAGAATGAAAACGACAGGTCGGAAATTCGGACCTTCCCCACTCCCGGCAGCCATAGGTTCGCTGATGTCCGCAGCCCACCCGAAAATCCGTGCCTCCGTCGTTTCCATCGCCGTCGCCGTCGGCCTGGCAACGATCAAACTGATCATCGCCCTGGCCAGCGGGTCGATGGCGGTGCTGGCCTCCGCCATCGATTCCCTGCTCGACATCCTGATGTCCGGGGTCAATTTTCTGGGCATCCGCCATGCCGAGCAACCCGCCGACCAAAGCCATCCGTTCGGACACGGCAAGTTTGAAACCATGGCCACCCTGTTTCAGGCGCTGATCATCACCGCGTCCGGCAGCCTGATTATCTTCGAATCGGCACGCCGCCTGCTTAACGGCATCGTCCTGCAGAAACTCGATCAAGGGGCCGGCATCCTCGCGTTCAGCGCGCTGATCTCCTGGATTGTGGCCCGCTATCTGAAAAAAACCGCCAAAGCCACCGATTCATCCGCCCTTGAAGCCGACGCGCTGCATTTCAGCATGGATATCTACACCAATCTGGCCCTGCTGGTCGGACTGCTGCTGATCCACTGGTTCGACATCCCCTGGCTCGATCCGCTGCTGTCGATCCTGGTCGGTATCTATATCCTTTACGAAGCCCTGCGACTGGTCCGCCGCAGCATGGCCGACGTCCTGGACCAGGAGTTGCCGGCGGACATGCAGCAGGAGATTCGGGCTCTGATCGAAACACATCAGGGCGATCTCGGGTCCTACCACGGCCTGCGCACCCGCCGCGCCGGTTCGCGAAAACTCATGGATTTCCACCTGGAAGTCTGCAAGCACATGACGGTGGAAGACGCCCACAACATCGCCGACCAGCTGGAGACGCAGATCGAAAAAAACTTCATCGGCGCCGACGTGACGATCCACATCGAACCGTGCCGGGAGCCCGACTGCCCCGGCACCGGCCGCTGCCGGCAGGACAAATCCCGCGCCAGGAAAAGCCGCTAGCCGGGGACAGGGCGGGCCGGACTACCGACTCAGACCATGTTTTTCATCTGGCAGTAAACGCAGATCGGTTCCAGGACCAGAAGACCCGCTTCGGTTTCAACCGGGATCCATTTCAGATGCAGGGGGCAGGTGGTTTTATAGCAGACCGAGCAGGCTTCTCCCCTGCCGACGGTCGCTTTGCGGTCGCAAACATGACACATCCAGGGCGATTGTTCTTCAAGACTCATCGTTGATGCCTTCGCAAAAACTCTTATCCTTCACGTCACTTCCCGCCTTTTCAACCGGCCGGCCGGCAACGGTCACTTGAGCGAGCGCACCGCAGAGGAAATGACGATTTTCCGCTTGGTGGCATAGCGTTCGTGGTTCTTCTCGATATCCTTGATCGGATACAGGTAATTGACCATAAACCCGTACGCCTGAGCGAAGCCTTTTTCCGAGACGTCAGCGAGCCAGTTGACCCGCTCGATACGGGCGCCGTTGCCGAGATGAAAGCGTTCCACCGGATCGACCGGTTGACCGTCGCCCCGCGCCGCATGGAAATAATGAAACAACAACCGTTCCAGCAGCGGCCGGACCACAGAGGTCAGCTGCTGATCCCGGTGCCAGTCCGGCCGCTCCAGCAGGCGCAGGATATCCGCCTCGCAGTCAAGTGTCCGTGCAAGTTTCGTCAACTCGGCCCGGCCTTCCTCCCCCAACAGTTCGTACGTCGCATCCGGCTGCAGCGTTTTCAGCCAGCGACGGAAATCGGGAACCGGGGACAGGGTCGCAAAAAGCTTGATGTTGGGCAGTTCCGCCTTGAGCGTCTCGACCACCCGTTTGATCAGAAAATTGCCGAAGCTGATCCCCTGCAACCCCTGCTGGGCATTCGAGATCGAATAGAAGATCGCCGTATCCGCCTCTTCCGGGACGACATCGGGGGTCGCATCGTCGAGCAGGGCCTGGATGCTTCCGCTGATCCCGTTGGTCAGTGCAACCTCGACGAAGATCAGCGGTTCGTCGGGCATGCTCGGGTGGAAAAAGCCGTAGCAGCGCCGATCCATATGCAATCTGTGGCGCAGATCCTGCCAGGAATGGATTTCGTGAACCGCTTCGTAGGCCACCAGTTTTTCCAGCAGCGCCGCCGGGGACTGCCAGTCGATCTGGTGCATCTCCAGCAGACCGACATCGAACCAGGTCGCCAGCAGCCGGCGGATTTCGCGATCGAGCGGAACCAGCTGGGCATCATCGCGACAGAAGGCCAGCAGGTCCTTGCGCAGATCGACCAGAAACTTGATCCCCTGCGGCAGGGTATTGAACTGGCGCAACAGCTTGAGGCGCGGCGAGATCAGCAGATCGCGCAACTGCTCTTCGATCGGGCCGCACTCCGCATCCTCGGCCGCCAGGTAGTTTTGGCACTGCTCGCGCATCGCCTCCCGGTCGCAGCCGAACTCCAGTGCCAGCATGCGCAGAAAGCGCAGCCGACCGGCTGCGGAGAGGTGCAGATAAAGTTCGCCGATCTGCATCGCATGTTTGCGCGCCGACACCTCGCCGCCCCGCGCTTCTATCCATTTTTTCAACTGCCGTCGCAGCAGCTCATCAGCCCCGTCGGCCAGATCGGGGGGGATGTTGGCGAAACGATCGCCGAGCAAACTGCCGGTGAGATTCGACCAGCCGCGGCTGAGACTTTTCAGGCTGTTTTTCAGCATGGAGCCACCCTCTTGCAGGTCAAAATGAAGTAAAACTCGGCGCGGTCCGGCGGCGGATACGATCCGTAGCGATCATCAGCAGTTGCATCGATACTGTGCCCGAACCTCAAGCGGAAGGATTTTTTCCAATGTCGAAAAACAATGATAACAAAAGGAGAACGGAACGCGAAATGCGGCGCTAAGGCAGCAGATGTAATGCCGCCAACCAGCGCCGGAAGGCATTTACCCTTCCTTCGGCACATAGCCGGTGGGATCTTCGAAACTCGACGGAACGGTACGGCTGGTGATCAGACTGACCTCGTGTTGATCCTTGCTCAGATTGCGACGGTAATAATCCTCGTAGTGTCCGGGCTTTTCATTCATAGCGGTGATCAGTTCCATCAAGCCCATTTCAAAGTGCTCGGCCATATGCTGCAGCCAGTCTTCCCGGTCGATTCGAGCAATCAGCTTGTTGCGCTTGCTGATTCTCCGATACCCCAGCGCGGTTGCCCGCTCGCCGATAATCTCCATCTTTTTCTTTGCCATCTGTTCGCCTCTTGCGCTGTCTCATCAGCCCCTCCGCTCATGTCGTCACCTGTCGCTTTTCGTGCCGCGTTACCGCACCTCGTCAAAAACACTATTTTACGGATTTGGTTTACGCTCTACAAGAAATTTCGCCGCCAACAGGACAATCGGCGCGCCATGCATCACCAGATCGAAGATATCGACCGGCCGAACCAGCAGACCGGCGAACAGCATACCGACCTTTTCCAGCAGATGCGGTTGCGGCACAAAAGGGGCCAGCCCGAGAAGGATGGCGGCCGGGATCAGGATCGCATAGGGTACGGCTTTCAGGATCGTCATGGTTTTCCTTTTCTCGTCATAAGTGACAGGTGAACAGTTACAAAAATGGAAACATTCCGCAACCGCCACATCGTCTCAAAATAGGGTATAATAAAGCATCAACGAAAGGAGGCTGCCTGTCATAGAAAACACAAATCCGTTGAGCAAGTGTTCCACCCGTCCGGCGATCTCTGATCGGCGGAAGAACCCGTGACCAGGGTAGGTCCATACGAAATCGAGAAGGCCCGCGCACTATGTGGCGGGCCTTTCACTGTGCGGGCCGCAAAGCAGCAAAGACCTAAACCGGCACCACGTACCAGTACACGGCCAGATAGTGGCAGACGCTGGCGACCAGGACAAAGACGTGCCAGATGGTGTGGTTATAAGGTATTTTTTCGATAGCGTAAAACAGCACTCCGACCGTATAGATCACTCCGCCGGCCACCAGCCACCAGAATCCGGCCAGCGGCAGAACGGCGAGCAGGGGCTTGACGGCAATGATGACCAGCCAGCCCATGGCGATATAAAAGATCGGACCGAGAACCCGCAAGCGGTGGGTCAGGAAGGTCTTGAAAACGGCGCCGATGATCGCAAGGCCCCAGATCACCCCGAACAGCGACCATCCCCAGGCACCCTGCAGGGTCACCAGGGCGAAGGGGGTGTAGGTCCCGGCGATCACCAGGTAGATGCTGACATGGTCGAGGATACGGAACAGGTATTTGGTCCGCGGCCGCCGGGCGCTGTGGTAGATCGTGGAAAATGAATAGAAGAGCAGCAAGGTCACTCCGTAGATCGTGCAACTGACCAGTCGCCGGGGATCGCCCTGCTGCGCCGTCGCCGTGACCAGCAGGATCAACCCGCCGAGACTCAGCACAACACCCGCCGCATGGGTCAGACTATTGGCCTTCTCTTCGGCTTGCGTGTAGAAATGGAGTCTTTTGCTGATCTCTTCATCATGCATCGTCGATACCTTCGCAAAAACTTAAGACTGTTGCAGCTCAGCGATCCAGCGAGCGATCCGCCGGTAATGCGTCCCCTGCCAATAGAGCTTCCGACAGCTTCGGCACTGATGAAAATCATTATAGTAGCGAGCGGTCCTCGGCAGCAACCGCTGCCGCACCGCATCCTTTGCCACCGACAGCAGCAGGCCGTTACAGCTCGGACAGCGCCGAAACGGCCGGATCTGTCCGGCCAGCCGATAGCGCTGCAGCACCTCCTGCACCTGGCGATGCGGCTGATCGCTGCGGATCAGCAACCCGTGCCGGACCCTGGCCTGCTTGAGGATGCCGCGATCGCGGGTGAGGATAATCCGCTGTTGGTCGAGGGCCAGCCGGACAATCTCGGCATCGTCGCGCTGGTTGCGGTAGCAGCAGTCGAAACCCAGCAGCCGCAGGCGCCGCGCCAGCTTGCCCAGATGAACATCGAGGATGAAGGTTGCCGCGCCGGGCAGCGGCGGGGACAGGTGCCGCAAAGGCTGAACAGCGGGGGTGAAGCCGACCGAGTAGACGCAAAGCTGAGCGCCGTCCCGCAGACGATGATCGAAATCGACGCTGCGACCGTCCACCAGGATGCTGTCGACTTCGGTATGGGGAATGCCGCAGGCTTCGATGGCGTCCTTGACCGACGGCGCGTCACGAAAGCGGTAGAGCAGCT
>DASWJX010000114.1:0-9478 GCA_036396915.1 Geopsychrobacteraceae bacterium | reverse complement strand
TTTCGCAAGAAAGCAAAATAGCAGATGGCTAAGCAAAAATTTCGTCCTACAAGGCTTGGTGGTTTTTCAGGGGCGAAGGCATACATCCGGTATGTCGAGGTCCTGAAAAAACGCCGTAACGCCGTAGGGCGGACTTTTTGCAACGCCATCATGATGGCTGCTGTCGGGGCCGGCGCAGCAGGTCGCCCGCTTGCGCCCAGTCGGGCAGCGCCAGGCGGACCTGGGCATTCGGCTGACTGACGGCAAGCTCGTTCCCCTGCAGATCAACGATCCGTTCCAGCAGAAAATGCTGCTGGCGCATGGCGGGACCGATCAGTTCGACCTCTTCGCCGGGCAGAAAGCGGTTGCGCCCTTCGATATAGAGTCCGTCCGCGCCGCCGCGGACCACGCCGATGAAATCGGTGCTGCGGAGGTAGTGGGTATCGTGCGGATGAACCTTGGCATCCTCGCGACCGAAGAGAAATCCGCTATCGTAGGGCCGATGGCTGACCATCTCCAGCTCCTCGCGCCAGCGCGGTTCGTACCCCTCATCGCCGGCCCGTATCCGGTCGAGCGCCGCGCGGTAGATGCGGGTGACGGCCGCCACATAATAAATGCTTTTCATCCGCCCTTCGATCTTGAAGCTGTCGACCCCGGCGGCGGCCAGCAGCGGCAGCTGTTCGATCAGGCAGAGATCGCGACTGTTGAAAACGTAGCTGCCCCGCGCGTCCTGCTCAAAATCCATGATCTCGCCGGGGCGCTTCTCTTCAACCAGGGCATAGTTCCAGCGGCACGGCTGGGCGCAGTCGCCCCGGTTGGCGCTGCGGTTAAGCAGGGCGGCGGAGAGCAGGCAGCGCCCGGAGTGGGCAACGCACATGGCGCCATGAACAAAACACTCCAGTTCCATCCCGGTCCCGGCGGCAAAGGCCCGAATCTCGTCGAGTGTCAGTTCGCGGGCCAGGTTGACCCGGTCGGCGCCGTTGCGCCGCCAGAACTCGGCGGCAGCCGGATTGCAGGTATTGGCCTGGGTCGAGATATGGATGGTCCGCTGCGGATCGACCTGGCGCACCTGGGCCAGCACGCCGGGATCGGCAACGATATAGGCGTCGAGATCGAGCGGCCGCAACTCTTCGAGGAGATCGGTCAGCGCTCCGAACTCCCCGGGCAGCAGGGACGCGTTCAGCGTCAGGTACAGGCGCACCCCGGCCGCGCCGGTCAAAACCCTGGCCTGGCGGAGTTCCGCCAGAGAGAAGTTGCCGGCGTTGGCGCGCAGACCGAAGGCGCCGGCGCCAAGATAGACGGCATCGGCGCCGAAGCGGATCGCCGTCGTCAGTTTTTCCAGATCCCCCGCCGGAACCAGCAGCTCCAGATGGGTTGTTACAGGTTTTTTCATGGTCGTTCACCTTGCGCCGCGCGCATGCGAGAATCGGTACGGAAGCGCACATCCGCTGCGAAAAACGGCAGCATATCACAACCGACCAGCGGCTGCAGCTGCCATCTAGGAGGCTGTCCGACAATACGGGCCGAAGCGAAAATTTGGAAGCTTGAGACCAGATTTTGGCTCGTTTGAGAGCTCATAGCCAGAGCTATGGGCCGAAAACGAGCTGAAATATGGGCCAAGCAGCCGAATTTGCAGCCGGCTCATGGATTGTCGGACAGCCTCCTAGGGCCCGCGCGAAGATCAACGGCGCAGCGCCTTTCAAACTTGACAACCTCTTAATAAGTCTATAATTTTTACAAAATTAACGAGAAACGGGCGACCAATGAAAAAGACCACCGACAACCGGGGACGACTGCTTCGTGCGCAAGCGGCAGGTGCCTGCCTCTTCCTTGCGCTGCTGCAGACGGCCTGCGTCCCGCCGCCGGCCACCGATGCCGGCCTGGCAAAGGAGCTGGGGCTGCTGAAGCAGCAGCAACGGCAACAGCAGCAGACGCTGGAGTTCATCCAGCAACAGCTGGCGCAACTCCATGAGCAAACGGGCGTCCCCGCTGCGGATTCCGCCGAATCCGTTGCGGAGCCGCAACCGGACCTGGCGCTGCCGCCGGACGCCGGCGAGGTTGAAGATCTCGTCGCCGTGGCCGGCGGTTATCTCGAAGCGTTCTCGGCCCTGACGCTGGGCCGCCATGAGCAGGCGCGGAGCGGATTCAGTACCTTTTTGCAGAACTTTGGCGATCACCGTTACGCCCCCGATGCCCGTTACTGGCTGGCTGAATCTGAACTCGCCCTGGGCCTGCTGCAACAGGCGGAAGAGAACCTGCTGACGGTCGCCGCCGACCCGGCCGCCAAGAGCAAAGCCCCGGCCGCCCTCTTGCGCCTGGTGGAACTGTACCGGCAACAGAAGCGGAGCGAAGCGGCCGAGGATATGCTCCGCCAGTTGCGCAGCCGCTTCCCGGAGAGCCAGGAAGCACAGCACTTTAACCGGAGTGATCAGGCGCAATGATCCGCCGGATCGGTCGCACCGGAAACACTCCGCACGATGAGGGACTCGATGACTAAACAGATCTGCACCTGGCTATCGCTGCTGACCCTGCTGCCGGCATTGCTCTTCGCCCTGCCGGTTTTTGCGCAGGAGCAGGAACAGACCTACATCATCAAGAAGGGGGATACACTCTGGGGCATTTCGGAGCGTTTCATCAATGATCCCTACTACTGGCCCAACCTGTGGGCCAACAACCCCGGGATCACCAATCCCCACCTGATCTACCCGGGACAGGAACTGCGCATCTACGACGGGCGTCTGATTGTCGTTCCCGTCTATCCGGCCCCGGAACCGGCAACGGCGGAAGCTGCGCCGCAGCAGCCCCCCCCGGCCGAGGTGGCCGGCGAGCTGCCGACCCCGCGGCCCAGCAGCGTATTCAAGACCGCCGGCGGCGGCGAAGGCTTTATCCTGGCCGAGGAAAACCCGCTCGGGATCATCATCGACTCGGTGGACGACCGCACCCTGTTGACCGAAAACGATACGGTTTTCCTGAAGATGAGAGATCCGTCCATTGTCAGCGTCGGCGATATCTACAGCATCCTGAAGAGAGGCAAGCGGGTCGTCCACCCGGCCAGCAAAAGGGATTTCGGCAACATGATGCACAATCTCGGCTTTCTCCAGGTCACCGGCATCGGCACCGGCTACGTCACGGCCAAAATCGGCAAGGTCTTTCGCGAAGTGGAACGGGGCGCGGAACTGTACCGCTACCTGCCGCCGGTGATGGAAATCTCCCTGAAGAAAACCGCCAGCGACCTGCTCGGCTCGATCGTGGCCACCCAGTCCGAGAAACTGACCCAGGGCCAGCAGGATGTGGTCTTCATCGATCTCGGCCTTGAAGACGGGCTGGAGGTCGGCAACATGCTCTACATCACCCGTCCGCGCAGCGCCACGGAACTGGGCCTGCAGCAGGCCGATACGCCGCTGCCGGACGATCTGCTCGGCGCCGCGGTGGTCATCGAGTCCCGTGCCGAAACCGCGGCGGCCCTGATCATCAAGAGCGTCAAAACCATCTATCTCGGCGATCGTGTCATGTCGATCACCGACTAGTCGAGCCACCGACCACGCGACTCAAGCAAAAGGATTGAACCCGGTTCAATCCTTTTGCTTTATGCCGTTTCACGCAGCACCGGAGGGGGAACATGACGCAGCGCAATCACGATCTACTCAGGCTCCACCTGACACCCGGACTGGGTCGCACCGCCCTGTTCAAACTAAAGGAGGTGTTCGGTTCTTTCGATGCCGCACTCTCCGCGACGCCGCTGCAGCTGCAACGACGGGCCGGCCTTTCCCCCAGGATCACCGCCGCCCTGGCGGCCGACGACGCCGGTCGCTTCCGCCAGACGCGCAGACGTCTGCACGATCTCGCGGTGCGGCTGGTCTCCTTCTGGGATCAGGACTATCCGGCGCTGCTCAGGCAGATCCACGATCCGCCGGCCCTGCTCTACCTGCGCGGCAGCCTCCCCGCGGGCGACGCGCTGGCCATCGTCGGCTCGCGCCGGGCGACCCCCGGCGGGCTGCAACTGACCCGGGAACTCGCCGCCGAACTGGCTTCGCGCGGCATTGCGATCGCCAGCGGACTGGCCCGCGGCATCGATACGGCCGCGCATCTGGGCGCTCTCGATGTTGACGGTGCGACGGTTGCCGTTCTCGGTTGCGGCATCGACCGGGTGTACCCCGCGGAGAACGCGCGCCTGTTCCAGCGGATCCTGGAAAAGAATGCCGTTATTTCCGAATTTCCGCCGGGAACACCGCCGCTGGCAGGGCATTTCCCCGGCCGCAACCGGATCATCAGCGGGCTCAGTCGCGGCGTTCTGGTCGTCGAAGCGGCTGAAGGGAGCGGCTCACTGATCACCAGCGACTTTGCCCTGGAGCAGGGCCGGGAAGTTTTCGCCGTTCCGGGCGCCGTCAAGAACAGAACCAGCAGCGGTCCCAATCGACTGATCAAGGACGGGGCTCAGATGGTGACCGAAGCGGACGACATCCTGCACCTGCTCTGGCCGAAACTGCCGTCGGCCAGACAGCAGAACGCCGACTCCGTTTTCCTTGCGCAGCTGGATGAAAGGCAGCGCAAACTCTACCTGCAACTCGACGCAGAACCGCAACATATCGACGAAATCGGCCGGAAATGCGCCTTGACTCCCATGGATGTTTCCGCTATTTTACTCGACCTGGAACTCCAGGGAGGAGTGCAGGCGCTGCCCGGACGCTACTACATCCGCGGATCGTTGCCGTAGTTTTTTGAGCGATCAGCCGCTGAACCGGCAGGTTCGTGATCAGGTTGATGGGCTCCAGAGAGAGGTTCTAGTGCGCGAACGAGTCCTGGCAATCGTCAACCTGATTGCCAAATATGTATTGGCTGGCGATGATGCCCCGATCAGCGAACAGGAACTGGTTGCTGAACTCCTTTCGGTCGGATTTGAAACCGAAGAGATCAACGATGCCTTTTCCTGGATGGAGATGATCGCCCTCCAGCCGAAAGCCGGCGACACACCCGCAACGGCGCGCCTGGTCGCCCCGACCTATCGGGTCTTCAGCCGCGCCGAGCGGCAGGCCCTGGAACCGGAGGCGCTCGGTTTTCTGGTCCGCCTGCGCACCCTGGGCCTGCTTTCCGACGAGGCTCAGGAAGAGGTGATCGAACGAGCGGTTCAAGCCGCCGAAGACCCGGTCAATCTGCAGGAGATCAAGCTGATTTCAGCCCTGACCCTCCTGTCGCGCTCCAGCAATCTGTGGCAAAGAGAGATCGACTGTTTTTTTGACAGTGACTGGTCACGCATCTATCATTGAACCGACCCGGGCTGCGCAACTGCTGCAGCCTTTTTTGTTCGGACTTTTTTAAAATCTCTTACAGCTGTAACGAGGATCGAATGGCACAATCACTGGTGATTGTCGAATCGCCCGCCAAGGCGAAAACTATAGAGAAATTTCTCGGCAAGGGCTACAAGGTCCTGGCCTCCTACGGCCACGTGCGGGCACTGCCCAGCAAACAGGGCTCGGTCGATATCGAGCACGATTTCCTGCCCAAGTATCATGTTCTGCCGGAAAGCCAGAAACATATCGACCTGCTGAAAAAAGAGCTGGCCAAAAGCGATGAACTGATCCTCGCGACCGACCTCGACCGGGAAGGGGAAGCGATCGCCTGGCATCTGCTGGAAGCGCTCGGTGTCGATGAATTTGCCGACAAACCGCGGGTCAAGCGGGTGACCTTCCACGAGATCACCAAACCGGCCATCGATGCGGCGATGGCCAGTCCGCGGCGGATTGCCCGCGACCTGGTCGATGCCCAGCAGGCGCGCTCGGTTCTCGACTACCTGGTCGGCTTCAACCTCTCCCCGTTCCTCTGGAAAAAGATCCGCTACGGTTTGTCGGCCGGCCGGGTGCAATCGGTCGCCCTGCGCCTGATCTGCGATCGCGAGAACGACATCGAAGCGTTCGAGCCGCGGGAATACTGGACGATCGAAGCCCTGTTGTCCAACGCCGCACAGGCCCGCTTCAGCGCGAAACTGCACAGCCGCGACGGCAAGAAACTCGACAAATTCGCCCTCGGCAACCAGCAGCAGGCCGACGAGGTGATGACCGATCTGCAGCACGCGGCATTTCGCATCGAAAAGCTGGAGAAAAAGGAACGCAAGCGCAACCCCGCGGCGCCCTTCACCACCAGTACCCTGCAGCAGGAAGCCAGCCGAAAACTCGGCTTTTCCGCCCGCAAAACCATGTCGACCGCCCAGAAACTGTACGAAGGGATCGATATCGGCGAGGGCAGCCACGGTTTGATCACCTACATGCGAACCGACTCGGTGGCCCTGTCCGAGCTGGCCACCGGCGAAGCCCGGGAGGTCATCTGCCAGCTGTACGGCAAGGAGTACGCCCTGAGCAAACCGCGGATCTTCCGCAGCAAGAGCAAAAACGCCCAGGAAGCGCACGAAGCGGTCCGGCCGACATCGATTGCCCACACCCCGGATCAGATCAAGCAGTACCTGACCTCCGATCAGTTTCGTCTCTATCAACTGATCTGGAAGCGGACCGTCGCTTCGCAGATGGCCCAGGCGATCTTCGACGCCACCAGCATCGACATTTCCGCGGGCGACCGCTACGGATTCCGCGCCAGCGGCCAGGTCATCCGCTTCCCCGGCTTTATGGCCCTCTACATCGAAGGGACCGACAACGCCGACGATGAAGAGAAGGACGGCCTGCTGCCGGCCCTGGAAACCGGGGAGACCCTGAATCGCGAGCAGTTGACGCCGGAACAGCACTTCACCCAGCCGCCGCCCCGCTTCACCGAGGCGAGCCTGGTCAAGACCCTGGAAGAATACGGCATCGGCCGGCCGTCGACCTACGCCAGCATCATGAACACCCTGGTGACCCGCAAGTACGTGCGGCTGGAAAAACGCACCTTCTTCCCGGAAGATACCGGCCGGGTGGTTTCCAAGCTGCTGGTCGATCACTTCAGCCAGTATGTCGATTACGACTTCACCGCCGAACTGGAAGAGGATCTCGATGCCATTTCGCGCGGCGAGAAAACCTGGGTGCCGGCGGTCAGGCAGTTCTGGGAACCCTTTATCGCCCTGCTGCAGCAAAAGGATAAAGAGGTCAGCAAGGCGGATGTCACCACCGAACAAACCGACAAGATCTGCCCCGACTGCGGCAAGCAGCTGGTCATCAAGCTGGGCCGTGCCGGACGCTTTCTGGCCTGTTCCGGCTTCCCCGATTGCCGCCACACCGAACCGCTGAGCAGTGACGGCAGTGAAGCCGAAGAGCCGGTCATGTCGGATGAAAAGTGCGACAAGTGCGGAGCGGGGATGCTGATCAAGACCGGGCGTTACGGAAAGTTCCTGGCCTGCAGCGCCTACCCGGAGTGCAGGAACATTCAGCCGCTGGAAAAGCCGAAATCTCTCGACATCGCCTGTCCGCAGTGCAAAGAGGGCGAAATGATGGAGAAGAAGAGCCGCTACGGCAAGATCTTCTACTCCTGCAACCGTTATCCGAAGTGCAAGTATGCCCTGTGGAATCCGCCGAAAGCGGAAGCCTGTCCCAAGTGCAGCTGGCCGCTGACCGAGATCAAAACCACCAAACGCTGGGGCACCGTGCAACGCTGCCCGCAGGAAGAGTGCGATTGGGAAAAGGAACTGATTCCGCCGGAGAAAAAAGCCCCGGCCAAAACCGCGACCGCCAAGAAGAAAGCCGCACCGAAAAAGACCGCGGCCAAGAAAGCACCGGCCAAAAAGACGGCGGCGAAAAAGACGACGAAAAAGGACACCTGACAGCAGCCGATATCAGCTACAATAAACCGGTCGGGCCAACAGGTTCGATCGGTTTTCTATTTAACACACATCTCTGCTGAGAACGCCGGTTTTTTTAGAAAAATTTCATATTTTACGGACTGTTCCCTGCGGTAAAAGAGGCTGAATAATAATGGATATCACGATTATCGGTGCAGGACTGGCCGGTTGCGAAGCCGCATGGCAGGCAGCCAGGGAAGGGTGCAAGGTCAAGCTCTACGAAATGAAACCGCAGCGCTTTTCTCCGGCGCACGAGAGCGAAAACCTGGCCGAGCTGGTCTGCTCCAACAGCCTGCGTGGTGCGGGAATGAATAATGCCGTCGGCTGCCTGAAAGAGGAGATGCGCCGCATCGGCTCGTTGTTCATCGAAGCAGCAGATGCGTCCGCAGTTCCCGCTGGTGGCGCACTGGCCGTCGACCGGGACGAATTCTCCAGATACGTCAGCGCCAGGATCGCCGAAGAACCGAACATCGAACTGACCCGCGAAGAGGTCACCGGCTTGCCGACAGAAGGGACCGTCATTCTGGCCAGCGGCCCACTGACCTCCGACACCCTCTCGGCCGAGCTGGCCCGGCTGACCGGCAGCGAGCACCTCTATTTTTACGACGCTATCGCGCCGATCGTCGAAGCCGACTCCATCGATTATTCGATCGCCTGGCGGGCTTCGCGCTACGACAAGGGGGGCGCCGACTATCTGAACTGCCCGTTGAACCGGGAAGAGTACCAGACCTTTGTCCAGGCGCTGCTCGATGCCGACAAGGTTGCCGGGCGCGCATTCGAGAAGCTGGTCCATTTCGAGGGCTGCATGCCGATCGAAGAGATGGCGGCCCGCGGCCCGCAGACCCTCTCTTTCGGCCCGATGAAACCGGTCGGCCTGGCCGATCCGCGCACCGGCAAGATCCCGCATGCGGTTATCCAGCTGCGCCAGGACAACCGGCATGCCTCGCTCTACAACCTGGTCGGCTTCCAGACCCGTCTGACCTACCCGGAGCAACAACGAATATTCCGGACGATTCCCGGTCTACAGAACGCCAGATTCGCCCGGCTGGGGAGCATGCACCGCAACACCTTCGTCAATGCGCCGAACTGCCTGAACCGCACTCTGCAGTTGAAGAATGCCGAGCATATCTATCTCGCCGGACAGCTCAGCGGCGTCGAAGGTTATGTCGAATCGGCCGCCTGCGGCCTGCTGGCGGGCATCTTTGCCGCCTATCATCTCCGTGACGAGCAAGCCCCGCTGCCGCCAAAGGACACCGCACTCGGCGCACTGCTGACCCATCTGGCCGAAGCGGACAGCGACAATTTCCAGCCGATGAACGTCAACTACGGCCTGTTCCCGCCGCTGGTGCTCGAGCGCAAGATGAAACGCGCCGATCGACGTCTGGCGCTGGCCGCGCGTGCGCTGGAGAGTCTGCCGGACTGGTGGACGCCGATCGCCAAGCGGCGGGCCGGTGACAAGCATGCCTGAGCAGGTCGTTTTAGCCTCGGCCTCGCCCCGCCGCCGCGAGCTGCTGACCCAGATCGGCCTGAAATTCCAGGTCGTCCCGAGCCGCGTCGAAGAGCAGGTTCTGCCGGACGAAACACCGGAGCAGCATGTCATCCGCCTGAGCATCGCCAAGGCGCGCGACGTTGCCGGACAGCAGGATGTCGCGGGCCGCTGGTTTATCGGCAGCGACACCATCGTCCTCTGTGATGGCCAGATCCTCGGCAAACCGGCGGATGAGCGCCATGCGGCACAGATGC
>DASWJX010000113.1:0-2533 GCA_036396915.1 Geopsychrobacteraceae bacterium | reverse complement strand
AAATTGCGGAAATGCTGGCGCTGTTCGAGTCAAGATTCCCGGATCACGTCAAGCTGGCCTATCTGCCCGAATTGTCGAGGGTAAAGCTCAGGCTCACGGCCATCGGAACTGCAGCAGGCCGGGGCCCCCTGAGGGAGGAGGCCCGGCGGGAATTGGTCGGACAGCTTGAGGCGCTTGGTAAGGAACTGCGCGGAATCCTGGGGAACGTGGCATACGGAGAAGATGATCAGTCGGCTTTGGCCCAGGTGGTCGGCAACCGGCTCAGGGAAACGGGTGCCACCGTGTCAACTGCAGAGAGCTGTACCGGGGGCTACATTGCGCATCTTATCACCACCATTCCGGGGAGCTCGGATTACTATATGGGCAGCGTAGTGGCCTATGACAACGAGGTAAAGCAATCGGAGCTATCCGTGAGCGCCCAAACACTGGCCGATCATGGAGCCGTGAGCGAGCCGGTTGTGGGGGAAATGTGCGCAGGCGTCATGAACAGGCTTCATACCACCTATGGTATTTCCGTGTCAGGGATCGCCGGTCCTGACGGTGCAACACCCGGCAAGCCCATTGGCACTGTTTGTATTGGGGCCGGAGGCGCCGGCAAAATTGCTACGCGAACCTGCCATTTCAGCGGAAACCGGATGCAGGTAATTGAGCAGGCCTCGGTGACCGCCCTGAACATGCTGAGGCTGGAAATGGTTTGAACACGGGTGTGGATGTCAACTGTTTGCACGGCATCCAAAGATTTTCTACTTTTGATAGTCTGGGTTACGCAAACCGGAAATTCAGAATCTATTTTGTTGATAGTGAGCGCAATAGTGGTGTCAATCGAGCGTGAATGGCTAATGTAGATCTGATCATGCCCAAAATGGGCGAAAGCATCATGGAAGCAACCATCCTGAAATGGTTGAAGAACGTGGGCGACAGGGTGGAAGCAGAGGAATCTGTGCTGGAGATCGCCACGGACAAGGTGGATTCGGAGGTACCGTCGTCGGTATCTGGTACGATCACTGAGATCCTGTTCCGGGAGGGAGACGTGGTGGCCGTAGGCAAGCCGGTGGCAAGGATCAATGCCGAAGCGGCCGTCGGGAGCGGCAACGGAAGCCCGGGCGCGCCGGTGAGTGGCGAACGCATTTCAGAGGCCAGGGAAGAAGAGCCGGTCGCCGAACCGGGTCTTGTAGCACCAACAGCTTCATTGCTGACATCAGCAGCACGGGAACCACAAACTGCGCGCAGCTCAGGCCCTGCACCGGCGAGCAGCTCTGGACTGGCGAGCGGCCCGGTACAGGCGAGCGGTCATGCCTCGCCGACGACCGGGCGATTCTATTCTCCTCTTGTCCTGAACATCGCCCGCGAAGAAGGCATTTCTATATCGGAGCTGGAAACTTTGGCCGGGAGCGGGCAGGGAGGCAGGGTGACCAAGCGGGACATACTCGGCTATGTACAGGGCAGGGCCGATGGCGCTGGAGCCCAGGGCAGGGAGGCTCAGGGCAGGGAGCAACCGGGAAGAACGGCGGCGGCAGGCGGTCGGGAGGCTTCGAGCGGGGAGCGTATTGGAACGTCATCGGACAAACCGGCCAGGACCGGCGTCACGTCAGTGCTCCCGTCAGGAAATGTGGAGATCGTCGAGATGGACCGGATGCGGAAGCTGATCGCCGACCACATGGTCAATTCAAAGCGAACCTCTCCGCACGTGACGTCGTTTGTGGAGGCCGACGTCACGAACATTGTTCTCTGGAGGGAAAAGATCAAGAAGCGCTTTCAGGACAGGGAAGGGGAGAAGCTGACCTTCACACCCATATTTATCGAGGCCATCGTCAAGGCCCTGAAGGATTTTCCTTTCGTCAACTCTTCGGTGGACGGTTATACCATCATCCGGAAGAAGGACATCAACATTGGCATGGCCACAGCGTTGCCCAATGGAAACCTGATCGTGCCGGTCATCAGGAATGCAGACGGAATGAATCTGGTGGGGCTGGCCAAACGGGTGAATGACCTGGCCAACAGGGCGAGGTCAGGACAACTCCGGCCTGATGAGATCGAGGCGGGAACCTTTACGATTACCAACGTCGGCACGTTCGGGAACCTGATGGGGACCCCCATCATCAACCAGCCTCAGGTGGCCATTCTGGCGACCGGGGCCATCAAGAAAAAGCCTGTTGTCATTGAAACGGAGCATGGCGACATGATCGGCATAAGGCAGATGATGTTCCTGTCACACTCGTACGATCACCGGGTGGTTGACGGGGCTATGGGCGGGGCGTTTGTGCGCCGGGTCGCGGATTATCTGGAAGGCTTTGATACGGGGAGGGAGATATGAATGGGCGGGTATTGGTAAACGCATAAAAACACAAAAGTTCCATGCGATATCTCATAATGCTTGCGGCTGTTCTTCTGGTCATTGCCATTAGAAATGATCTTCGGGGCCAGGCTTGTGTAACCTGCCATAATGCAAAGGGGAGTATCACGCCGACAACATCCTGGCAGATCATGTCAGTCAAGAATGGACAGGACTATACCTTTAGCGCCAACGCAGGTG
>DASWJX010000112.1:0-17080 GCA_036396915.1 Geopsychrobacteraceae bacterium | reverse complement strand
CGATAAATCGGGGGGAGCAAACCTGTTCCAGGTTTGCACAGCCGCGGTCACGGGCTCAAAGGATCGGATAAACAGCGGAATGGCAACTTGACCGAGCTTTGGTCGGATGATATTCTTCGTTGCACGAAATCGGTAAACCGTCACACGATTATGATCCGGTCCTCTTTTCAGCTCGGGAGCCTGGTTCCATGCATATGGCTGATGCCCTGATATCGCCCGTGGTCGGCGGCACCATGTGGGCCGCCGCCGCCGGGGCGCTTGCCCTCTGTTCCGGGCGGCTGAAGCGCAACCTGGACGAGCGGAGGATTCCGCTGATGGGGGTGCTCGGCGCGTTTGTTTTTGCCGCGCAGATGATCAATTTCACCATCCCCGGCACCGGTTCGAGCGGCCATCTCGGCGGCGGGATGCTGCTGGCCGTGCTGCTCGGTCCGGCGGCCGGCTTCGTCACCATGGCTTCGGTGCTGACCGTGCAGGCGCTGTTCTTTGCCGACGGCGGGCTGCTGGCGCTGGGCGGCAATATCATCAACCTCGGCGCCGTCACCTGTTTTCTGGCCTATCCGTTGCTCTTCCGCCCGCTGGCCGGAAAGAATCCGGGGCGCCTTCGCTTGTCCCTGGCCTGCCTGGTTGCGGCGGTTTTCGGCCTGCAGCTCGGTTCCTTCGGGGTGGTGGCGGAAACCGCGCTTTCCGGGGTGGCCGATCTTCCCTTCTTTTCTTTTCTGCTGCTGATGCAGCCGATCCATCTGCTGATCGGCTTGGTGGAAGGGCTGGTGACCGCGGCGCTGGTCGGTTTTCTCCGCAGGGTCCGGCCGGACGCTCTGGTTTGGAACAGCACGGCCGCTGTCCAGGACGGACGTTGCGGCAGACCGGTTCTGGTTCCCCTGCTGGTTGCGGCGCTGTTGTGCGGCGGCCTGTTGTCGGGATTCGCCTCGACCAGGCCCGACGGTCTTGAATGGGCGCTGGAAAAGGCTTCAGGGCGCGCGGCAAGCGCCGGGCCGCAAGCGACTTCATCCCCATCGGTCTTCGCCGCGCTGCAGACGCAGACCGCTCTGCTGCCCGGCTACGATTTTCCGCAAAGGGTTGCGCCGGGCAGTGCCGGCGAGCAGCCGGCGCCGCATGTCGGAACCTCGCTCAGCGGACTGCTCGGCGGGCTGCTGACCCTGCTGCTGATTGTGCTGGGGGGAGGTTTGACCCGTTGGTGGCAGCGGCTCGGGCGCTGTTGAGCCGCGCGCTTGCAGCGGCGGCCTATTTCTGCAGTTTGTGACAGAACAGACAGCGGGATTTGGGCGGGTGGTCTGCGGGGAAGGCGACCTGCTCCTCGTTGTGACAATCCTCACAGAATTTTTCAGCGGCTTTCTTTCCGTCCGTCTCGACCAGCGAGTAGAAGCGCTGGTGAATGTCGTCGGTGGGAACCCGCTTGGTGGTTTCTTCCGGGGCGGCCAGCAGGAACAGGACGATGGCCAGCGCTCCGAGCAGCAGCATAATGTCGCGTTTTTTCATGAATCCTCCGGGAACGGCAAATGTCGAGAGAGAGGCCTGGCCCGCCGTGAGCCGCTATCTCCCTGGATGCGGGCAGGCTGGGCAATCCGGCCTGTAGCCAGTTATGGGGCCGAAATGCTGTGGGCGCAAGGCCACATTCTGCAACAGGGAGAGGCTTGAGGTCAATCCCGCCGCCATTGCCCGGCGGCTGCGGCAGCGGTTTTTTCTATTCCGATTTGATGAAAAGCAGGTAGATGAACAGAAAAATCACCACGACGCCGGCGCCGACCATGATCGTCAGGCCGCCCCCGGCGATCCCTTCAACGCCGGCGCCTTGCTTGACGGTGTAGGATACGGCCAGGGCGAAACCGCCGATCCCGACGATGAAGGCGGAGAAGGTTTTCCAGCCGAGAAAATAAGTGACGGCGATAACCAGAGCCAGTCCGGCCAGTACGTAGGGGTTGGAACTCAGTTCATCGATATTCCAGGCGGCCAGTTGCGCAATGATTTTGTCGGTGCGAAAATTCTGCAGGTAATTCAGGAAATCAGTCCAGGCCATAATCCCTCCCTCGGCTGGATGTCCAGCCAAAGGACATCATAGTTTTACTTAATCACTGTTGATGCTATCGCAAAAACTTAAGAAGGATGGCTAAGCAAAAATTCCGCCATGCGGCGTTGCAATGCCATCAATGTTAGCAGTTTTTGTTTTCTGCGCAAAGCGATAAAAACCTGAAAATCTTGACTTTATACGGGCCTTTATCTAGCATGGCGGACTGATTCAATCGTAGCGGAGCATTGCCGGCCAGGGCCGGGGACGCTGCGCTTTTTCAGTCTGTCGGCGGGTCTTTTCAGCGAAGGAAAACCCTTGTTGCATCGTGCTATCGGAATATTCGACTCCGGCGTCGGGGGCTTGACGGTTTTTAAGGAGATCATGCAACTGTTGCCGGAGGAGGACCTGTTCTATCTCGGCGACACGGCGCGGGTGCCGTACGGGACCAAAAGTGCCGAAACGGTTCGCCAGTACGCCCTGGAGGCGGGTGCGTTTCTGGTCGATCAGGGGGTCAAGATGCTGGTGGTGGCCTGCAATACCGCCTCCGCGGTGGCCTTGCCCGCCTTGCGGGCGCGCTTCAAGCTGCCGGTTATCGGTGTCATCGAGCCCGGCGCCCGGCGTGCCGTGCACAGTCGCAACCGGCGGATCGGTGTGATCGGCACCGAAGGGACCATCGGCAGCGGCCGCTACGAAGAAGCGATCACTGCCTTGCTGCCGGACGCCCAGGTTTTTCCCGTCGCCTGCCCGTTGTTTGTGCCCCTGGCGGAAGAGGGCTGGGCGGAGCACCAGGTGGCGCAACTGACCGCGCGCGAATACCTCGCCCCGATGAAGCTGAACCGCATCGACACGCTGGTGCTGGGCTGCACCCATTACCCCCTGCTGCGCAACGTCCTGCAGCAGGAAGTGGGCGCCGGGGTCACGCTGGTCGATTCCGCGGAAGAGACCGCCGCCATGGTTGCCGAGCTGTTCCGGGAGCAGGGGCTGGCCAGGCCTCGGCATGGCGGCCGGCGGGCTTTTTTCGTGACCGATGTGCCGACCCGCTTTGTGCGGGTCGGCCAGGCGTTTCTGGGGCAGGAACTGGCCCATGTCCGGCAGGTCAGGATCGGCTCATGAGGGGCGTGAAAGTTGAAGGCATCAAGCAATGAATAATAAAATATTAATGACGGTTTTTGTGGTGAGTCTGCTTTTGTGCGGCATGGCGATCTGGTTGCTGCAGCCGAAACCCCGGCAAGAAGCGCCGCCCGCGGTCATCAAGGTCGAGCAACTGCCGCGCGAAGTTCTGCTCTATTTTGCCGATCCCGAAGGGCGTTATCTGGTCGCCGAAACGCAGCAGATTGCCGGTTGTGCAGAAGACAGCGATTGCATCAGCAAGCTTTTTTCGGCACTGGCGGCGGGGCCGCGGGGCGAGCTGCTGCCGATTCTTCCCGCTCAGGCGCGGGTGCTGAACGTTGAGCTGCGGGAGGACCTGGTGCTGGTCGATTTCAACAGCGCCTTTGTGCATGCCCATCCCGGCGGCAGTGTGCCGGAACTGTTGACGGTTTACGGCCTGGTGAACAGCCTGGCGGTCAATTTCCCCTACCTGAAGCAGTTGCAGATCCTGGTGGACGGACAGCCGGTCCCCAGTTTGAAAGGGCATGTCAGCCTGTCCCGGCCGGTCATGGCCGATTTCAGTTACAGTCGCGCCCCGCAAAGCGGCACAGCACAGGAGCAGATCAATGAGTGATTTTCGTCAGGCCTTGCGCGAACAGATTCTGATTCTTGATGGAGCCATGGGCACCATGCTGCAGGAGCGCGGCTTGAAACCCGGCGCGTCACCGGAAGCCATGAACCTGGATGCGCCGGAGGTGGTCGAAGCCGTTCATCGCGAATATGTCGCGGCGGGGGCCGATATCATCGTCGCCAACAGTTTCGGCGGCAGCCGCACCAAGCTGGCGCATTACCAGCTGCAGGATCAGGTCGGACCGGTCAACCGGGCCGCGATCGAGATCGCCCGGCGCGCCGCCGGTCCCGCCACCTTCGTCGCCGCCTCCGTCGGCCCCACCGGACGTTTTCTGGAGCCGATCGGCGATGCCGGCTTCGACGAAATGGTCGAGATCTTCGGCGAGCAGGTGCAGGCGTTTGTCGCCGCCGGCGCCGATCTGATCAGCTTTGAGACCTTTCTCGATATTCGCGAACTGCGCGCCGCGGTGATCGCCGCCAAGGAATTTTCCGACCTGCCGCTGATCGCCATGATGACCTTCGACGACGGCGGGCGATCGGTGCTGGGAACCCCGCCGGACGCGGCGGCCGTGACCCTTGCCGGGCTGGGGGTCGACCTGGTCGGCTCCAACTGCGGACTCGGCATCGACGGAATCTATACGATTCTGGAGCAGATGCGGGCGGTGACCGCCCTGCCGCTGATTGCCCAGGCCAACGCCGGGCTGCCGGAGCTGCGCAACGGCGAAACGGTTTTCCCCGGCACGCCGCAAGAGATGACCGCCTACCATCAGCGGCTGATCGCGCTCGGCGTGCGGGTGATCGGCGGCTGCTGCGGGACCACTCCGGCCCATATCCGGGCCATGAAGCAGGCCCTGTCCGGCCTGGACTGCCGCTGGCAGCCGCCGCTGCGGGGCACGTTCCTGTCGAGCCGCAGCGCCGTGGTGCCGATCGGCGTCGATGCCCCCTGCGTGATCATCGGCGAGCGGATCAATCCGACCGGGAAAAAAGGCTACAGCGAAGAGCTGCGCCAGGGCAAGACCGCTTACGTGCGGCGGGAAGCACAGGAACAGACCGCCGCCGGGGCCGCGCTGCTCGATCTGAACTGCGGTGCGCCGGGGGTCGATGAGCCGGCGGCGCTGGAGCGCGCCGTGTTCGCCGCCGGCGGTGTCAGCAGTGCGCCGCTGGTTCTCGATTCTTCCGATCCCGAAGCCCTTGAGCGCGGCCTCAAGGCGGTGGACGGCAAGGTTCTGATCAATTCGGTGTCCGGCGAAAAAAAGAGCCTGGAGGCGGTCCTGCCCCTGGCCCGCAAGTACGGCGCGGCGGTCATCGGCCTGGCGCTCGACGGTCAGGGGATCCCCGAAACCGCCGAGGGGCGGCTGGCGGTCGCGCGGCGCATTCTGCAAGCGGCCGAGCAGGCAGGTCTTTCCCGTAGCGATGTGCTGATCGACTGCCTGACCCTGACCGTTTCCGCCGAACAGAAACGGGCCATGGAATCGTTGCGGGCGTTGCGGCTGGTCCGCGAACAGCTGGGTCTCAATACCGTTCTCGGGGTCAGCAACATCTCTTTCGGCCTGCCGAGCCGGCCGATCCTCTCCTCGGTGTTTTTTGCCATGGCCCTGGAGGCCGGACTGGGGGCGGCGATCGTCAATCCCAAGGATGAGCGGATGATGGACGCCTACCGGGCGGCGCTGGTTCTGCTCAATCAGGATCCGCGGGCGGAAGCATACATCGCCCATTACAGCAGCCAGGCCGCACCGGGCCGGGTGCCGGCGGCGCAGGAGGGGCCGGTGGACATCCGTCAGCAGTTGGCGACGGCGATTATCGAAGGGGACCGGGACGGCATCGTCCCGCTGATCGAAACGGCGCTCGAGCAGGGGCTGGACACGCTGGAGATCAGCAATCAGGGGCTGCTCCCCGGTCTGGAAGAGGTCGGCCGGCGTTTCGGCGCCCAGCAGGTTTTTCTGCCGCAGGTGATGTCCTCCGCGGAGACCATGCAGGCCGGGTTTGCGCGGCTGAAAACAGAGATGAAGGGGCAGCAGCTCGCCAGTCTCGGCAAGATACTGATGGCCACCGTCGAGGGGGATATCCATGATATCGGCAAGAATATCGTCTGTACCCTGCTGGAGAACCACGGCTTTGAGATCATCGATCTGGGAAAAAATGTTCCGGCCCAAACCATCATCGAACGGGCTCTGGCTGAACAGGTCGATGCCGTCGGGCTGTCGGCGCTGATGACCACGACGCTCAAGCAGATGGAGGTCACCATCGCGCAGTTGCGGCAGGCCGGGGTCAAGGTCTTCACCATGGTCGGCGGCGCCGTTGTCACCCAGGCCTACGCCGATGAGATCGGCGCCGATCTCTATGCCGGGGATGCGCTGGAAGCGGTCGCTAAAATCAAGCAGCTGCTGGGGTCGTGACCGGCGCCTTTTCGGGCGTTTTCTGATCCGTAAAATCCTTTTATTCCGGCATGATAACTGCGCTGTTGCGCCATGGTGCCGACTATGCTAAAAATTGCCAATTGCGCTCTTTTTTCAGGGGAAACGGATATGATCGTCGGCTTCAATCATAATGTGACCTATCGGGGGGTCTGCTTTCATGTTCAGACCGAGGACAGCGGAATCAGGACTCCGCATCTGATCACCCTGCTTTATCACGGCGGAACCATCATCTCCTCCCAGAAAACCTCTTACGCGGATATCCTCAACGTCGACAACCTCGATGCGGTGATCGAGGATCTGGCCAAGGAGCAGCACAAGGGGATGCTGCGCCGGCTGAAAAACGGGGAATTCGACCAGCGGATCATCGCTTTCGGGATCGGCATCGAGTCCGCCGCACAGCCGGCTGCCGTGGCCGCAGCACAAGCGGCGGCGGCCACGATGCCGGCGGCGCAGCCCGCCGGCAAAACAAAATCGGCCGCGGTCGCGCTCGCGGGCGCCTGCGAGCTTGCCGAGCCGGAAGACCTTTCCGCCGCCGCGACCGTCGAACAAGCGGTTGCCGAGCCGCCCGAACCGGAATCGGCAAGCACCGATCTGGACGATCTGATCTTCTCCTATCTTTCCGCAGCTGACGGCAAAGACTGAATGTCCTGTTTCCGACCCGCCCCGAAGCGCTTGTCGTTGCCGCCGATGGTTGCGCGGCTGAGCGGAAATCAGCAGGGAGGGATTCTGCTGTTTCTGCTGGTTGCGGTGACGATTCTCGGCCTGTCGGCGGGGATTGCCGGATCAACCTGGACGTCGATCGTGCAGCGCGCCAAGGAACAGGATCTGCTCTGGAAGGGGGACCGGATCCGCAAGGCGATCGGCAGCTATTATGAGACCAAGGGTGCGCCCGGCACCCCGCTGCGCTATCCGCAAAGTGTCGACGATCTGCTGCGGGATAACCGCTCGCTGAACGCCCGGCGCCATTTGCGGCAAGCCTACCCCGATCCGATGACCGGCGCGGACTGGGAATGGATCAAGGCGCCGGAGGGGGGCATCAAGGGGGTTCGCTCGACCTCGAAAAAGAAACCTTTCAAAATGGACGGGTTCAGCGAGGACAACAAGAATTTTGCCGGGATGTGGCAGTATCGCGACTGGGAATTCATTTATCAGCCGCAGAAGAAAGTCGTCAAAAAACCACCTGCAACCAAGGGCAGCGAGACTCCGAAGTAACCGTCCGGGGCACTGCAAGCGAGGGCGGAACATACCGCTGTTGCCGTTTCACAGGTCCGACGGCTGTCAGTATTCCAGGAGAACGCATCTTGTTTAAAAGTGTCATCAGTCGAGTGATCCTGCTGAATATCATGTTGCTGGCCCTGGGCATCGGAACCCTGTCGCTGTTTCACCTGCACCGCGAGCAGACTCACCAGATCGCCGCCACCCAGAACAGCGCCCGGCTGCTTCTGGCCACCATCGAAAAATCGATTTTCAACTCCATGCGACTCGGCAACTCGGCCGAGGTTCAGGCCATTCTCGAACTGGTCGGCAACAGTCATGCCCTCAAAGGGGTGCGGATTTTCAGCCCCTCCGGTCAGATTCTCAAATCCGCCGACCCTCAGGAGATCGGCTATTGGGCCAGCCCTCAGGATTTCAGCCTGTTTCAGCAGAACGCCAGGGAAGGCGTCTTCCAGTCCAAGAACGGGCCGCGGGTTCTGGCGATGGTCCGGCCGATCGTCTCCGATAAGCGCTGCTTCAAATGTCACGGTCACGGGCGCAAGGTGATCGGCGTCCTCAACATGAATTTTTCCCTCAGCGAGATGTACGAACAGCTGCGCGAAATCAGCCAGATGTTCGTGGTCTCCACCCTGGCGATCATTGTCCTGCTCGCGATCGGCATGTCCTATATCATGATCCGCCTGCTGCGGCGCCCGCTGGAGCAGATCACCGGCAGCATGTGGCAGGTCGAAGAGGGCAACCTGACCGTGCGGCTGGTGCCGAAGACCAATGATGAGGTCGGCCGTCTGATGCTCGGCTTCAATGCCATGGTCGGCAATCTGGAACTGGCGCAGAAGGAACTGCAGAACATGCACTACCAGCAGATGGAGCGAGCGGACCGGCTCGCCTCCATCGGCGAAATGGCGGCCGGTCTGGCTCACGAAATCAAGAATCCGCTGGCCGGGATCAGCGGGGCGATCAGTGTGCTGGCCGACGACTGGCCCGCACAGGATCCGGGCAAGGAAATCTTCAGCCAGATTCAGGACCAGATCGGTCGTCTCGACAAAACGGTCAATGATCTGCTCTATTTCGGCCGGCCGGGCGCGCCGGAGTTCTCCTATGCCGACATGAACAACCTGCTCGGGCAGACCCTGCTGTTTGTCGCCCAGCACCCGGAGGCGCGGAATATCGGCCGGGTCGAGGAGCTGACCCCCAACCTGCCGCCGGTCTGGGTCGACCAGAAGCAGATTCAGCAGGTTTTGCTCAATGTCTGTATCAACGCGCTGCAGGCCATGGACGGCAGCGGCATGCTTTCGGTCCGGACCGGAACCGTCAGCCACGACGACAAAAGCTGGGTCCGGGCGGAAATCCGCGACAATGGCCCCGGCATGGCTCCGGCCGTACTGGAGCAGATTTTCATCCCCTTTTACACCACCAAGACGCAAGGGACCGGACTCGGGCTGCCGATCTGCCGGCAATTGATGGAAAACAACGGCGGAACCCTGCAGGTCGAGAGTCAACTGGGGCGCGGCAGCTGCTTTATTCTCGAATTGCCGGTTCTGGAGAATGTCGAAATCATGGAAGACGGCAGGCTGGAAGTGCTCTGATCCACTGACGGTCGTAAACCGCGAAACGACAAGGAGTTTCAGAGCGTGCGCAGACACAAGATACTGGTTGTCGATGATGAACAGCTGATCCGCTGGTCGCTGGAGCAGAGCCTGAAAAAGCAGGGCTATGACGTGCTGAGCTGCGGCTCCGGCGAAGAGGCGCTGCGCCTGCTGCAGGAAGAGACGCCCGATCTGATGCTGCTCGATATCCAGCTGCCGGGGATCAACGGCGTCGAAGTGCTGGAACGGGCCAAGGAGCTCGACGAGGAGCTGATCGTCATCATGCTGACCGCTCTCGGCGTTCTGGAAACCGCGGTCAGGGCGATGCGGCTCGGCGCGTACGACTACATCAACAAGCCTTTCAATCTCGGCGAACTGGCCATCGTCATCAAAAAGGCCCTGGAAACCCAGGAGCTCAAACGCGAAGTTGCGCAACTGCGCACCACCCAGCCGAAAAAGTTCACCATCGACTGCATTGTCGGCGCAAGCGACGAGCTTAAACGCATCCTCAACATGGTCGACAAGATTGCCCGCAGTGACGCCGGAACGGTATTGATTCAGGGCGAAAGCGGCACCGGCAAGGAGCTGATCGCCAAGGCCATTCACTACGAAAGCGGTCGGGCCGACCAGCCGTTCGTCGCCATCAACTGTGCCGCGGTTCCCGAAACCCTGCTGGAAAGCGAGTTGATGGGGCATGAGAAGGGCGCCTTTACCGACGCCAGGGCCCTGAAGAAAGGCCTGTTCGAGATCGCCGACGGCGGCACGGTTTTTCTCGACGAGATCGGTGACATGCCGCTGTCGATCCAGGCCAAACTGCTGCGGGTGCTTGAGGACCGGGTGTTCCGCAGGGTCGGCGGCACCAAGGACATTCGCGTCGACGTGCGGATCGTCTCCGCCACCAACAAGGATCTGCTGGCGGCCATCGAAGAAAAAACCTTCCGCAACGACCTCTACTATCGTCTGCAGGTCATCCCCCTGCTGTTGCCGCCGTTGCGCCAGCGGCGCGCCGATATCCTGCCTCTGGCCAGAAGCTTTATCGAAACGTTCAATCAGGAATTCGGCAAAGCGGTCAAGGGGATTTCCCCCCGGGCGGAATCCTTTCTGCTCGACTATGACTGGCCGGGCAACGTTCGCGAGCTGCGCAACGTCATCGAGCGGGCGCTGATCCTGGAGAGCGACGAGATCCTGCAGCTCGAACACCTGCCGCGCGAAATGGTTTCCGGATGCGGCGCAACGGGGCAGCTCGGCCCGCTGACCTTCACCCTGCCCCCCGGGGGGATCGATATCGAAGATGTCGAGCGGGAACTGATCCAGCAGGCCCTGCAGACCACCGACGGCAACCAGTCGAAAGCCGCCAGGCTGTTGAATCTGGGGATCGATGCCTTCCGTTACCGGATGAAAAAGTTCAAGCTGCTGTAGCTGTTATCGACAACCGGCCTGGTTCGCGGTCCGTGGCGGGTGGAGCAGGCAGGAGCAGGAGTCGGGCGCCGCGCACCAACCTGTTAGAATTACAGATAACCGCAAGCCCCGTTAGCTGCCGAGTGCAAAGGACGGCCATGAAACCTGCCAACTGGTTTGAGAGTGTCAACTGTGCGGTCGAAGGCATTCTCTGGGCCCTCAAGAGTCAGCGGCACTTGCGCTACCATTTTCTGGCGGCCTTGCTGGTGCTCTGCGGCGCGCTCTTTTTCAGGGTCTCCACCCTGGAATTCTTAGTGCTGGTCCTGGCCGCGCTGCTGGTGATTTTTGCCGAACTGATCAATACCGCCATCGAGACGCTGGTCGACCTGGTGACCGATGAGTACCATGTCCTGGCCATGCGGGCCAAGGACGTCGCCGCCGGGGCCGTTCTGGTGACCGGCGTCGGCGCCGTTTTTCTCGGCTGCCTGATCCTGACGGACAATGTCATCGCCTTTTTCGGCAGCATTGCGCCCCTGGAACAGCCGCTGGCGTATAGTCTGCCTGCCGGCGCCCTGCTGGTGGTGATTCTTCTGGTCTGTCTGCTCAAGGCCCGCTTCGGCAAGGGGACGGCATTGCAGGGCGGCATGCCGAGCGGACACGCGGCGGTGGCTTTTTCCGTGGCCATTTCGGTGATTCTTTCCGGAGCCAACGCGGTGACGAGTCTGCTGGTTCTGGGCCTGGCCATGATGGTCAGCCACAGTCGCCTGCTGCTCGGCATTCACAGCTTCCGTGAAGTGGTGCTGGGGGCACTGCTGGGAAGCGGGGTGACCCTGCTGCTGTTTCTATTGCTGAATTGATGGCGACGCCATCTCATGAGATTTTTCGAAAGCATCATGAATTGAGTCGCGACCGGTCGCTGCGTGGCGGCCCGCGCGGAAATTTTTGCTTCTGTCGGGTTTGTTGCCCGGTGCGCCGCAAGCGCTCTACTTAAAGCGGGGGAGATATGGACCGTACGCTGTTCATGACCTACTCGGAAAAGATACTGCTCGCCGTATCGGTTCTTTGTATTTTTGCGCTGTTGGGCTGGTTGCTTTCCCTTGCCGTTCGGCGGTTCGGAAGCAATAAACCGCTGCAGCGCAACCGTGTCTACCGGCTTATCGCCGGCAGCATCAGCAGTGTGATTATCGGTGTCGGGGCGATTTCCGCGCTGGGGACGCTGGGGGTCAATATTATGGCGCTGGTGGCGGGTTTGGGTTTGACCGGTTTCGCCCTCGGTCTGGCGCTGAAAGATGCCATTGCGAATCTGGTGGCCGGTTTGATGATCGTGGTTTATGCGCCGTTCGACCTGGAAGACCTGATCGAGCTGGGCGGGATCAAGGGCACGGTGGTCGATATCAACTTGCGCTATGTGACGCTGCGGACCGAGACGGAGCTGGTGCTGGTTCCCAACGGAAATTTTGTGACAAGCATCATCCGCAAGACGCCCTGAGCAATCGCTTCGCGGCCATCGGCCGCGGTTTCCGGTTGCCGATCGATACAACCGTACCTCTCCGCAAAAAGAACAGGCTCTTCCCGCGCGGGAAGAGCCTGCCGCTGTTTGCGTCTTGGCTAGTCGAGATGGGTGTCGTACTCATGCGGATGCTTCAGGATCTCGTCGTATTTGACTTTGTAGCCGTGGGTCAGTTCGGAACAGATGTCCAGATGCCACTTTTCCCGATGCCCGTTGACATCGACTTCGACCATGTTTTCCTGGCAGCCGGTGACACGCCCCTTTGAATGGCTGTTGAGGTTTTCCAGCCAGATCAATTCACCGTCACCGAACAGCTGACACATGCCTTGATATTCGGTTTTGTTCATACCGTTCTCCTTTTCGCGAGCAAAGAGTCAAACCCGCCAGGAGCAAGAGCGGCAACCGGGTTTGCACAACTGCCCTTCTCCCTCGTGTCTCTGTTCCATTATATAACAAAATCGCCGGCGGGTGACAGTGCGGGGCGTGCGGACTGCGGTGCGTACCCCTTGCTTCGCCAGCCGCTGTGCGCTAAAAGCGATAGCCGATACTGGCGGCGGCCAGCTGAATGTTTGCGGAGTAGGTTCCGTTGGCCGTGGAGCCCGTTGTCGAACCGATCGGGTTGTTTTTGTCGCGATCTTCGTGGTGCTCGAATCCGTACGCCAGATCGACCGTCCAGTTCCCGAAGCTCAGGCCGGTGCCGATGGTGAAGAGATGGGCATCGGCGTCCGGAAGCGAAGGGTCAAAGGTGTGATCCGGAACCGGGTTGTCGCTGTACAGGTAGCCGGCCAGCAGGGTCACGGTTTCATTGAGCCGGTATGCTCCGCCGATATTGAATGCCCAGGTGTCGTTCCAGTCGCGGGGAGTGACGTCAACCGTCTGGCCAAGCACGGCCTGATCGAGGTTGATGAGCACCTGGTTGGTTGAACTCCAGTCCTCCCAGCGGGCACCGATCTCGACGGTCAGCGGGGGCGCAATGTTCCAGGCCAGGCCGAAGGCGGCTTGCCGCGGCAGGCGGATATCGGAGTCCCCGCCGGTGTCGGTCAGCAGCGGCTGCAACACCGCCGCCCCGGGCGGAACCGTGAATTCCAGGTCGCCGTCGGCAGTGACATCGATCCGGCTGCGGTAGCTTGCGCCGAAATCCAGATGTTCCCCGAGTTTGAGCAGCACGCCCAGATTGTAGCCGAAACCCCAGCCGTTGCCGCTGAACTTCTGTTTTGCATCCGGCAGCGTGCCCAGCCCGTCGGGAGGGTTGAGCATGAAGCCGAGCAGGGTGCTGTTGACCTGGCGTTCCAGTTCAGCGTCCAGGTAGAGGGCGTCGAGGCCCGCGGCCACGCAGAGCTGGTCGTTGACGCGATAGGCGAGCGCCGGGTTGATATTGACGGTGGCAATCTCCGATCTGGTGGCGATATAGCGCCCCTCCCAGCCGCGCTCCCATTCCGTCGCCAGGCCGAACGGGAAATACACCCCCAGGCCGGCGCTCAAGCGATCGCTGAACTGCCTGGTGGCATAAAAGGTGCCGGGTGACTTGAGCGAATCAGCGCCGCCTTCGGTCAGCCCGCTCGCGGCGCTGTTGAATTCCCGGTCGGCATCGATCAGGGTGGCGCCGACTTCGACCCGGGTGCCCGTTATGCGGGGCAGCAGGGCCGGGTTGAAATAGAGACTTGACGGCCCGCTGGCATGCGCGGTGACGGCATTGCTCTGGGCCAGACCTTTTGCGCCCTGGGTAAAGACTCCGAACCCGGAGGCCTGCAGGTTTCCCGCGGCCCAGAGAACCATCAGCAGCGTCAGGCAGAATTTTTTCATCATCCTCTCCTCGAATCAGGTTTTTCTGCCCCGCAAACATTCGGGGCACAGCGCGGCAACGGCCGGAAACCGGTCCATTCACCGTACCGAGCCGTGCGTGGCAACGAATCTGTCCAGGAAGTGCATATAGCCTTCCGCGTAAAACATGTTCAGGATCATCATTTCGTAGTTTTTGTCGTACTCGATCCCGTGCCGGGCCGTATAGTCCCGCGGGTAGATCATCATCGGCGGCTGGTCCAGGTTCAACTTTCCGGCCAGGCTTTTCGCCAGGACGGCCAGCAGGGTCGGAGGCAGTTCATCGCGCAGCACGTAGCACATCACCACCCGGTCCATGCGCGACAGGGACAGACCGGTGTCGGCTTCGTGCAGGTCGATGATCGCCATCAGTTCCTGATCGCGCTTGATGGAATAAAGGTGGCGCCGGCGGACCATCCCCAGTTTGCGGTATTCCTCCTCGATAACGGTGCGGCCGAGCTGGTCCGGTCGCAGGTCCAGGGCATCGACCATGCACCCCCCGGAGCTCTGTTCGTAAAAGCCGTTGAACTCCACCAGGTCGCCCCGGGTGGTGCGCGCCATCTGCCAGGCCGGCGGGATCTCGGCCCAGCTCCAATGGTCGGAAAATTCGGGGATGGCCGCGAAGTAGGCAAAAAGATCGAGGCTCGCCGCTTTCTTGTCCGCCAGCTGGCGGACAATCTCCCGGAAATATTTCGCCGGAAACCGGTTCTCCGGCCGATAAAAGCCGGCGACATAGCTGATCTCGTTGTTGCTCAGGGAAAAAGCGTTGTAGAAATATTCGGCCAGCTGCTGGATCACTTCAAAGCCGATGGCATGCTTGCCGACACGTCTGGCGGCGTGGTGCTGCTGGAACCAGGTTTTCTCATAGAGACGGACCGCCGACAGATGGGCCATGATCTGCCCTTCGGCCTGGAAGGTGAAATGCCGTGCGATCGGCGTCTGCTCCAGATAGGTTCTGCGGAAGGTCTCCAGGAACCCCTCCTTGCGTTCGGCCAGTTGCCGATATTTGGAGGGGTAGATAAAACCGGTCTCGAAGAAAAATTCCCACAGGGTCTCAATATCGACTTCGGTACTCAGGTGCGCATTGCGGTTCCGTGCCCTCTGCAGCAGGGAGAGCAGCCGCAGGTGGTCCTGGATGTCGATATCCAGCAGGGCGATTCCGCAGCGGGCCCCCTTGTCTTCCCGGTCCGGCTCTGTGCGGTACACCACCTGGCCGCGACAGGGGACGGCAAAGCCGCTGCCCATCTTGATGCGCATCTCCGGCAGAATCATCCCGGGTAATAACATGGTCTGCTCCGGGGAGACCTCGACGCATACGCCGAGTCCGGACAGGTCGACCACATTGAGTTCGCTGCGGCGTCCGGTGAGGGGATGGCGCAACGCCAGACTCGGTTCCGGAAGCAGACACATCCGCTGGGAACGATAGTGTCTGGTGGTGCCAGCGGATGGAGTGAGGTCCGCCTGGGCCAGGATGTAGGCCTGGTTTTCCCGGTCCGTTTCGGTGCGGATCACCGTCATGTCGCCGGACAAGATAACCCCTTGCTCGCCTTCGAGGGTCAGGTGGACCGGCTGCTCCGGCGTGATCCAATAGCGGCTGTTCGGTTTGTCGACTGTGACCCGCACGCCGATGGAATGCGCGGAAAAATCGGTCAGAAAACCTTCAAAACGGATGCTGTGCTGGGTGAGGGTCGCCTTGATGCCTGCAAGGGATTTCAGTCGGGCGCACTTTCGTTCCGGAAGCGACATCCCCTGCTTCGGTAACGGACCGGACATGCCCCCCGCAGAGAGCGCGACGTTTTCAACCCGCAAAACAAAGGCGCGGGAGCCCGGCAGGATAATGTCGGAGAGCACATACTGGGAGATGTTTTCCGGAAGCCCGTCGCGCCAGCGCAGTTCCAGGGTCTCGCCGGCGCACGGCAGGGGATCGGCCGTGACGCTGATCGTGTGTCCGTATCTGGGATGAGAAAACTGAACCGTGACGGCATCCCCGAGAAAGTTCAGTTGATTCACCCGGTCGGCCAGGCGCCTCTTCAAAACACTCTTGGCGCTTTTCTGCCCCGGGTGCTGGTCGGCAACAACTGTAAAAGACATAGACAACCTGATGAAATGCAGGCCCGGCGCTCACCGGACCGAAAATTCTAAAGAAGGGGCTTCACGCCACGGACAATGATGAGCGGCGTGTAAATAAAGCGGCGCCGGTCGTTGAAATAGGTCTTGAACTCCTCGATCGCGGCGGAAAGATCTCCGTCGTACTCTTCAAACCGGGCGCCGGAGTTTTTGACCGCCACCTCGATCTTGCTCTGCCAGTTGGCGGCCTCAACCGGGTTCAGCTCCCCGTAGATCAGATGGTGGGCTTCAACGTTCACCGCAATATCGGTAAAACCGAGATCGGTCATATGCGCATACAGTTTGCGGCCGGCGTAGGGGTCGAAATTATGCCCGGTCTGCAGGCAGCGGATGATCTCCCGGATGGTGTTCTCAAGCCGTTGCGAAAGTCCGTAGTGGTTCAGGCTGTTATGGTCCAGGTCGGCAAGGACCAGCAGTCCGCCCGGTTTGAGGCTGCGGATGGCGTTGCGGACAATGGTCAGGGGATCGTCGCGAAAGTATTCCAGGAAAAATCGGATCCAGACGGCGTCAAAGGCCTGTGGGGCTGCGAAAGGCTCCAGCAGGTTGTGTTCGACGAAATCAACCCCCGGCCTGCCGTAGGCCGCGGTGGCTTCGCTCAGGCGTGAGGCCGAAATGTCCAGGCCGGTGGCGCGGCCCGTGTCGCCGACAACCTCCTTGAGCAGCGAGGTTGTCGTTCCGCTGCCGCAGCCGGCATCGAGAATGTGCATGCCGGGTTTTATCCCGGCCCATGCGGCCTGTCTGGTCACCTGCTCCGCGCGGGTTTTTTGCTCAAGCCGGACAAATTCCTCCGGGTGCTCCATCAGGTACGCCATGAACCTTATCCTTTCCTGCGATGATGCTTTCGCAAAAACTTAAGATGAAAAATCAGTGAAGCACCGGGCTGCCGTAGGCCAGATGGCTCTCGACGTAACTCTTCAGGGTTTCCCGGATCTCCGGGTCCAGCCCGTCGAACTGCACGCCGAAGCCTTTGGGCAGGTGCCGGGAAGGCAGCCGCTCGTTGTTGATCCAGGCGACCCGTCCCGGAACTCGGACCAGACTGTTTCTTTCCGGAAGGGTGAAGGTGATCTGGATCTCGGTGGTCGGATTCAGCTTGCCCGCTTCGTCGCTGTTGACGAAAATTCCGCCATGGCTGATATTGACGCTGGTGCCGCTGATGACTTTCCGGTCCACCCGCACCGCAACCTCGGTGCGGTAGGGAATCCGCTGCTGGCGGTCTGATCCCCACGGGTATTTTGCCGCCGTTTCAGCCCGGTCGTTTTGGGCA
>DASWJX010000111.1:0-1882 GCA_036396915.1 Geopsychrobacteraceae bacterium | reverse complement strand
CCGCCCCATAAAAACGACGGTCTTTACGACACGCGACTCTGCAGTCCCTTGCAAGCCGGCCGAAGCCATTTAAGATTACAGATAAAGCATGTTGTCGCGGAGGCGCATTCAAACGCCCAGCCGCCACATGCCGTGGGCCGGACCACTTCCCGGGCTGTCCCTATCTCTCTTTGACGAAGGAAACCTTCCATGACCGAGCGAGTGATTGCAGATGACGACCCCGTCACGCGGCTTATCAAGTTTTGCCATCGGGACGAGACGTCGGCAACCAAGCTGTTCCAGCAGTTCATCAGCGAAAAAAAACTCTCCGTCGAACTGCCCGAAGGGGTGGTCACGCTGACCGAGGAGCAGCGAGGAGAATTCGTTCAGCGCTACAGCGCCGAAGTCGAACCGACCCTCTGGGAGTCGAAGCGTCGTAAAAACTGATGGCGTCGCCATCAGTCCGCCCCACGGCATGGTCCGCGGAAACGGGCGGAGCAACGGCCGGTTCCGGTTTCATGTGCGGATTCCGCCGGCTGAGCCGGCCCTCACATCACCCTGATCGACAGCAACGGGGGAACCATGCCGTCAGCCGAACTGAACGTGGTAACCGGAGCCTACAGCTTCACCGGCAAATACATCGCCCGCAGGCTGCTGGCGCTCGGCCGGCGGGTCAGCACCCTCACCGGGCATCCGCACCGTGAACATCCTTTCGGCGACAGGGTTCGCGCCTTCCCCTTCAACTTCGAGGATCCGCCGGCGCTGGCCGCCAGCCTTGCCGGTGCCACCACCCTCTACAATACCTACTGGATCCGCTTCGAGCATGGCGCGACCACCTTCGAACGGACCCTCGCCCGCACCGAAGCGCTGCTGCAGGCGGCCCGCCAGGCCGGTGTGGGCCGCATCGTCCACATCAGTATCATTAACGCCGACCAGGATTCTCCCTATCCCTACTTCCGGGCCAAGGGCCGGGCGGAACAGCTGGTTCGGGAAGCGGGCCTGCCCTGCACCATCCTCCGTCCCACCGTGCTCTTCGGCAGCGAGGGGATCCTCTTCAACAATATCGCCTGGCTGCTGCGCAAGCTGCCGGTTTTCGCGATTCCCGGTGCGGGGGATTATCGGTTGCAACCGGTCCATGTGGATGACGTCGCCAGGCTGGCGGTGCAGGCGCGGCCGCAACAGAGCGGGCCGACCATCGACGTGGCCGGCCCTGAAATCCTGACCTTCCGCTCCCTGGTCGAACTGATCGCCGAAGCGATCGGCAGTCACCCCAGGCTGTTGCGGATGCGGCCGCAACGGGCCTTCCAGCTCAGCGGACTGCTCGGCGGACTGGTCAGCGACACCTTGCTGACCTGCGATGAAATTGCCGGGCTGATGGACAATCTGCTGGTTTCCTCCGCGCCGCCGCTCGGCCGGACCCTCTTCAGCAGTTGGCTTCAACAACATGCCGACAGCCTGGGACGCACCTATTTTTCCGAACTGGAGCGCCATTTCCGCCGGACATGATGAATCGACCTGCCCCGCCTTGATGCTTTCGCAATAAAGCATCAACATGGATGGCCCGGCAAAAATTTCGTTCTACAAGGCTTGGTGGTTTTTCAGGGGCAAAGGCATACACCAGGTATGTCGAGGTCCTGAAAAAACGCCGTAACGCCGTAGGACGGACTTTTTGCGACGCCATCAACGTTCCGCAATGGTGTCCATTACTCGTGATTTCAGGACCACAACGGATCATGAGCCTGTCCTGTTCTCGTCTCATTCCCTTATCGGTGCCGGGCATCAAAGAACTCACCTATCTGATTTTTTGCCGCAATAATCCACAGTAGAAACGGCAAGGCCCATTGTCCCGTCATTTTCCAAACCAGGCTGTATAGGTAGTGCGCCTCCGACACCTGAAAGTTGG
>DASWJX010000110.1:0-2309 GCA_036396915.1 Geopsychrobacteraceae bacterium | reverse complement strand
CGGCCTTTTTTCTCCCATTGCGAAATGCTGGCGGCGGTGATTCCGATGCGGGCGGCGAATGTCGCCTGAGTCTCCCCGAGGGATGACCGCCAGGCGGAGATGGCCGCGCCGGTAAGGGGGTCGGGGAAGGCATCCTTCTTGGATGTTTTTTTTCGCGCCGTTGTTTTGGCCGGGCCAGCGGCGGATTTTTCAGGGATCTTCTCCTCTGTTTCGGCCATATCGACGCCGAACACATCGGCAAGACCGGTCGCGGCAATCCTGCGCCTGGAGGTTCCGGCTTTGGCCACATCCGTCACTGCGGCGGAGACATCCACCAGCTCTTCGTGATTCACCCCGCGCAGCACAAAGAGCATCTCCGGGGCGTAGTCAAGGCGGGCGCCCACCCCGTAGAGTACGGCCGCCACATGCTTGCACATCCCGGCCCAGTCCGGACAGTCGCAGTCGAATTTCATCTCGCCGGGAAGCGGGAAGAGCCCGTCCTTGCGATCCGCAACGACCTCCATGACACCATGATCCAGCTTGCCGCGCAGCAGGTCGATCAGCGAGCCTATCCGACCGGTGCAGGAGTGTTTGACGGCGTCCCATTTCTTTTTCACCAGGGGGGTGATGGTAATGACCACGTTGTACAGCTGCGACCCGCTGACAATGGCTTTGATCCGACCGCCGTGGATCTCGAGATGACAGACCGAACCGTTTCTGACGTAGGTGCGGCCCCGGGGGAGACGGTTGGCGTAGTCGCTGAACGACTCCATGTGGTCGCACCACCCCTTGCCCCAGAATGAGCCGGCGATCTTGCGGCCGGCGAGTTCCACCGGTTGCACCTTTAGCCCCTTCTTTTTCATTTTTTCCAGCGCCTTCGCCGCCTTGGCCCGCCGCTGTGCCACCGTCACATAGGGGGCCCATCCGTAATAACTCATGTCAGGTTTCCTTCCGGTCGATTTCCGACGGCGATCGCTTCATATCCCCGCCTTTTCCAGGTCAAGCGCCACCATTTGCAACAGGGCCTCGTCGTTCATCTCGGTCAGCAAGGTTTCCGCCCCTTCCAGCAGCTCGGTCGCCAGTCCGGATTTAGCGGCGATCAAGGCGTCGATCTTCTCTTCAACCGTCCCCTTGCAGATAAATTTGTGCACCATGACGTTCTTTTTCTGGCCGATGCGAAAGGCGCGGTCGGTCGCCTGGTTCTCCACCGCCGGGTTCCACCAGCGGTCAAAATGGATGACATGGCTGGCCGCGGTCAGATTGAGACCGGAACCGCCGGCCTTGAGGGAGAGGACGAAGAACGGCGGGCCATCCTCATGCTGGAAGCGATCCACCAGTTTCTTCCGCTCGGCCACCGCGGTGCCGCCGTGCAGCACCAGGCCCGGGCGGCCGAAGAGGGTGGCCAGAAAAGTGGCGAGCGGCGCGGTCATCTCCCGGAACTGGGTAAAGATCAGCACCTTCTCCTGGCGCGAGGCGATTTCTTCGGCCAATTCCCGCAGCCGCGCGAATTTGCCGCTGCGTTCCTCGGCGTAGTCGCCGTCGCCCAGAGCTTGGCCGGGGTGGTTGCAGATCTGCTTGAAGCGCATCAGCGATGAGAGGATCAGGCCTCGGCGTTTCATACCTTCCCGCTGCTCCTTGAGAGCGTCGGACAGCTCCTTCACCGCCTGGCCGTACAACCGGGCCTGTGCTTTGCTGAGGCCGCACCAGGCCGCCATCTCGACCTTGTCGGGGAGATCGTCGATGACGCCGCGGTCGGTCTTCAGGCGGCGCAGAATATAGGGTTGGACCAGTGTACGCAGCGGGGCATAGGAAGGCGGCTCGTGGTTTTCGAGGGACGTGACGAACTGCTTGAACCGGGAGGCTGAGCCGAGCAGGCCGGGACAGATGAAATCGAACAGCGACCAGAGATCGGACAGCCGGTTCTCGACCGGGGTGCCTGTCAGGGCGATGCGCGCCCGGCCTTTCAGGGTTTTGACCGCCTTGGCCTGCTGCGTGCCGGGGTTTTTAATCGCCTGAGCCTCATCCAGCACGATCAGGTTCCAGTCCAACTTCCTGAGCCATTCCTGGCGCTGCAGCATGCCGTAGGTGGTCAGCACCGCATCGACGGAGGCCAGGTTGCCGGCGGGATCGGCGGCGATCCGCTCCCGTTCTGCTCGTTCCAGTTCCGACGGATGCAGACAGGCGACGGTGAGCGACGGCGCGAAGCGTTCCAGCTCGCTCTTCCAGTTGGCCAGCAGCGAAGCCGGCAGCACCAGGAGGCTGGGGGGGGTCTTCCCGGCCCGCCCCTGTTGCGCCAGCAGCAGGGAGATCACTTGGATGGTCTTCCCCAG
>DASWJX010000109.1:0-6564 GCA_036396915.1 Geopsychrobacteraceae bacterium | reverse complement strand
ATCAGCTTGGCGAGCCCCTTACAGAGCACTTCTAGATCTCTTTGAGTCCCCTTGATCCAGGCTTTAAACAGGGCAAAGTTCTCTTCGATCCGAAGCGAATGTTCGGCGGGAGGAGGTTGCTGATCGATCAAATTCATCAATGACGGCTTATCCGTCTGGGAGAGGATCAGCTTATAGCGGCGTTCCCCATCTTCAAGCGGGTTCTGTAGATAATAACTGCGTAATTTCTTCGCTGAAAATCCATCCAGAGGTTCGCTATCGCCTACGGCACGGGCAAGTGCTTCGATCAGCAAGGTGACAGTCGTGAGCCGCTGTTGACCGTCGATCACCAGCAGAGGGGATTGACTGGAAACCTGATACAGGCCCTTCTCGACATAAACGATCGAGCCGATGAAGTGGGCTGACACATCATCGCTACGGCCAGTTCGAAGGATATCATCCCAAAGCTGCTGGCACTCACGCTCGGCCCAACTGTAGGTACGCTGGTAAATGGGAATGACAAATTGCGGTGACTTCTTGAGAAACTCCAGAAGCTTGGCTTCAGTGGCTTTCATCTTCCCTCTCTACTGCAACGACCATTGAAGTGTAAACAACGGTTCCTGTTCAATGACCTGTTCCAATCGTCGGCTTATTTCATCGAGCAGGGCATCTTTCTGTCGGTCAACTTCCCGACTGGCTTGGTCATAGTCGCGCCAGGCCTCATCTCGTTTTGCCTCCAGAGACCGAACCTCTCGCTGCCGTTCCAACTTGTCCGGTAATGTCGGCGCAAGCCGTGCCGCCTTTCTTGCCTCTTTCAATGTGTCGTCCAGCTCTGCAAGCTTAACTTTCAATGTTGACCGGCGATCTTCTGCCCAGTGATCGAGCTTATCCATCTCATTGTCAAACCACTTGCTGTTACGTGTTGTCATTTCCTCCATCAACTGAAGGCGCCGGACGTTTATGGCCTGATCCATTTGCTTTTTGATGGCAGGTGTTGCCTTACTTTCGTTCTCCTGAAAACCGGGCAAGTCAAACAATCTACGACATTCGGAATCATCCAGGACTGCCCCGAATGGCGCTAGTTTAAGCGGTTCCAGCACGGTATCTGTTCCGATGTGGGATCTCCCTCATCGCCTGTCTGGGGAAGGTCAGCAACTGGTAATTCTTGGGACGTCGCTTCCGACATCGAGGTTCGCTTCGCCCTGGCCGTTGTCGAATCGGTGTGTTGGTCATCGACTCGTACAAATCACTGATCAGCCGGAAGCGTTCTGCCTTGCTGATCTTCGCTTGATTTAAATGGGGTTCCCAACTGCGAAGGGCCTGTAAGCTGCCCTTGAAACTTACGAGGCGAACCTTGAGGTCCGCTTCTTCTGCCGCCTCATACATCAACCGCCGAACGCAGTTGTAGGCGATGAAGTGCATCAAGATTTCTTTGCGAATCATGTCCGGCGTGAGACAGCGCAGGACTTCCATGCCCATGGTTGTCTTGATGTCGCGGAAAAACAGCTCGACATCCCACCGCTTGAAATAGAGTTCGGCCAGTTCCGCTGCCGGATATTGCGTGGCGTCGAGCAAAGTGGTGACAATGTAAAACCCGCTGGTTCTGAACCCGGGATACGGCACCTTGACCTTGATCTGGCGCAGAGTCAGTTTTTCCGGCAGTTTTGCCCAGGACTCTTTGGAATACGACAGAGTTTTGACATATTTCGGGCGGTCCCATGTGATCAGCAGATCATCAGGTCCGAGCTTCTTTAGACTGCTGGCAGCTCGACCCGGCGCTCTTCTGGCGAGGGTGACGACACTGTCAACGCCCCTGTCTTGCAGGTTTGCGATATCGAAATAACTACAGAAGCCTTTGTCGCCGAGAAAGATGTCGCCTGGCTTGAACGTTTCCCATTGCTGGCGGAACAGCGGCAGTTCATGGTTCTTCTTGTTGCCGATGGCGTAGCTGAGCAGGGCGCCGCTGTCCAAGGAAAAACAGGCGCAGATCCGTGCCGAGGGGAATCCGCACCCTGGCTTCTGGGAGGATAACTGCGGCCAGACTGCTTGGTTTTCCGGCGTATCCGGCATGCTGACACCTGTCCCGTCGACCACAATGACGCGTCGGTTGTTCAGCAAGCCGGTGGCAGGCATCGTCTCCAATCGCTCTGCCGTATGCGCGAGGATGTCCGAGAGCATCTGTTTCTCCAGCTTCTTGCGGGCCGTACAATACGAAGCGGTTGAGGACGAAGGAACCTTGATCCCTTTGATGGAGACGTAGGACTGAAGCTTGCGAATCACTTCCTTGCAACCCCCGTCGGCGTCGAGCACCTGGCTGAAGAAGGCCCAGAAGGTGTTCTCCTTGGAGAACAGTCTTCTACGGCTCATGGACCCCTCCTTCTCCGGCTTGAGAAGTGTTCGGGGAATGAACTTTTCAAAGACCTCGCCGATTTGCTTGAAAGACTTTTGCTGCAGCAAAGCCAGCTTTTCCGAAAGCTTCTGCTGGGCTGAGCGGGGCTTTCGACGCAGGGTCTGCAGGTGAAAACCTGGGAACATTAGCGTTGTGTTTTTCATGGGGCATTATGCCATTTTTGGCCAATATTTTCAGGCACTTTCTTATGCAAAAAGACCTTAAACTAGCGCCATTCAGGACTGCCCGAAACAATCCGACTAGCCAAGTATTTCCTGATATGGTTATGCACATCACTCAAGTTGATGGTGAATCTTAGAAAGCCAACTACTTACGGGGTCGGGGTCGGAATCGAAAAGGTCTTAATCGACCCCGATTCCGATAGCGACCCCGACCCCGACCTGATTCACTTGAGCAAAGTGCATAACCAGTTTTCCTGAAAAGGAGCCAATCCATGTTTTTTCCCGAATACCGCGCCCGTCGCCTGCGCCGCAACCCTGCTCTGCGCGGCATGGTCCGCGAAACGGAATTGAGAATCGACGACCTCATCTATCCTCTGTTCAGCGCCTTCGGCCGCGGCATCCGCCGTGAGATCCCGTCCATGCCGGGAATCTTCCAGCTTTCCATCGAAAACCTGGTGACCGAGGCTCGCGAAGCGCACCAACTCGGCATCCCGGCGGTAATCCTGTTCGGCATCCCGGAGCAAAAGGACGCCCTGGGCAGCGACAGCTACAGCGAAGAGGGCATCATCCAGCGGACAGTGGCCGCCCTCAAGGCCGAGATACCCGAGCTGATCGTCATCACCGATGTCTGTCTCTGCGAATACACCGACCACGGCCATTGCGGAGTGATCAAGGGGGACGACGTCGACAACGACGCCACCCTGCAGTTGCTGTCGGCCCAGGCCCTGTCCCACGCCCGGGCGGGGGCCGACATTGTCGCTCCCAGCGACATGATGGACGGCCGGGTGGCAACGATCCGCGAATTGCTCGACGCCAACGGCTTCAGCCACATCCCCATCATGAGCTACGCGGTGAAATATGCCAGCGCCTTCTACGGCCCCTTCCGCGACGCGGCCCAGTCGGCCCCCCAATTCGGCGACCGGCGCACCTACCAGATGGACCCCGCCAACCGCCGCGAGGCCTGGCGAGAGGCGGCCCTCGACGTGCAGGAGTGCGCCGACTTACTGATGGTCAAACCGGCCATGGCCTATCTCGACATCGTCCGCGACCTGCGGGAGCGTTTCGATCTGCCCCTGGTGGCCTACAACGTTTCGGGGGAATACGCCATGCTCAAGGCTGCCGCCCGGCAGGGCTGGATCGACCACGACCGGGTGATGCTCGAACTGCTTACCGGCATCAAACGCGCCGGCGCCGACCTGATCATCACCTATCACGCCAAGGAAGCGGCCCGGTTGCTCTCGGACCATTGCCGGCGCCCGGCCGATTGATCCCGTTCCGCGAAAAAAGAAAACGCCTCCCGGTCGAAAACCTGATATCATCCCGGGTTAACTCCAACCCGTGCCAAGGAAGTACCCCCCGGAATGATTGAATATCGCCTGGACACCCTGGCCAATGGCCTGCGCCTGCTGACCGTGGAAATGCCTCACCTGCACAGCGCGGAACTGGCCTGTTATGTCGGCGTCGGCAGCCGCTACGAACCGCGCCGGCTGGCCGGCATCTCCCATTTTCTCGAACACATGCTGTTTCGCGGTTCGGTGGATCACCCGTCCAATCTCGATCTCGAATGGCAGTTCGAAGCCATCGGCGGCACCATCAACGCCGCCACCGACGCCGAAACCACCTGCTATCATACCCGTCTCCATCCCGACCACATCGGCGATGGCCTCCAGTTGCTGTCTTCCATGCTGCGGCAACCGTTGCTCAAGGACATGGAGATCGAGCGGAAAATCATCCTCGAAGAAGCCCTGGAAGATCTCAACCAGGACGGTCAGGAGATCAGTCCCGACCAGTTGATCGCCCGGCTGCTGTGGCCCGATCATCCCCTGAGCCAGCCAACCATCGGCCTGCAGACCTCCATCGCCGCCATCGGACCGGAGGATCTGCGAGACCATCACCGGCGCTACTATTCGCCGCCCAACATCGTCATCGCCCTTGCCGGCCGGGTCGACCGGCAAGTCGCCCTCGCCGCCACCGAGCGCGCCTTCGGCGACTGGCAGGGCGAAATGCCTCCTTCGGCTCCCCCCCTGATCGAAACAGAGCCTCCCCAGGGCCCGGCCACGATCTGGAAAAAGGAGGCCGATTCGCAGGTCAACATCCAGCTCACCTTCAAGGTTCCCGGGCGGGACAGTTTCCATACCCCGCCCCTGCGCATGCTGCGCCGCATCCTGTCCGGGGGCGGCACCGCCAGACTCATGTACCAGTTGCGAGAAAACCTCGGCCTGACCTACAACGCCGAGGCGCACCTCTCCCTGTTCGTCGAATGCGGCAGCTTCGCCGTCGACCTGTCGGTCATGCCCGCCAACCTGACACCGGCCGTGAACGAGGTGCTGGCCATCTTCGAGGATCTCTGCACCACCCCGGTCGGCGACCTGGAGATGGAAAGAGCCGTGCGCAATTACCTCTTCGACCTCGATTTCAGCCACGACCATGCCGACGTGCTGGCCGGCCGTTATGGCTGGGGGATGATCACCGGCTATCTGAAAACCCTGGACGATGAACGGCGGGAAGCCCTGGAGGTGGGAGCCGGGCAGATGCAGGCCACTGCCCGGGAGCTTTTTACCGGGGAAAACCTGCGGATGGCGGTTGTTGGCCCCTTTTCCGGCAGGGACCGGCGCCAGGTGGAAAAACGGTTGGCCGCTTTTCGGCGCTGACCGGGCCAAACAATGGCTGCACACGGGTCGGGAAGTATCGGTCCCGGGAGCCGGAATTTTTCCTTCCTTGGCCGCTTTTCCGCCGGCCAATCTCTGCTAAGCTGGATTCTGTACCTGCGAATTTCTCCTGCTCACCAGAAGACTATTCCTGAAGAAGGAACAGCGGGTCTGCCTGATCCGGGATTGCAATGATTGGTTTTCCAGCGCCTTGCAGGGAGGACTCCGTGAAAAGGTAAAGGGCCATGAGCAAAGAGAGACAACGGGTCATTCTGGTCACCGGTGCCACCGACGGGCTCGGCCGGCGGGTGGCCGAAGATCTCGCCGCCACGGGGGAAACCCTTCTGCTTCACGGCCGCAACCCGGCCAAGGGGCTGGCGGCCCTCACCGAAATCCGCAAGGCCACCGGCAACCAGCAGATCCACTATGTCAACGGCGACCTCGCTTCCCTCGCCGATGTCCGCCGTCTCGCCAGGGTAATCGCCGAGGATCAGCCCCTCCTGGATGTCCTCATCAATAATGCCGGGATCGGCGGCGGACCGCAGCCGAAAGTCCGGGAAACGAGCCGTGACGGCTACGAATTGCGTTTCGCCGTCAACTATCTCGCGCCCTTCCTGCTGACCCGTTTGCTGGTGCCCCTGCTGCAACGGGCCGCCGAAATCAACGGCACCGCCCGCATCGTCAATGTCGCTTCCAGCGCCCAGAATGCCCTCGATTTCGACAATCCGATGCTGGAACGGGATTACGACGGCATGCGGGCCTATTCGCAGAGCAAATGGGCTCTGGTGATGTTCACCTTCGACCTGGCCCGGCAACTCGCCGCAACCGGGATTACCGTCAACGCCATTCATCCGGCTTCCTTGATGGACACGAAACTTGTGCGGGAATGGCCCCTGATGCCGAGGACCCCCGTGGACGAAGGAGCCCATGCCGTGGAATACCTGGCGACCGCCGCCGAAATCGACGGCATAACCGGCCAGTATTTCTCCGGCATGAAACTGACCAGGGCGGCGGAACTTAACGGGAGCGAGGAGCTCGGCGGGCGGCTCTGGCAGTTGAGCGAACAATGGACCGGCGTCTGAACGACGGTCAACTGATCTTGATCGTCTTGTAGAGGAAATTTTTGAACTTGTAAAATTTCCGGCGCTGTTCGGGATCGCCGTTAGGCTGGCGGCAGGCCCGCAGCAGTTCGGCCACTTGGGGCAGGTTGGCGGCCCCGCGAGTCCGGGCCTGTTCGATCACCGCGGCGACCACGTCGCGGGAGATGCGCTTGTCCGAAAAGGGGGCGTGCACCCCCTCCCAGAAGTCGGTTTCCTCGCGGGCAATGGCTTCGAACAGTTCCCGGGCCACCTGACCAGTGAGTTTT
>DASWJX010000108.1:0-3756 GCA_036396915.1 Geopsychrobacteraceae bacterium | reverse complement strand
ACCGCGAACGGTCAGGTCGCCGAGGGTCGGGAGCATTTCGATGCGAGTCTCAAGGTTCTCAGTGACAAGCAGGACTTTGACCGGGCTCTCAAGCTGTATAAAAAGTTTTTGCCGCTGTTTCCGAACGACAATGCCATCCAGCAGGGGCTGGCTGCCGTGCTGTTGGCCAGGGGCGAGCATCAGAAAGGCTTCAGTCTGCTGCAAAACCTGCTGCGCAAGACTCCCGACGACCCCGAAATTTTACGGATGCTGGCCGCGGCCTACCGGGACGCGGGTGATCTGAACAACAGTCGCCTGACCTATCAGCATCTACTGAAGCTCGATGCTTCTGATCTGGGGCTGCGCGAGTCGCTGGTCCGCTGTTGTCTTGACGGTCGGCACTATGAGCAGGCGCTGGCCGAACTCGAGGAATGGAAAGAAACTTTTCAGCAGGCGGGTCGGCTTGAAACATTGAAAGAGTTCTATGAAGATCTCAAGCGGGTCCTGCCGGATAACCGGGCGGTTCTGCAGACCCTGGATTCCATTTATGAACTGACCGGCGACGGCGACAAACTGCTCGATTTCATGTCGTCCTCTTCGTCGGCCGACGTTTACGCTGTCGAAGAGGAAACGGTTTCCGATTCGCTGCTGGATACGGCCGCTGACGACATGGAGGAGGACCAAATTCTCGATCTGGATGAAATCGAGATTCCGCTCGGCGACGGCGCTGCCGAAACCGGAGCCGAGCCGGCGGACGCGGGCGCTGAGACCGCCGAACCTGAAGAGAACGTCCTTGAGCTGGACATCTCGACGGCGCTGCAGCTCGAGGCCGTCGAGGAGGACTCGCTCGACCTCAATTTCGACTTCGGTGAAGACGCTGCCGAACCGCCGCCGGGCCGTGATCTGCAGTCCGAACTGGAAGAGGCCGAATTTTATCTGCAACAGGGGCTGTTCGACGAAGCCGAGCGGGTTTGTCGTGAGCTGCTGGCGGAGAATCCCGCTTCCGAGGAAGGCCGCCGGAAGTTGGACGATATCCTGCTCCGTCGCGGTGGTAAAGAAGCTGAACGCGATGCTTCGTCCGAGCTCCACGATCTGGCTGTCGAGGTTCTGGAAGAGGGGTTCCCCGAGCTGGCCCTTGACAGTCTCGACAATATCCTGGGCGATGAGTTTGCCGAGCTGGACGACCTGCTGGATCTTTCCTCGGCCGGCCCGGTTTTCAGGACCGATGTCGATGACCAGATCGCCGCCGATGACATGGAGTCCCACTACAATCTCGGTATCGCCTACCGCGAAATGGGCCTGTTTGAGGATGCCATCATTGAATTCGGCAAGGCCGAGGCCGATCCGGCTCGATTTGTCGATTGCAAGACCCTCAAGGGGCTCTGCTATGCCGCCCGCGGCGAGTTTGAAAAGAGTGAAGCGTCCTATATGGACGCTCTGGTTTCCACCAGCATCGATGAAGGCCAGCGCCTGAGCCTGCAGTATGAACTCGGCATGCTTTATGAAGCGTTCCAGCGTCCTGCCGATGCTCTCGACAGTTATAAATCGGTGGCCGGCGTCGACCCGCAATTCCGAGATGTCGAGGAAAAAATCGCCGCTCTGAGCGCCTCAGGGGGCACGCCGGCAAGCTCCGGGTCGAGCAAGGACCGGATTTCGTTCCTTTAGGAACCTGCCGGCCCGTAGCGTCCGATCCGCCTTCCGTCCGGTGCCGGCTCCCGCCCCGGTTGTCCGGCAACCGCCGGCAGGTCATGACTGTGCCGGCGCGGTTGTTTGTGCGGAGCGCGCATGACATGATCCATGTTCAGTTCATTTTCCAGTTCGTCAGTCAAGCGGAGCGTCCAGATGGGGTATGCGTCATATTTCAAGCTTGAGAGGGAGCCGTTTTCCAACGCTCCGAACGACAGTTTTTATTTCAACAGCGAACAGCATAATCGCGCTTTGCTCAGGCTGATGTATTCCGTCGACTCCGACAAGGGGCTGGCGGTTCTGGTCGGCGGCGTCGGTACCGGAAAAACCACCCTGGCCCGCCGCATGCTCGATAATCTGCCGGTCGAAAAATATGAGTCCTCGTTACTGGTCATGATTCACTCGGCGATCACTCCCGAATGGATCCTGACCCGGATTTCCATGCAGCTCGGGGTGAAACAGCCGGATAAAAATCCGCTCAATCTCCTCAAACAGCTTTACGAACGGCTTCTGCAGATCGATCAGGAGGGTCGCAAGGCCGTCGTGCTGATCGACGAAGCGCAGATGCTGCAGACGCGCGAGCTGATGGAAGAGTTTCGCGGCTTGCTGAACCTGGAGATTCCCGGTAAAAAACTGTTGAACATTGTTTTCTTCGGCCTGCCGGAACTGGAAGAGACCATGAAACTGGACGAGCCCCTGGCCCAGCGGGTGGCCGTCAAATACACCCTCAAGCCCCTCTCCGTTGAAGCCGGCGAGTCCTATATTCATCACCGGATTCAGGTCGCCGGCGGTACCGCCTCCCCGTTCGGGACCGGCGCCCTGTCGGCGGTCCACAGGTATTCCGGCGGGGTTCCGCGACTGATCAACACGATCTGCGATAACGCCTTGCTGGAAACCTTTCTGAGAAGGGATGAGCAGGTGAGCCTGCCGATCGTGCAGAGCGTCGCCGAGGACCTCGGGCTGGTCGCGCAGGGCGTGAAGCCGGCTGTCGCCGAGCCGCCGCCCGAGCAAGACACCGATCTGGATGAGATTGAACTGCTGCTGCAGGAATTCGAGTAATCCGGCAGATCCCGCGAGAAGCGACTGATAGTGATGAAATCCCGAATCCAGATCCTTCCCGAGCAACTCTGCAATAAAATTGCCGCCGGTGAAGTTGTCGAGCGTCCCTCCTCGGTGGTCAAGGAACTGGTCGAAAATGCCGTCGACGCCGCCGCCGGAGATGTCCTGGTCGAGCTGGAATCGGGCGGCCGGAAACTGATCCGGATCACCGACAACGGTTCCGGCATGGACCGGCAGGACGCCTTCCTCTCCCTGGAGCGGCATGCGACCAGCAAGATCAGCTGCGATGACGATCTGTTCGCCCTCCATACGCTCGGCTTTCGCGGCGAGGCGCTGGCCTCGATCGCCTCGGTCTCGCGCTTTCGCCTGCGCACCAGCGCCAGTGATGACGGACTCGGTTATGAGATCTACGCCGAGGGCGGCCAGATCAGAAAAACCTCGGAGGTCGGACTGCCGCGCGGGACCAGCGTCGAGGTGCGCAACCTCTTTTTCAATCTTCCCGCCCGCCGCAAATTTCTGCGCAAGGAACCGACCGAACTGAGCCATGCCGCGGATGTCGTCACCAAGCAGGCCCTCGCTCATCCTGAAATTTCCTTCCGCCTGCAGCATAACGGCCGCCTGCTGCTCGATCTGCGCCGGGAAAACGGTCTGGCCGAACGGGTGGCGGCGCTGCTGGGCAAGACCCTGCTGCGCGACATGCTGCCGATCGCTTGCGACGGCGGTGATCTGCGCCTGTCCGGTCTGCTCTCGCAGCCGGCGTTGCATCGTTCGGCCGGAACGCATATCTACACCTTCGTCAACGGACGCTACATCCGCGATCGCGTGGTCCAGCATGCGGTGATGGAGGGGTATCGGCACTTGTTGATGAAGGGGCGCTATCCGGTGGTGGTCCTGTTCCTGGCGCTCGATCCGGCTCAGGTCGATGTCAATGTCCACCCGACCAAACATGAAGTCCGGTTTCGCGAACAGGGGCTGGTCCACGATTTTATCGTCGCCGGCATCCGTGACGTTCTGCGCCCCGCGCAGTGGCTG
>DASWJX010000107.1:0-14281 GCA_036396915.1 Geopsychrobacteraceae bacterium | reverse complement strand
GGCCGCTCCCGCTATCCGCCGGGGTTTCCGTTCCCGCTGGGTGGGGCGCGCCGACTCATGAAATTCCTGACCGGCGACCTGCCCGGCACCGGCGGCCGCTACAAAGAACAGGCGGAAGACTTCCTGGTTGAAGAAATCCCGCTCTACCCCTGCTCCGGCACCGGCGAACACAGCTATCTGTGGATCGAGAAGGAAGGGATTACGACTCGCGAACTGCTGCGACAACTTTCGCGTGGTCTCAACCTGAAGGAACGTGATCTGGGCTATGCCGGGCTTAAGGACGCCAAGGCCCTGACCAGACAGCAGATCTCAATCCCTGCCAGCCATGAAGGGCGTCTCGCCAGACTGAGATTACGCCAGTCGAAGATTCTCTCGACAAACCGCCACGACAACAAATTACGACTCGGCCACCTAGCAGGCAATCGATTTTCGATACGCCTGCGCGGGACTCACGACGACGCCCTCATGCGCGCTGAAGCCATTTTCAAACGGCTGCAGGCGGACGGGGTCCCCAACCGGTTCGGCGAACAGCGCTACGGCATCCTCAACAATTCGCACCATCTCGGCCGGCTGCTCCTGCAAAAGAACTACCCCGGCTTCTGCAGCGAACTGATCGGCGACCCGCAGCAGATCACCGACCCGCAGTGGAAGCGGGCCGCGCAGGCGTTCAGGGCGGGCGATCTGGATCTGGCCCTGGCGTCCCTGCCGCGGCGGATGCGCGAGGAGCAGCACCTGCTGCAAACCCTGAAAAACGGCCAGCCGGAAGAGCAGGCCGTGCTCAATCTGCCGCGTGCGCTGTTACGTCTGCTGCTCTCCGCCTACCAGTCCCAACTCTTCGATCACCTGCTGGAACAGCGGCTACCGCATCTGAATCAGCTCGAAACCGGCGATCTGGCGGTCAAGCACGTCAACGGCGCCTGCTTTCAGGTCATCGACGCCGCACGGGAACAGGTGCGGGCCGACTGCTTCGAAATCAGCCCCTCGGCGCCCCTGTTCGGGCACAAGGTGTTGCTGGCGGAAGGGGTACCCGGCGCACGGGAAAGACAACTGCTGGAACAGGAAGGGTTGAGCCTGCCGGAGATGAAACTTGGCGAAGGGTTGTCGATGCCCGGTGAACGCCGCCCGCTGCGGGTTCCGCTCGGCAGCGCCCGGGCCAGCGCGACCGCGGACGGCCTGCAGCTCGACTTTTCCCTGCCGAAAGGCAGCTATGCGACCAGCGTGCTGTCCGAACTGATGAAACCCGCCGGCGACAGAAGCGGATAACGTCAATCAGATTCCTGGAAGCGGCGCAGATAGCTGCCGAGCGCCCGCAGTTCCGCCGATTTTTCCGGCAGCATCTCGCCCTTCAGGGCATCCCTGATACAGAAATTGATTATTTCCCGCAGGGTTGCATCGTCGTAATCCGCTATTTTTTCCAGACCCTTGCCCTGCGGATGGCAGGTCGCACAGGATTTTCCGTTGCTGCCGAGCGCCGTGGAATGAAAAAGTTGCTCCGCGGTTTCAGCCCTGAGGGGAGTGGGGATAGAGGAAAAGAGCAGCAGCGGAACGATCAGGAGTGCAACGCGCATCAGGGTTCTCCTTTGAAATTCAAGTGGTAAAAAAATCAACCGCCACAAAAGGGCGGCTTTTGAGCTGTTACCGAATTATAACATGTGCAGCGTGCCGACACCCCCCGCCGGACGACAAAGCAGGACGCTGTAAAATTATTTTGTATTTTCCTATCCGGCCGATTTAATTCACACAATCCGCACTCATGAAAAATAACGGGTTATTTGTTTGACAGAAATAGAACGCCTTTCTATAATATCCGGAGCGAATCGATTCCGCCTTGAAGAAGTCGCTGTCTACAGGTTGACAGATTGACACTCCGGGTATAAAATCACGAATCTTGTATTCCAGATAACCTGGGAAGGGCACTGCAATCATGGTCAAAAAAGACAAATCCGAATATATCATCCAGGCGGTATCCCACGCGCTGGACCTGCTTGAACAGTTTCACGGCGATGTCGACGAACTGGGCGTTACCGAACTGAGCAAACGACTCAAGCTCCACAAAAACAACGTGTTCCGCCTGCTGGCCACGCTGGAATCCCGCGGCTACATCGAGCAGAACAAGGCGACCGAGAACTACCGGCTCGGGCTCAAGGCCCTTGAACTGGGGCAGACCTTTATCAAGCAGATGGGGCTGCTGCGCCAGGCCAAACCGATCCTTGAAGAGATGGTCCAGGACAGTAACGAAACATCCTACGTCGCCATCTTCAAGGACAACTACACCGTCTATCTGGATGTGGTGGAAACCAACCTGACGGTCCGTGTGGTTTCCCGCGTCGGCTCTCGGCTCCCGGCCTATTGTACGGCGGCCGGCAAGGTTCATATGGCGCATATGACCGAAGAAGAACTTGAAGAATTGCTGCCGGCCCAGGACTTTATCCAGCACACACCGACGACGATTACTTCGATCAGCACCCTCAAGGCCGAACTGGAAAAGATCCGCGAACAGGGCTATGCCATCGATGACGAGGAGCTCGATCCCGGCGTTCGCTGCGTGGCGGTGCCGATTCGCGACTACACCCGTCGCATCGTCGGCGCGGTGAGCATCTCCGGTCCCAGCATGCGTTTCAGCGACGAACGGATCGAGAAGGAGCTGATCCCGCTGGCGCTTCGCGCCGGGTCGGATCTGTCGACCCGCCTCGGCTATCCGCGCTAAACGCTTCCGTTCACCTCAAGACCCGAAAGAGCCCTGCCCCGCAGAGGCTCTTTTTTGTTGGCGCATCCGGCCCCCTTTCCGCTAGCAGACCCGAAATATGGCATACTTTTCCAACGGCTTCTTTGCCTGGGAGGGTGTCGGACTATACGGACCGAAGCGAAAGTTTGGAAGCTTGAGACCAGATTTTGGCTCGTTTGAGAGCTCATAGCCATAGCTATGGGCCGAAAAGGAGCTGAAATATTGGCCAAGCAGCCGAATTTGCAGCTGGTTCATGGATAGTCCGACACCCTCCCAAGAGAGGACCATGCGATGACCGCTATTGAAAAGGAGATCTCCCTAGCCCGCGGCGACGGGGTCGTCAACGAGAGGAATCTCCCGTTCCTGCTGGAACCGGACCACCCTTCCGGCCGCGGCATGTTGCTGATTCATGGCTTCAGCGCGACACCCCAGGAAATGCGGCCGCTGGCGGAGCGCCTGCACCGGCGGGGCGACACCGTCTTTGCCGTGCGGCTGCCCGGTCACGGCACCAGCTCTCTGGATCTGGCCGGACGGAACTGCGAGGAATGGCTGAGCGCGGTGGATCGGGGCTATCAACTGCTCGCCGGACGCGGACTGTCGGTGGTCGGCCTGGGCCAGAGCACCGGAGCGCTGCTGCTGCTCAAACTGGCGCTGTCCCGCCACTTCGACGGACTGGTCCTGCTCTCGCCCTTTCTGCGCCTGCGCCACCGGCTGGCGCCGTTCGCCGGACTGCTGCACCGCTGGATCCCGTACCACAAGCGTCCGCTGGCGCCGGAGGAGCAGCCCTACTACTACCTGGAACGGCCGCTGAAAGGCATTCACCAGATCAATCGCCTGCGCCGCCAGATCAGACCCGCATTACCCCGCCTCACGACTCCGGCCCTGGTCCTGGCGACCGAAGGGGACGAAACCATCGCCCCCGGTACCGCCATCGACCTGTTCCACAAACTCGGCAGCCAGCGCAAGGAATTTCATGGCTTCGGCCTGAGTGTCCCCCACGTGCTGACCACCTCCGGCAACCCCTGCCAGCAGGAGGTTTTCATGCTGATCGAGTACTTCCTGAACAACCTTGATCCTTTCGCAAAAACTTAAGAGGACGGCCAGACAAAAAGTCCGCCCCCCTCCTTTCCGCGCCGGCTTTCCGTGCCGGTTCGGCAGAAAAGCAGAATCTGCTGCTACAATGGAGAAAACGGACGCGCTCCTGGACTCGAAAACCGCCCCGCCAGGCCGTCCCGCAAGCTCCTGACCCGCCGCCGTCCAGCGGCCGGCGGAAGCGCAACCGGAGGAACAGTCGATGAGTTCGGAAACGGAACATAACGACAGTGACCAGTCGCCTGAAAAGCTGCTCTCGATCATCGCCACCCTGGCCGGCGAGCTCCACCCCGGCCGCCCCTCTTATCACCCCGCTTCTCTCGACAGCTCTCTGGATCGGGATTACGGTCTGGACAGTCTGTCCCGCATGGAACTTCTGTCCCGCATCGAAAGAAACTTCGGTATCACCTTGTCGGAACAAGCGTTCAACGATGCCGAGACGCCCCGCGATCTGCTCCGGGCCATCGTCAGCGCCGATGCCGTCCGGACGTCGGTCGCCCCTGAAAAAACCATCATCGTCGAAACCGGCGGCAGCGTGTCGATCCCCCATCAGGCCCGAACCCTGATCGAGGTGCTGGAATGGCACCTGGCAGCCCATCCCGACCGGCCGCACATCCACTTTTACTCCGATCGGGACAACGGCGCCAAGCTCAGCTACCGCCAGCTGTACGACGGCGCGCTCGCGGTGGCCTCGGGCCTGCAGCGGGAAGGGCTGCAGCCGGGGTCGCCGGTGGCGATCATGCTGCCCTCCTCGGCGGATTATTTCTTTACTTTTTTCGGCATCCTGCTGGCCGGCGGGATTCCCGTCCCGATCTACCCCCCGGCGAGAAAAGCCCTGATGGCCGACCATCTGCGCCGCCAGACCGCCATCCTCGGCAACTGCGCGACAACCATGCTGGTCACCATGCCGGAAGCCCTGACCTTCGGCCGCCTGCTCAAGTCCCAACTGCCCGCGCTGCGGAAACTGGTGACCGTCACGGAACTCAGCTCCGGCGCCGCAATCCGCGGCAAACCGACCGTCAGTGCCGAAGACACGGCCTTTCTCCAGTACACCTCCGGCAGCACCGGCAATCCGAAAGGGGTTATCCTTTCCCATGCCAAGCTGCTGACCAATATCCGCGCCATGGGCGAAGCGGTAGATGCCGACGAAACCGATGTGATGATCAGCTGGCTGCCGCTCTACCATGACATGGGGCTGATCGGTTGCTGGCTGTCCAGCCTCTACTACGCCTCCCCGCTGGTGCTGCTGTCCCCGCTCGACTTCCTTTCCAGACCGCAACGCTGGCTGCGGGCCATCCACCGCTATCGCGGCACCCTGTCGGCGGCGCCCAACTTCGCCTATGAAATCTGCCTGACGAAACTGCGGGACGAGGATCTGGCCGGTCTGGACCTCTCCTCATGGCGCGCGGCCTTCAACGGCGCCGAACCGGTCAGCCCGAACAGTATCGAGCGGTTCTCCAGGCGTTTTTCCGCCTACGGGTTTCGACCCGAAGCGATGATGCCGGTCTACGGCATGGCGGAATGTACGGTGGGGCTGGCCTTTCCTCCCTGCGGCCGCGGCCCGGTCATCGATCGGATCCGGCGCAAGGAATTCATGAAATCCGGTCGGGCGCTACCGGCAACCGAAACGGAGCAGGACAGCCTGCGCTTCGTGGCCTGCGGGATGCCTCTGGCCGGTCATGAAATCCGGGTGATCGATGCTTCCGGGCGCGAACTTCCGGAACGCCGGGAAGGGCGTGTTCAGTTCAGGGGGCCCTCGGCCTGCAACGGCTACTACCGCAACCCGGAAGCCACCGTCAAACTGTTCGACGGTGAATGGCTCGACACCGGCGATCTGGGCTACATCGCCGGCGGCGATATCTACCTGACCGGCCGGACCAAGGATGTGGTGATCGTCGCCGGACGCAACATCTATCCTCCGGAACTGGAAGAGGCGGTTGCCGACCTGCCCGGCATCCGCAAGGGGAACGTTGCCGTTTTCGGCAGTCCCGACCCCGCCTCGGGCACGGAGCGGTTGGTGGTTGTGGCGGAGACCCGCGAAACCGCCGCCGCGGCGCTCAATCGCCTGGAGAAAGAAATCAACCAGCGGTCGATCAGCCTGGTCGGCAGTCCGCCCCACGACCTGATTCTGGCGCCGCCGCAGACGATCCTCAAAACCTCCAGCGGCAAAATCCGCCGTTCCGCCACCCGCGAGCTCTATGAAAAGGGTCTGCTGGGGAAAAAGCAGCAGCTCTGGCGGCAGTATCTCTCCCTGGCTCGGGCCGCGCTGAAAGGTCAACTGCTGCGCTTGCGCCAGTCGCTTGTTGCCCTTGCCTTTGCCGGCTACGCCTGGAGCCTGTATGCGCTGCTGGCCGCGCCGGTCTGGCTGGGAGCCCTGCTGCTGCCGCGGCTTGCCTGGCGCTGGACGCTGATGCGCGGCGCCGTGCGCTTTCTGGCGCGCGCCACGCGCACCCCGCTGACCGTGCACGGGCTGGAACATCTCCCCGCGGGCCGGCCCTGTGTCATCGTGGCAAACCATTCCAGCTATCTGGATGCCTATGCCCTGGTGGCCGGTCTGCCGCTGAGGTTCAGTTTCGTCGCCAAGTCGGAACTCAAGAGCAAGCCGACCATCCGCTGGGCGCTGCAACGGATCGGGACGGAATTCGTTGAACGCTTCGACAAGCAGAAGGGGGCCGCGGACGCCCGCCGGCTGAGCCGCCGGGCGCGGGAGGAGGGTCAGTCGCTGATGTTCTTCCCGGAAGGGACCTTCACCCGCATTCCGGGTCTGCGTCCCTTCCACATGGGCGCGTTTATTGCCGCGGCGGAAGCCGGCATCCCCGTCGTTCCGGTCGCCATCCGCGGCACCCGGTCGATTCTGCGGGCCGACTTCTGGTTTCCCCGCCGCGGCACGGTCGGCATCCATATCGGCAAACCGCTGGAAGCGGCGGAAGCCGCCGGCAACAACACCTGGGAACGGGCCCTGCACCTGCGCGACAGCAGTCGCCGTTTCATCCTGAGCTTCTGCGGAGAACCGGATCTGGGCCGGAAAGAGCCGTAGCGGCAAGAGCACGGGGGAGGACGCCCGAGCCGACGAAAAGAGGCCGGCACCAAGCACCGGTCAGCCGGGTTGCCAGGGCCCGGCAAGGGTCGAGCTACGCCGGTGCCTCGACCAGCCGCCGCCATAGCCGGTCAACCTGTTGCAGGGTCGCGGCCACCTCCGCGGAATTGTCGATCACATAATCGGCCCGGGCCAGTTTTTCCTCCTGGCCCATCTGGGCAGCGACCCGCTGTCTGGCCTCGCTTTCGCTCAAGCCGTCACGGGCCATCAAGCGTTGCAACTGGATGTCCGGCGCAATCCTGACCACCAGGATTCGATCCACCCGGCTCTCCGCCTTGGCTTCGAACAGCAGGGGCGCCTCGTACACCACCAGCGGAACGCACGAACCAGCCAATGCGCGCAGCCGTTCAAGCGCCAGCCGGCCGATGGCCGGATGGGTGATCCGGTTCACATCGGTCCGGGCCTGTTCATCGGCAAAAACCATCCGTGCCAGCCGGTCTCGATCGAGACGGCCCGAATCGGTCAGAATCCCGGCGCCGAAGCGCTCGACCAGACGCGCCAGAACGTCGCTCCCCGGCCGCACAATCTCACGGGCCAGCTGATCGGCACTGACCAGCGCGGCGCCACGCTGGGCAAAGGCTGCGGCAACCAGACTCTTTCCGGAAGCGATAGTTCCCGTGATGCCCAGAATCAAAGAAGGTTTTCTCGGTTTTCTCATGCTAGAATTAGGTCTGAGGGATGCAGCCGCCGGGGCGGAAGCGCCCCCGGCATGCCTGATTGCAAATTCGACAGGGAGAGGCCTATGAGCGACACCTTGCCACGAATGGTCCTGCGCCACACCGAACGCTTCAGCCACAAAACCGCCATGCGCCGCAAGCAGGACGGCCGCTACCAGGATATCAGCTGGACCCGACTCGGAGAGCAGATTCGGGCTTTCGGCTCCAGCCTGATCGATCTGGGGCTGAACCCGGAAGAGCAGGTTGCCATCATGGCGCCCAACTGTCCGGAATGGGTCTATGCCGATCTCGGCATCATGGCCGCCGGCGGTCGTACCGTACCCGTTTACCACACCGAAGCCTTCAAGACAATTCTGCACATCCTGCAGAATGCGCAAGCGCGGTTTTTTTTCACCCATTCCCCCCATTTTGCCCGGCAACTGGTTCAGCACCTGAGCCGCTTGCCGCAGCTGGAAAAAATCATCCTGCTGGACGGCGATGACCCCCATGACCATATCATCAATCTGCGGGAGTTTCTCGGACGCGGCAGAAAACTCCCGGCCGCCTGCCTGGAAAAAACCCTGGCCGCCGGCAAGCGGGAGGATATCGCAACCATCGTTTACACCTCGGGAACCACCGGCGAACCGAAGGGGGCGATGCTCACCCATGACAACATCCTGTCGAACATCGAGGCCTGCTGCCATCTGATCAAAATCGACGACAGTGACGAATGCCTCTCGTTTTTGCCCCTCTCGCACATCTTCGAACGGATGGCCGGCTACTACATGATGCTCCATCAGGGGGTGACCATCGCCTATGCGGAAAGCGTCGATACGGTCCCGGCCAACCTGATGGAAATCCGGCCGACCATCGTCATCAGCGTTCCGCGACTTTATGAGAAGATCTACAGTCGAATCCTCGAACGGGTCACCACCGGGCCCTGGCTGAAAAAACAGATTTTTTTCCTGGCCGTGCGGGCCGGAAAAAAATCTGTCACCAGACAGCAGCAGGGCCTGGAGGCGGGAATGCTGCTGAAGATCGCACTGAGCCTGTTCGACAAGCTGGTTTTTGCCAAGCTGCAGGAACGCCTGGGGGGCAGGTTGCGATTCTTCATTTCCGGCGGAGCGCCGCTGGTCAAGGAGATCGGCGAATTCTTTCTCGCGGTCGGCATCCCGATCTACGAGGGCTACGGACTCACGGAAACCTCGCCGGTCATCGCCGTCAACAGTCCCGGTCACCACCGGCTCGGCTCCGTCGGCCGGCCGCTGAGCAATCTCAACATCACATTCTCAGCGGACGGGGAACTGCTGGTCGAGGGGCCAAGCGTCTTTCAGGGCTACTGGAACCAGCCGGACATGACCGCGCAGGCCCTGCGCGATCGCTGGTTCAGTACCGGCGATATCGGCCACCTGGATGAAGACGGCTATCTCTTTATCACCGACCGCAAGAAAGATCTGATCGTCACCGCCGGCGGCAAAAATATCGCGCCGCAGGAACTGGAAAATCAGCTCAAAACCGATAAGTTCATTGCCAACCTGATGGTCTATGGCGACCGCAAGCCCTACCTGACCGCCCTGGTCGTTCCTGATTTTGAAGCGCTGCAGAAATATGCGGATTACAAGCATATCGACTTTCTGGATCTGTGCGACCTGGTCAGGCATCCGCAGGTCCTCAATCTGATCCGCCGCCGGATCGACCGCTTGCAGCACGAAGCCCCGTCCTACAAACGGATCAAACGATTCACGCTGCTCTCCCGTGATTTCAGCGCCGATGAGGGGGAGGTCACCCCGACCCTGAAACTGAAACGGAAACAGATCAGTAAAAACTTCGCCGCGGTTCTGGAGGATATCTACCGGACCCGGGGCCAGGCGATCCACGATACCAGTTACTGTGTCGTCGCTCCGGAAAAGCCTTGATCCCTGTCCGGCCATACTCTTAAGTTTTTGCGAAGACATCACGTTTCGGAAAAGGACACCATTTCGCCGCCGGCCCTGCCTGATTCTATTTACAGGCCTGTCATCAACACGTATTCTGTGCTAACTTGTGCGTTTTGAAGTGCCCGGAATCATGGAGGTGTCTGGTGGAACAAAAGACGCAGCTGATAAGCGATCTGGTATCAGCGCTGACCGGTCTGGCCAAGCTGATCAAGGCCCTCCGCTTCTATCCGGCCGAGCACCCGTCCCTGAAAACCGCCATCCGCGACACCAGCAACGCATTCGGCCCGCTGCTGAGCCATCCTCAACAGGCGTTCAACGTCAACCAGAACGGCTTTGCCCTGGGCCAGCAAACGCTGGCCCGGGACCATGCCATCCTGCGCGACCTCGCCAGGCAACTGGTCGCCCGGCGCACCCGGCAGGTGCTGTTCCTGCCCGAATTGACCGGCTCCGAGCTGCTCGCTTTCGCCACCTTTCTCTGCCGCTCGGCGGAAGACGTCTATCAGCAGGGCGGCTTGCCGGTCCTGCTGAAAAAAGCGCGGGTCGCCAACATCTGGCTCAACGAGCCGAGCCTGGAACAAGCCCTGAAAAATCGCGAAGAACTGCTGGCCGCCCCGGAACATCCCGAGGAGAACGTTTTCGCAACCGTCGAGAAACAGGCCGGCGCCGAGGACTCCGCGCAGCAGCACCTCCAGGACGAGGTCAACAGCATTCTCCAGCAGTTGCGAGAGCCGCTGGAAGACCGGGAACATGCGCGTTTGCTGGGGCGCCTGCTGGAACTGGCGCCGCACTTCATGCAGCAAAGCGGGACGCCCGGCATCATGCGCATCCTGCCGATGCTGATGCAGCACTACCGGGACGAGCTGCGCAGTGCCGCGCAGCAGCAGGCGGCAAATCGTACCCTCGACCGCTTGCTCGACGAAAAACTGATTCACCAGCTGGTCACCTCCCTGGCGGATAAAAATCTTTCCCGGCCGTTGATCAAACAGATCGCAAAACTGCTGGTCAAACTTGAGATGCGGATCGCTCCCTATCTGCTGAAGCGCCTTTCCGACGAAAAAAATGCCCAGACCCGCCGTCATGTGACGCTGATCCTCGGTCAGATGGGGGCACCGATTCTCAATCTGCTTAAAGAGTCGTTGTCGGACCAGCGCTGGTTTGTGGTCCGCAATACGGTGACGGTAATTGGCGACATGCGCCAAAAGGCCGCGATCCCGATGCTGGAACCGATCCTGAGACACCCGGATCCGCGGGTCAAGCGGGCCCTGATCCGGGCGCTGACCATGATCGGCGGCTGTGAAGCGGTACCCTTGCTGCTGAAACTCGTTGCCGACCGGAACCTGATCTTGCGCAGACCGGCCATTCTGGCCCTGGGCGCACTGAAACGGGAAGAAGCCATCTCTCCGCTGTTGAAAATCGTCGCCCGTTCGGATATCTTCGGGCGTGAAACCGACATCAAACTCGACGCGATCCGCGCCCTGGCCATGATCGGTTCGGCCAGTGCCGTCCCCCCGCTGCTGGCCCTGGCCGAAAAAAGAAACCTGCTGCGGCGTTCCCGGCTGGAGGCCCAGAGGGTTGCCGCGCTGGCAGCCCTGGGGCAGCTGGGCGACCCCGGCCTAGCCACCCCCCTGGACAGCTTGCGCGGCGCCCGGCAGGCCGATATCAGCCGGGCGGCCGAGCAGGCCCTGACCCAGATCAGAAGGCGTCATCATGTCACCGAATCGACTTAAGCTGATCCCGTCGGCCCTGGCCGGAATTTTTCAGGGCATCCGTCTCTATCCCGGCCGGCATCCGCTGGTCCGCAAGCAGCTGGACAATGCCCTTGCCGCCCTGCATCCGTTCCTGCTGCAGAACGGCTGTCTGAATATCGGCCTGGTGGACGGGACCCTGATGGTCGACGATCTGCCGTGCCTGGACCAGCAGTCCGCGGCGGACGATCTGAAGCTGCTGCTGGAAGGGAAAGAGATCCGGACGGTAGAATTTCTGCCCGGCCTCGATGCCGACCAGCTGGTGCAATTCTGCCAGCTGATCAGCGCGCAGAACAGCTGCGACCTGCAGGAGAGCCTGCGCTCGGCCGGCATTACCGCCATCCGCGTGACCCTTGAGAAAGACCGGTCCCGCGCCGTTTACAATCAGGCCCTGGAGGTCGTCGAATCGGTCTTTCGGGATGTCCGGATCGGGCAGATCCCGTCATCGGAGTCGGCCCTGCAAGCCTCCAGGGAAATGGTTGAAGTTTCCCTCGCGGAGCCCTACGCGCTCTTCTCCATGTCGCTGCTCAAGGATTACGACAACTACACCTTTACCCATTCGGTCAACGTCTCGGTGCTGGCGGTGACCATCGGCCGGGCCTGCGGCGTTTCGGAACAGGAGTTGAACATTCTCAGTCTCGGCGGGATGTTGCATGACGTCGGGAAAATGACCATCGACCATCGCATCATCACCAAGCCGGGCAAGCTGAGCGAAGATGAATTTGCACAGATGCAACAGCATCCGACCAACGGAGCGGAGATCGTTGCCAGAATGGCGCATGTTTCGCCCATCGTTCAGGACATCGTCAACGGCCACCACCTCCGCTTCGACCGCACCGGCTACCCGGCGGACAGCCGCGGGAAAACCCTCTCGCCGCTGGTCGACATCGTCACCATCGCCGATATCTACGATGCCATGACCACCATCCGCTGCTACCAGACCCCCCTCTCGCCGCGCCAGGCGCTGGAAAAAATCCGCGCGCTGGCCGGAAACTTCGTGCATCCCGATTTCATCGAAAAATTCATCGCCTTTCTCGGGCCCTATCCGGTCGGCAGCCTGGTCAGGACCAGCGACGGCGTCATCGGCCTGATCGTCGACCAGAATCAAAGCGGCCGCGGCTCCCTGACCCTGAAGCAGATCTTCAGCCCGACCGGGAGCAGAATCATTCCTCCCCAAAATTGCGAACTGACCGATGGCCGCGGCATTGTTGCCGAGGTCGATCCGCTCCTCAAAGGGATCGATGTTCAGGATTTTCTCGATTGACCGCGCGAAAAGGGGGGTGCGGGGGATGAACAATCAGGAGTGCAGCTGACCGAGGGCAGCGGCGGCGGCCCGGCGGATGCTCGGCCGGCGATCGGTCAATGCTTTCAACAAGCCTGCTTCGCATTCAGCGAAACCGAGCGTTCCCAGGGTTTCAACGGCGGCCAGGGCGACCTCCTCGGTTTTGTCCAGTAACGGTTCCAGGCAGGCCGGAATGCGACGATCGGCAAACCCCGCCAGTGCCCGGATAATCTCAACCTGAACGCCCGGTTCCGGATCCGGCAACGCCTTGACCAGCGGCCCCAGCGTTTTCGGGTGCCGCTTGCCGCCCAGAATCCGGACCACCGCGGCGCGAAGATCGGGATCCCGACTTTTCAGCGCTTCGAGCAACGGCAGAAAGATCTTGGGCGAATGGATCCGCTCCAGCGCGTAAACGGCAGCGATCTGCCGGCCGCGGTCGGCACTCTTCAACTGCGTCAGCAGCGCCTCAAGATCCTCGCGTGCCTCAAGAGCATCGAGACTGCCGGCCGCCGCCTGCCGGACCCCGGCATCCGCGTCCGACAAGGCCCTTCGCAAAGCTTGTTTTCTCTCCAATGGCTGTGCCCTCCACTCGATATTGCTTTCATTAAATACCCTTGTTCGGATCAACCGTCAAGGTGATTCTGGAGGTGCCGGCAAGCTGACGGAGCTGCACGGCCACGGATGCGCAGCGAGCGTTTAGCGGACAATCCGGATCGCGTTCAGCACCGCGAGCAGGGCGACACCGACATCGGCAAAGATCGCCTGCCAGATCGTGGCCAGGCCGAACAGCCCCAGCAGCAGCACCGCGCCCTTGGCGGTAAACGCCAGAGCAATATTCTGCCAGACAATCCGTTCTGTCAAACGCGCCGTCTCGATCGCCGTCGCCAGTTTTGCCGGCTCGTCGGTCATCAGCACCACGTCGGCGGCCTCGATGGCGGCATCGGAACCGAGGCCGCCCATGGCGACACCGACATCGGAACGGGCCAGGATCGGCGCATCATTGATCCCGTCACCGACCACCAGCAACCTGCCGCGGTGCTGCTCGGCCAGCAGCTCTTCAACCTTGGCCAGTTTCTGATCCGGCAGCAGTTCGGCATGGTACTCATCGAGTCCCAGCTGCTGCGCCACCTCGCGCACCGCCGCTTCGCGATCGCCGCTGAGCATGACCATGCGCCTGACCCCCAGCTTGCGCAAGCGGGCGACGGTTTCCAGCGCATCGTCGCGAACGACATCGGCAATCAGCAGATAGCCGGCATAGACGCCGTCGACGGCAAGATGGACCGCGGTTCCCGAGCCTGTGACCGCGGCGACCTCGATCCCCTCGCGCATCAGCAGACGATGATTGCCGACCAGAACCCGCCGCGCATCGATGGTGGCGACGATGCCCAGCCCCGGCAGCTCGCGACTCTCCTGCAGCCGGTCCGGATCGAGGTCGCAAGCGCAGGCCGTGCGGATCGACTGTCCCACCGGGTGATTCGAATGGGTTTCCGCCAACGCCGCAAGTTCGAGGAGTTCCCGCCGCTGCCAGGCGGGGGCCGGGGCGATGCTCCGGACCTCAAAAACGCCCCGGGTCAAGGTTCCGGTCTTGTCGAAGACCACCGTTTCGGTGCGCGCCAGGGTTTCCAGGTGGTTACCCCCCTTGACCAGAATCCCCTGATGCGATGCGCGGCCGATCCCGCCGAAAAAACCGAGCGGGATCGAGACCAGCAAAGCGCAGGGGCAGGAGACCACCAGAAAGATCAGCGAA
>DASWJX010000106.1:0-9708 GCA_036396915.1 Geopsychrobacteraceae bacterium | reverse complement strand
GTCCTCAAAATGTACAAGGCGCGGGAAGTTTCGGAAACAGAGAGCCCCGCCCTCCACGCCATGGTCCGGCGCCTGGCGCAGCAGGCGAACATGCCGATGCCAAAGGTCTACATCATCCCCTCTGAAGCTCCCAACGCCTTCGCTACCGGGCGCAATCCGCGGAATGCCGCGGTCGCCGCCACCGATGGGATCATGCGTCTGCTCTCCGCGGAGGAGCTCGAAGGGGTCATGGCCCACGAGCTGGCTCATGTGCAGAACCGCGATACCTTGATTTCCACCATCGCCGCCACCTTTGCCGGGGCGATCTCCATGCTCGGCAGCATGCTGCAGTGGGCCGCTGTTTTCGGCGGTGGCACCAGTGAGGATGAGGAAGGTGGCGGCATGCTCGGCGGGTTGGCCTTGGCCTTCATTGCGCCGATGGCGGCCATGCTGATCCAGATGGCGGTCTCCCGCTCTCGCGAGTATCTGGCCGATGCCTCGGGCGCCCGTATCTGCGGTAAACCGCTGGCACTGGCCAGCGCCCTGCAAAAGCTGCAGATGGGCGCCAAAGCGGTGCCGATGCAGGAGGCTACCCCGGCTACCTCCCACATGTTTATCGTCAATCCTCTGACCGGCGGGTCGATGCTCAAACTCTTCTCCACCCACCCGCCGATGGAGGAGCGCATCGCTCGCCTGGAGGCCATGGCTTTGGCGCGGGTCTAAGCATGCTGCTCTTTTCAGGGATCATCGCCTATACGGCCTGGACCATTCGTCGCAGCCGTCGGCAACATTGTGACATCCAATGTGGAGAGCTGCTGCGCTATTTCCACATGCTGAAGTCTATCTGCCCTTGGTCCCGGGCATCGCACCCGTGACGGCGATGGCTCATGCCCGACCTTGAAACCGAACCCATGTTTGACACATCAGGGGGATAGCCAGACAATCAATAAATCAAGCGCCAACCGGGGTTTCGTCCACTGACCGGGAATGAAGATCCTGATTTTTCGCCGGACTGTCGCTTAGTCAGATGCCCAGGACGATCCGGGCGATCAGGAAATAGACCAGCAGCCCCGTGGCATCGACAATGGTGGTCACGAAGGGAGCGCTGACCACGGCCGGGTCCACTCCCAACTGTCTGGCGAGCAGGGGCATCAGGGAGCCGACCAGGGAGGCCAGGGTGCAGACCGTGACCAGGGTGAGGGCGATGATCAGGGCCAGGGAACGGTCGGTGAACAGCCATACCGGCGCCACGCTCAGCGTCCCCAGCATGGTCCCCAGCAGCAGCCCCACCCGACCCTCCCGCAGGACGACCCGCAGCAGGTCCCCCGAGCGGATGTCGTTCATGGCCATGCCGCGTACGATGGTCGTCGCCGACTGGGCGCCGGCGTTGCCGCCGGTGCCGATCAGCAGGGGGATGAACAGGGTCAGGGTGACCACCGTTTCCAGGGTGCTCTCGAAAGCGCTGAGCACGTTGACGGTGAGGATGGCGGCCACCGCCAGCAGCAGCAGCCAGATGGCCCGGCGCTGCGCCAGCCGGAAGACGGAGGCGGAAAAATAGGGGCGCCCCAGGGGTTCGGAGGCGCCGGTGCGGGCCAGATCCTCCTCTTCCTCGGCGCCCAGCACGTCCATGGCGTCGTCGACGGTGACCACCCCCACCAGCCGGTTTTCCATGTCGACCACCGGTAGCGCCAGCAGGTCCGCCGCCTGGATCAGCCGCGCCACTTTTTCCTGGTCCTCGTCCACCCGCACGGCACGGACCTCCGGATCCATGATCTTGCGTACCAGGGTCTCCGGTTCGGCCAGCAGCAGCTCCCGCAGCTCCACCGCCCCTACCAGCTTCAGCTCATCGTCGGTGACCGGCAGGGCATAGATCGTCTCCGCATCCCGCCCCCGCCGGCGCACCCGCTCCAGGGCCTCGGCAACCGTCATCTCCGGAACCAGGCGCACGAACTTGGGACTCATGATCCGCCCGGCCGACTCCTCCGGAAAACCGAGCAGCATCGAGGTCAGGCGCCGCTCGCGGGGGCTCAGGCCGGCCAGCAGCCGGCGCACCACGGCGGCGGGCATCTCGTCGAAGAGGCGCGCCCGGTCGTCCGGGTCCAGCTCCTGGACCAGCCGCAGGACCTGCTCGTCCCGCAGTCCGATCACCAGCTGCTCCTGGTGGGCGGTGTCCAGCAGCCGGAAGACGGCCAGGGCTTTCTGCTTGGTCAGCAGGCGAAAGATCCTGGCCCGTTCCGCCGGCGCAAGGCGGCCCAGTTCGTCGGCAATGGCGAGGGCGTCACGGTCGCCCAGATCCTGGCGCAGCGTCTGCAGATGGCCTGCGGGCAAGGGTGGTTTGGTCATGCGATTCCTGCTTTCGGGTCAAAAATAGACAGTTTACTCTTTGTTGCGCTGCGCCGTTACCGCGCCGGGCGCATATCTTCCGCGCATCTCGTCGGCGATCGTCCCCTCCCACAGGGGCACCCCGTCGAGATAGGCCACCCGAGCGATGCGGTGGGAGGCAACGGGGGTGGTCAGGATGATGAAGCCGATGGTGGCCAGGGCCCGGCTGCTCACATCCAGTTCCCCGAAATGAACCGCCAGCGCGGTCAGCAGCAGGCCGATGCCGAGGGTCGACGCCTTGGAGGTACAGGAAAGGCGCAGGAAGATGTCGGGCATCCGCAGCACACCGAGCGCGGCAAAAAAGATGAAGCCGGCCCCGCCGACCAGCAGTGCGCTGATGATGATTTCCTTCATATACCCCCCTTGCGTTCAATATACCAGGTGAAGGCGATGACGCTCAGGAAGGCGATCACCGCCCAGATGCTCGCCGCATCGAGCAGCACCGAATGGCCGCTGGTGATGGCGCTGACCACGATGATCCCCGCCGAAGCGACGGCGATCAGGTCGAAGGCGACGATCCGGTCGGCCAGGTGCGGGCCGCGCAGCAGCCGGACGAAGGCCAGGACCAGCGCTCCGGCCAGCAGGGGAAAGACCACGAAGGAGGTGACGGTGCGCAGGATCATCGCATGATCTCCTTTACGCGCCGCTCCAGGCGGCGCTTGATGTCTCGTTTGAATGCCTCCACGTCATGCACGTAGACGGCGTGGATGTAAAGTACCTTGCGGTCGCTGGAGACGTCCAGGCTCAGCGTCCCCGGCGTCAGGGTGATGAGGTTGGCCAGGGTAGTGATCTCCAGGTCGGTCTTGAGGTCGAGGGGGATGGCGAGGATGGCCGGGCGCATCCGGTGCCGCGGGGTGATGATGTCCCAGGTGATGCGCAGGCTGGCCAGGATCAGCTCCCAGAGGAAGAAGAGTCCGAAGGCGAGCCAGCGCCGCCCCTTGCCCAGATAGTAGATCAGCGGCGCGTGTTCACCGCCGGGATGCGCCAGCCACAGCGCCAGGGAGCTGAAGAAAGCGCCGACCAGGAAGTTGCCGGCCGAAAAATCGCCGGTCAGCGCCATCCAGACCAGCGGCAGAAAAATGACGCCCCGGAAGATTCTCATGTCCGGCCTCCGAGCACGGCCCGCACGTAGCCGGCCGGTTCCAGCAGCTGCGCGGCGGCCGCCAGCGCCAGCTCGACGAGCGGACCCGCCAGCAGGCCGCCGGCCACCGTCAGCAGCGCCAGCGCCGCCGTCGGCAGGAAGAGCGAGAGCCGAGCGGCTCCCGGAATGGAAATTTCCCCGGCGCCCGCTGCAGCCGGCGGCTCGCCCCAGAACGCCTTCAACCAGATCTTGGTCATGGAAAAGAGCGTCAGCAGGCTGACGCTCAAAGCGACCGCGACGATCAGGTAGCTTTCGGCCTCAAGGCCCGCCCGCACCAGCAGCAGTTTCGACCAGAAACCCGACAGCGGCGGCAGACCGGCCAGCGCCAGGGCGCAGAGAAGAAACAGAATCGCCAGGCCGGGCGCCCCCCGGTAGAGCCCGCCGAGGCGCGCCAGATCGGTCGTGCCCCGCAGCCGCAGGACCACGCCGCTGACCAGGAACAGGCCGGACTTGGCCAGGATGTTGTGGATGAGGTGGACGATCGAACCGGCCAGGGCGAGCGGCGTAAAGAGCGCCAGCCCCATGGTCATGTAGCCGACCTGGCTGACGATGTGAAAGGAGAGCAGCCGCCGCATCTCCCCCTGGGCCACCGCCCCCAGCACGCCGGTGACCATGGTCAGGCCGGAGATGATCAGGATCAGCCCGTGGGTGTAGCCGAGGTCGTGGACGAAGAGCAGGGTGAAGACCCGGATCAGGGAGTAGACGCCGACCTTGGTCAGCAGACCGGCAAACAGCGCCGAGACGGCCGGCGGCGGCGTGTGATAGGAGGCCGGCAGCCAGAAGAAGAACGGGAAGAGCGCCGCCTTGATGCCGAAGGCGGCCAGAAAGAGCATGGCCAGGGTGGAGGTGAGTCCCGGGCGGTTCAGCCGGCCGAGCTGCACCGACAGGTCGGCCATGTTCAGGGTCCCGGCCAGTCCGTAGAGGATGCCCAGGGCGGAAAGGAAGAAGGCCGAGGCCACCAGGTTGATGGTGACGTACTTGACCGCCCCCTCCAGCTGTCTCCGCTCACCGCCCAGGGCCATCAGGACGAAGGAGGCCATCAGCATGACCTCGAACCAGACGTAGAGGTTGAACAGGTCGCCGGTCAGAAAACAGCCGCTCACCCCCGCCAGCAGCAGCTGCAGAAAAGCGTAGTAGCCGAAGAACTCCCGCTCCGGATCGACGCTGGCGATGGAATAGACCGCCACCGCCAGCCCCATGATCCCGACCATCACCACCATCATGGCACTGAACAGATCGGCGACCAGGCTGATGCCGAAAGGAGCGGGCCAGTTGCCCAGCTGCAGAACGACGAACCCCTCCCGCCGCACCGCCTGCAGCAGCGTCAGGGCGACCCCCAGGTGGGCGGCCGTGCCGAGCACCCCGAGCAGCTGCTGCAGCCGCCGCTGCCGCCAGAGGAGCAGGGAGACGGCCGCCATTATCAGCGGAATCAGGATCGGGAGAACCGGCAGCTGGCTCATTGGTCGATCGTCCTCATCTCGTCCAGATTGTCGATGCCCACCGTCTCCGCGGCCTGGCGGAACAGAACCAGGGTAAAGGCCAGCACGCCGAAGGCGATGACGATGGCGGTCAGGATCAGCGCCTGCGGCAGGGGATCGGCGAAGGGTACCGGCGGCTGCAGCGCTCCTTCCGCGATCAGCGGCGGCTGGCCGCGGGTCAGGCCGCCGGCGACGAAGATCAGCAGATTGACGGCGTTGGCCAGCATCCCCAGGCCGATGATCAGCTTCACCGGGCTGGGCTGCAGCAACAGGTAAATCGCTCCGGCGTAGAGACCGCCGACCAGCAGTGCAAGCAGCAGTTCCATTACTCCCTTTCCGCCATGGTCAGGACCATGGTCAGGGCGGCGCCCATGACCAGCAGGTAGATGCCGGCATCGAACAGCATGGGCGTTCCCAGTTTGACGCTTCCCCACTGCGGCAGGGTGAAGGTTTGCCACTGTCCGGTCAGGAAGGGTTCGCCCAGCGCCAGGGGGATGCTGCCGGCGGCCAGCGCCAGCAGCAGGCCGAAACCGATCAGCGTGCGCGGGTCGAGGCGCAGCAGCCGCCGCGCCTCCCGCGGGCTGAACGCGAAGGTGTAGAGGGTGAACGCCGAGGCCGCCATCAGGCCGCCGACAAAACCGCCGCCCGGCAGGTTGTGCCCCCGCAGCAGCAGAAACACGGAAAAGAGGAGCACCATCGGCATCAGGAAACGGGTCGCCGTTTCGAGGATGATCGATCTCATTTTTTCCTCCGCTCCGCCCGGCCGAGCCGCAGCAGCGCCAGCACCCCGGCCCCGGCCAGCGCCAGCACGGTGATCTCGCCCAGGGTGTCCATCGCGCGGAAATCGACCAGGATGACGTTGACCAGGTTGCGGCCGTGCGCCGCCGGCAGGCTCTGTTCGGCAAAAAAGCCGGTCAGCCGGGAGCCCTGCCGTTCGGTCAGCACCACCAGGGTCAGCAGGGTCATCACCGCGCCGGCGCCCAGGGCCACCATGGCATCCAGCGGCCGGCGCTGGCGGCCGCGCAGCAGACTGAACAGCGGCAGCCGGTGGAAAACCAGGACGAACAGCACCACCGTCATGGTCTCGATGATGAACTGGGTCATGGCCAGGTCGGGGGCCCCGAACTGCACGAAGATCAGCGCCACCCCGTAACCCACCACCCCCATGGCGACGATCGCCAGCAGGCGCGAGCCGCTGCTCAGCGCCACCCAGGCCGCCGCCAGCACCAGGGTCGCGACCACCAGGTCGTGGGGCAGGATCTGCGTGTAGCCCGGGGCCAGGCGGATTCCGGAGCGGCTCGCCAGGGTGAAGCCGACCAGGGCAGTGGTGGCGCCGACAACGGTCAGCAGGTAGATGCGCAGCCGGCCGTTCTGCAGCAGGCGGGTCTGCCAGCCGGCCAGGGCGAGCATGCCGGCCAGCGCCAGCTCATAGCCCCGGGCCGGTCCCCAGGCGCCGACTCCGGCCCGGCGCTTGACCAGCCGCCGCCAGGGATCGTGCCGCCAGGCCAAAAGCCCGCCGCCGGCCAGGGTGACGGCGCTGAGCAGCAGGACCGGGCTGAATCCGTGCCACAGGTGCAGCGCGAAGCGCACCGGCGCCCCGAGGGCCGCCCCCGCCGCCGGGACCAGCAGCGGCAGATCGACCAGGCCCGGAACCAGCGCAAACAGAAGACCAGAAACGGCCAGCAGGACCGGGCCGAGCCAGAGTCCGAGCGGCACGCCATGCGGCTCTTCCAGGGTCGCGGCGGGGCGGCCGAAGAAGGGGCGCCAGGCGACCACCGCCGCTGTCGCCACGATCAGCAAACTGGTCAGGAGCGCCGTCGCGCTGCTCAGCAGCGCCGCCCGGGGCGCCGTCAGCACCACCTGGTAGAAATACTCCTTGGCGATGAAGCCGAGCAGCGGCGGGGCGCCGGCCATCGATATGGCGGCGAGCACGGCGGCCGCGCCGAGCAGCGGCATGCGGCGGAACAGCCCGCCGAGCACCGTCACGTCGCGGCTGCCGGTGGCGTGGTCCAGAGCCCCGGCGACCAGAAACAGCGACCCCTTGTAGAGGGCATGCGCCAGCAGGTAGACCAGCGCGGCCTCGATGGCAAAGGGCAGATCGAGGCCGATCAGAAAGACCAGGGTCCCCAGCGAACTGACCGTGGAGTAGGCGAGCATGCGCTTGAGGTCGGTCTGCAAAAAGGCCAGCCAGGCCCCCAGCAGCATGGTCGTGCCGCCCGCCAGTTCCAGCAGGCCGTGCCAGGCGGCCGTCCCCCCGAGCACCGGACTGAGGCGGAAAAGCAGATAGACCCCCGCCTTGACCATGGTCACCGAATGCAGGTAGGCGCTCACCGGCGTCGGCGCCGCCATCGCCGCGGGGAGCCAGAAGTGGAAGGGAAACTGGGCGCTCTTGGTAAAGGCGCCCGCCAGAACCAGCAGCAGGATCGGCAGGTAGAGCGGGTGGCCGCGCACGCCGTCGCCGGCGGTCAGCAGGGCGGTCAGCTCGAAGCTGCCGGCGGCGTGGCCGAGCAGGAGAAAGCCGGCCAGCATGGCCAGCCCGCCCAGTCCGGTCACCAGCAGGGCCTGCAGGGCCGCCGAGCGGCTGGACTCCCGCCGGTCGTCGAAACCGATGAGGAAAAAGGAGGTGATGCCGGTCAGCTCCCAGAAGCCGAAGAGGGTGATCAGGTTGCCGGCCAGCACCAGGCCGAGCATGGCCCCCATGAACGCGAACAGGTAGGCGAAGAAACGTCCCAGGCGGGGGTCCTGCCCCAGGTAGGCGCCGGAATAAATCATGATGACCGCGCCGACTCCGCAGATCAGCAGGGCGAACAAGAGGCTCAGGCCATCCAGGTAGAAGGAAAGGTTGACGCCCAGAGCCGCAACCCAGGAATAACTTTCGACGCTGGTTTGTCCGCCGGAGACAAGGCCGAGCTGGCCGAGAAAATAGCCCGTCAGCCCCAGCGGGAGCAGCGCGCCGATCCATCCGGCAAGAGCGGGGCGCAGGCGTCCCAGCAGGGGCGCCGCCAGGGTTGCGGCGAAAATAAGGGAGAGAGCAAGGAGCATGGCGCGGTTTCCGGGAAGTCGGTTAAAAACAGCCGCATGGGGACACTGCGTGATGGTCTTAGCGTATGACGCTTTTGCATCACTTATAGATTATCCGGTATTGACGAAAAATCCATCCATCGCCAGGCTTTCGCCGCCCTGCTGATGTCCCGGCCCGGACAAAACCGCCGCTGCCCCCCCTCTTGAGCCGAAACCTTTAAGGGCATGCAGATCGGCGCTCCGAATTTATCTGCGTACCATTGCCTTTGACGTGGAACCGTAAACCTGTTGAAATGCCTCTGCCTGGCCCGACCACCACTTGGCCACGGACCCGCACACCAGGGCGGACCAGAGGCCTTAATGGACTGTCGCCAATCGCCTGGTCACAGCGGTTGGGCTACCTACTGGAGAAGGTCGCAGCGCCGGACATGCGGCAGCCCCCGGCGGGTTTTTGTCAATACGAAAGTCGAGGCTGAGATTTGATTCCACTGTCGTACATAACCGAATGGCGAAAGAATGACCGGAGGGGGCAACATCAAAAATGATGTTGAAAGGCTATGGAGTTCAGTGTAGAATTTTATGAGACTGAGAACGGAGTATCTCCCGTTCGCCAGTTTATGGATGAATTGCAAAGCAGCGATCCGGATGATTTTGCAGCGGTCCTTGCCGGACTGGCAAAACTGCGTAACCGGCAGTATCACCGGGAGCCGTTATCCAAGGCGCTTGGCGATGGCCTCTTTGAACTGCGCCACGTGGGGAAACTGAATACCCGGGTGCTGTGGTTTTTTGTCAAGAATCGGCGCATTGTCGCTGTGCATGGCATTCGCAACAAGGGGCAAGCCATCGCGGCCCGTGATCTCGCCACTGCACGGGAACGGATGCACGATTGGCGGAAGAGAGAAACAACATGAAAAAGACCAACTTCGACCGTTATCTTGAAGAGCAGCTGCAGGACCCGGATTTTGCCGCACGCTTCGAGAATGCCGGTGAGGCCTGGGATGTGGCGCTGCAAATTGCCGCCCTTCGCCAACAGGCCGGACTTTCCCAGAAAGATCTGGCGAAACTCCTGAAAACCTCCCAGCAACAGATCAGCCGCCTGGAGTCTGCCAGCTATGAAGGCCATTCACTTAACATGCTGCGCCGCGTTGCCGAGGCCTTGCACGCACGGGTGCGCGTCATTTTCGAGCCGGTTGAGAACCATCCAGGGACTCATGTTGCCGAAGGGCCAGCAGTGTATGGCAAAAAACACCGCCCCGGCTCAAAAGACTGAAGATCGGCCCCGTGACTCGGGTCCAAAGGACCGCCGGACCTCGGTCTGGCATCTACTTCGCTCCACTCAGCCTTAACGAAAGCGCAATGAGATTAAGGGCATACGCATTGCCAGCCTGGCAACCACTTAGCCACGGACCCGCACCGACCAGGGCGGACCAGGGCGGACCAGGGCGGACCAGAGGCCTTAAGCTTTTCAGAATTAGTCCCAGGGAAATTGATTTGTCCGAATGTGTCCGTGTGGGTCCGTGGCAAAAGCAAAAAGTTTGGTCCTGGCTTGGAGATAGGGGAAAAGGTGACGCGGTTGCGCTTGTCAGATGGGCATTTGGGGGATCGTTACAAAAAAGGATTTGTTCACAATTCCGTTGAGTTGACCTGGTCCGACCCTGATCATCATTCGCCGACCATCCTGCCTCCTTTTCTTTGACATGAACCGCC
>DASWJX010000105.1:0-3872 GCA_036396915.1 Geopsychrobacteraceae bacterium | reverse complement strand
GCAGGTCGCGGTGCTGGTGCCGACCACCGTGCTGGCCCGCCAGCACTGGGAAAGCTTCCGCACCCGGCTCAAGGATTTTCCGGTGCGGGTCGAAATGGTGTCGCGCTTCAGGTCGGCCGCCGAAAACCGCCAAACCCTGGCAGCGGCCGCGGCGGGGAAAATCGATATCCTGATCGGCACCCATCGTTTGCTGCAACGCGATGTCAGCTTCCGCGACCTGGGGCTGCTGGTGGTCGATGAAGAGCAGCGCTTCGGCGTCAGCCACAAGGAGCGCCTGAAAAAGTTCCGGGCCGAAGTCGACATCCTGACCCTGACCGCCACCCCGATCCCGCGCACCCTGCATATGAGCCTGTCGGGGATGCGCGATCTGTCGGTCATCGAAACCGCGCCGGTCGACCGGCTGGCGATCCGCACCTATGTCACCCGCTTTGACGACGATCTGCTGCGCGAAGCGATTCTGCGCGAACTGCGGCGCGGCGGCCAGGTCTACTTTGTGCACAATCGGGTCAAAACCATCGACGCCATGGCCGAGCATCTGCAGGCGCTGGTGCCCGAAGCGAAGCTTGCCGTCGGCCACGGGCAGATGGCGGAGAAGGATCTGGAACGGGTCATGATCGATTTTATCGAGGGGAAGAGCAACCTGCTGCTCGCCTCCACCATCATCGAAAACGGCCTCGACATCTCCCGCGCCAACACCATCATCATCAACCGCGCCGACTGCTTCGGCCTGTCCCAGCTCTACCAGCTGCGCGGCCGGGTCGGCCGCTCGGATCGGCGCGCCTACGCCTACCTGCTGATTCCGGGTGAAGCGGCCCTGACCAGGGAGGCCCGGGAGCGGCTCAAGGTGCTGCAGGAGCTGACCGAACTCGGTGCCGGCTTCCGCATCGCCAGCCATGACCTGGAACTGCGCGGAGCGGGCGATCTGCTGGGGGGCAAACAGTCGGGTCCGATCGCCGCCATCGGCTTCGAACTGTATACCGAACTGCTGGAAGAGACCATCGACCGGCTGCGCGGCAAGGAGCGGGAAGAGCGGATCGATCCGGAAATCCGTCTCGGTCTCTCCGCCTTTCTGCCCGAAAAATATCTGCCCGATCCCAACCAGCGGCTGCAGTTTTACCAGCGGATGGCGGCGGCCGAAGCGGAGGCCGATCTCTACGATCTGGCTGAGGAGCTGCGGGATCGCTACGGCGAACCGCCGGCCGCGGCGGAGCTGCTGCTCGGCAGCATGAAACTGCGCATCCTGCTCAAACAGCTGAAGATCGAGCTGCTGGAATATGACGGCCGGCGCCTGACCCTGGCATTTCATGCCGCCACCCGGGTCGCACCGGAGACCATCCGGCGACTGCTGACCGAGCAGCCCGAGCGCTACCGTTTCTCCGCCGACTACCGGATGAGCATCGACCTCGGCCGCCTCCGGGGCCAGGAGCTGCTGCTGCAGACCAGGAACGAATTGCTGCTTTTTGTCTAAAAACTAGCGCTTGCGCAGCAAAACCGTGCTCGGCGGCTGCCGGCACCGATTTTTTTGCCGTGACTGATCGTGAAGGGTAAATCATCATGAAAACCATGCTCTTGCCGATCCTGCTGCTGGCCCTGCTCGGCGGCTGCCGGCAACAAGACCCCGTGCCGCCCCTGGTCCAGATCGGAACCCGGGAAATCCACCTGGCACAGTTTCGCGCCGAGGCGGGGCAGGCGCTGGACGGGACCGGCGACCATTCCGCCGCGGAGCAACAGCTGCTGCAACGCAGGCTGCTGGCGCAACTGATCGATCGGGAGCTGATTCTTAGCGAAGCGGAACAGCGCGGCGTGCGGATCTCCGCGGCCGAGCTGGAAACGGCCCTGGCCGACCTGCGCGGACCCTACAGTTCCGCGGAGTTTCAGGAGGTGCTGAGCGCCTCCGGCCAGGATCCGCAACAGTGGCTGCAGCAGCTCAAACTGCGCCTGCTCACGGAAAAAGTGGCCGAGCAGGCGACCCTGGCCGCCGCCGAGGTCAGTGACGACGAGGTGGCCAGCTACTATCGGCAGCATCCGGAGCAGTTCCGCCGTCCCGCCCAGCTGCGCGCGCGCCAGATCATGCTGCCGACCCGGGAGGAGGCCGAGCAGGCGCTGCGCCGCCTGGAACAGGGCGAAGCGTTTGCCGCGCTGGCCAGAGAGCTGTCCCACTCCCCCGACCGGGAGAACGGCGGCGATCTCGGCTTTTTTTCCCGCAACCAGCTGCCCAGCGACTTTGACGAGGTGCTGTTCAAGCTGCCGGTGGGCCGGGTCAGCGATCCGGTTGCCAGCCCGTATGGTGTCCACCTGTTCCTGGTCGAGGAGAAGCGCCCGGCGGGGCTCGCATCCCTCGCCGACGCCCGGGAGGAACTGGCGGCGCAACTGCACCGCGAACGCAAGGAACGGGCCTTTGCCGAATGGCTTCAGGAGCTCAGGCAGCAGACCCCGGTCGCCATCGACTGGTCGCAGTTGCAACCGCAAGGGCAACTGAAGTAGCATGGAGCAGAATCATATTTGCCGCCGCCGGGCGGCCTGTCACCGCATGAACGGAAAAGGGAAGCGCATGAAACGAATCACGACACTCGGCCTGCTGCTGGTTCTGCTGGCCGCACCGGCCTCTGCCGAAACCGTCAGCCGGGTCGCGGCGATCGTCAAGGACGAAGTCATCACCACCTTCCAGCTGGAGCGGGCGCTCGCCGCGGACCCGGCGGCGCACAATCTGGAAGAGCTCTCCGCAGCGGATCTGGCCCGGCTGAAAAGCCAGACCCTGGATCGGCTGATCGACGAGAAGCTTTTTTTGCAGAGGGTCGCCGAGCTGGGCCTGACCGTCAAGGAGGCCGAACTTGAGGCGGCCATCGACGATATCCAGGCGCAGAACAACCTGAGCCGCGCACAGTTGATCGCGGCCCTGCAGCAGCAGGGGATGGATTTTGCCAGCTACCGGAACAACCTGAAACTGGAACTGCTGCGCTACCGGCTGATCGGCCGCGAGGTCAACAGCCGCGTCGAAGTCACCAACCGGGAAGTGCGCGACTATTTTCGAGCGCATATCGACGACTATCGGGTCGAGCCGACCGTTCATCTGCAACGGATCAGCATCGACCTGCCGGACGACGCCACCCCGCAACAGCAAACGGCGATCCGGGAGCTGGCCGCGGCGATTCGGGACAAGCTGACCGTTGACCAACAACCGTTCGCGGCGGTTCTGGCGTCGCTGGGAACGGTCGGCGACGGCGCCGACATGGGCGCGCTGGAGGAACGGGCGCTCTTGCCGGAATTTCAGCAGGCGCTGCAGGGGCTGGAGATCGGCGCGGTCAGCGAACCGGTTGCCGCCGCCGGCCAACTGCACCTCTTGCTGGTTGTCGATCGCAACCCCGGCGACAACCGTCTGTTCGACAAGGTCAGGGACGAGATCGTCGAAATCCTCAGGAAAGACAACACCGAGAAACGCTTTGTCGAATGGTCCCGGGAATTGCGGGACCAGGCACATATCAAGATTCTTCTCTAATCCCGGCCGTAACGCGGCCCGATCAAAAGACCGCGCCGCCACGCAGGGTGGGTGGCGGCTCCATGCGGTTTGCCGGTCGCGAACCTGGTGCGACCGCTGGGGAGATCGGACCCCGCCTTTGCCGGAGACGACCCTATGCCTGCCATCGTCAAATATCTGCAGTTCTGGCTGTACCTGCTCTACTGCAGCTACCTCGGCCTGACCCCGTCGCCGAACCAGGGGCTGATCGCGACTTTTTCCGATAAAGTGCTGCATGGCGGAGGCTATCTGCTGCTGATCGTCTCCTGCAATATCGCCTACCTGCCGAACCGGCAGCTGTTGCTCAAGATCGCCCTGCTGCTCGGTTTTTCGACAGCGATTGAAATCGCCCAGCATT
>DASWJX010000104.1:0-2555 GCA_036396915.1 Geopsychrobacteraceae bacterium | reverse complement strand
TAATTATCATAATAAGGTCAACATGTTAGCTTGGTCCGACCCCCATCGGGGCGGGAGTTAGCTTGGTCCGACCCCCATCGGGGGCGGATCTTCGACTGCAGGAGGGTAAGCCAGAGACGCTTCCTCATCGGTGCCGCGTTTATCAGCACCGATAAACGGCCAGAAAAGAGTTACAGCAAAGACAACAGGAAAGCTAAAAACAAGAAATTTGATGACGACGTTCATTTCCCCTCCAGAATCCAAGAGTGGGACAGGCACCGTAGAAGCCTGTCCCACTCGCTACCAGTCGGCCGGATAGTCGTCCTCGCTGTCCGCCGGATCGTTGTAGGCCAGGATCGCGTCCTGATTCCGTTGCAGCACCTTGACCGCCGTTTCGGCGGCGATCAGCACCAGTTCCTGGTTGTGCAGGGCCAGACCCAGCCGCCCATTGGCGAGTTTATCGGCAATATCCCGGGTCACCGCAACCCGCTTGATCGAACCGCCGTCGACATAGTGATAAGCCACATCACCCTCTTCCAGCGGAAGTCGGTTGCTTTCAATCAGTTGCCGCGCGGCGGCCTGATCGGCTTTGCGCTGCGCCTGCCGGGCCCGCTCTGCATTGAGCTGGCGATCCTGCTCCGCCCGTTCCGCCTGTTGCTGCCGCAGCCTCCGCTGTTCGGCTTCGTCGGCGGTGACAACGCCCTTTCTCTTCTGTTTCGCTTTGACCCTTTTTTCGTGGTCGGCTTTTTTGACCTGTTTCTTGTCGACCAACCCAGCCTTGAGCAGCTGTTCCTGCAGGGAAAGACCCATTTGCAACTCCGGGATATGCTGTTGACGAAGGTGAAAACCGTATCCGGCACTGGACACGGTCGGGATTATACAGATTTGTGACCGAAAAATCGCGGGACAAGACCGATTTCATGTATCGGCTTGACGCTGCACTCAGGAAGCCGACATGAGGCTGAAGAAGTAAAGGATTTTACGGCTCGGGTTACCGGTCTAGCGCTTCCAGCGGCGGGCAGCTCCCCCCTGACCGCTGCGGGCAAGCTGCTCCTGAACCTCCTTGACGCTTTTCTGGTAGATGATTTCGCGCCCCATGATGCTCCCGGCATAGGCCAGGCCATTGCGCGTCGGCTCCAGCTTGCACTTGCTGCTGTGCGGCCCCTCGCCGACCAGGACCCAGATCGCATCGGCTTTGAGACTGGTGACCAGCACATCGAGGGTTTGGCCGGATTCGGTCAGGACTTTGATTCTGTCGTCTGCTTGCATGGCTGGGCTCCGTGTCGGTGTAGGGCGAACTTTTTGCGAAAGCATCAAAATTGATGAATGGAAAAATCAGGAGACAGCGGGGCTACTCCCCCTGCCCCGAGGCGATCATCCGGAAATCCTCGGTCCGCTCCAGCGCCTCGAACTTCTCCACCAGCTCCCTGGGCGGCGGGGCGATGCGGCGCGTGTGCAGATCAAGCCAGGCGCCGTCCATGTCGATGGTGGCGCACAGTTCGTCCCCCCGCAGGATCCGGTGCCGCAAACTCCATTTGCGGTGGTCGTCCGAGACCCCGGAAAGTTTCACATCGATGACCACCTGATCGCCGAACTTCAACTCCCGGTAAAACTTCGCTTCCTCGCGGAACAGCACCGGCCCGATCCCGTTGCGGGCCAGCCAGTCGATACCGACGCCCTGTTTCTGCAGATAGGCGACCCGCGTCTGGCCACCGTAATCGTAATAGACCGAATGCCGCACATGGGCGTTGGGATCAAGGTCGGCCCAGCGTACTGTGATCGTTTGCTGAAAAGATTCCATCGTCATTCCTCTGCATCAACAGCTTCGCGACCGGAACAGATCCGATCAGCAGATAGTATATCGATATTTTATCGGCGCTACCCTAGACGTTGCAACTCCTCCAGGATCCGCACCATCGCCAGGGTATCCAGGCGGCAATACTCCAGCAGCGCCCGCCGCAGCTCGGCAAGCTCCAGCAGATCATCCAGCGCGCACATTTCATGATAGGCCTGCATCGCCGCCATGCCGTCGGCGATCTCCAGCCCGGCATAGGAGAGCTCGGGGACCAGCGCCGGCAGCACCGCTTTGATCGAGTAGGAGCCGCGCATCCGCCAACGGTAGACGTCGCGCCGCCGAAACGGCAGCATCAGGTCGCGCACATGGGCCAGCCGCACGCTGATGGCAGCGGCCAGATCGGGGCACAGTTCGGCGAGACTCCGCAGCACGCCCTTTTCGAAGGCCTGGTTGTAGGTCAGGATGCAGGCAGCCTCGGGGATCACGGCGAGCAGCTGCTCGATCAGCTCGCGGCGCGGATCGCCTTCCGGCGGCGCGAGGTACGCGAAGTGGCGCGGCTCGGCTCCGGGCGCCTGCTGCAGATGCACCGAAAACTGGAACGGCACCTGCTGATACGGTCTGGTGCCGTCGAACTTGGGAATCGGGCTGTTGAAGGTTTCGAAATCGAGATGACAGATCGGGTACCAGAGGCGGTCGAGAAACTCCCGCACCCCCCGCGGGTTGAGCGAATCCTGTCGTTTGAGGGTCGCCTCGGCCTGCTGGCGCTGGGGCGGATTGAGCT
>DASWJX010000103.1:0-9263 GCA_036396915.1 Geopsychrobacteraceae bacterium | reverse complement strand
GCTGATCATGGTGGTGCTCGGCCTGATGCTCTCCACGGTCGGCACCGACCAGACCTCGGGGGTGCAGCGCTTCACCTTCGGATCGCTGGAACTGCTCGACGGCATCGAGTTCCTGCTGCTGGCGATGGCGACCTTCGCCCTGACCGAAGCGCTGTCGATCGTCCTCAAGCGGGACGAGTCCTCCGACAGTCTCAAGCCGAAGATGATCGGCTTCAAGAGCCTCAAAGTGACCAAGGATGAATTCAGGCAGATCGGCCCGACCATCGGTCGCTCCTCGCTGCTCGGCTTTATCATCGGCGTGCTGCCCGGCGCCGGGGCGACCCTCGGTTCCTTCATGGCTTACGGCATGGAGCGCAATCTGGCGCCGGAAGAAGAACGGAAAAAGTTCGGCAAGGGCAGCCTGCGCGGGCTGGCCGCGCCGGAAGCCGGCAACAACGCCGCCAGCTCCGGTTCTTTCGTGCCGCTGCTCTGCCTCGGCATCCCCGGTTCCGGAACCACGGCGGTGATGCTCGGCGCCCTGATCGCCTACGGCATCGAGCCGGGACCGCGCATGTTCACCGAAAGCCCCGAGGTTTTCTGGGGCATCATCATGTCGATGTATCTCGGCAATGTGTTCCTGCTGATCCTCAACCTGCCGCTGATCCCCTACTTCGCCCGCCTGCTGGCAATCCCGCGCAACTTCATGGTGCCGATGATCCTGTTCTTTTCGCTGATGGGGGTCTACCTGGTCACCTTCAACGATTTCGATATCCTGATGATGGTGCTGTTCTGCGTGGCGGCCATGGCCCTGCGGCTGATGAACTTCCCCATGGCGCCGCTGCTGCTCGGCTTCATCCTCGGCGGCCTGATGGAGGACAACCTGCGCCGGGCGCTGATGATCTACGATGAATCGATGTCGTTTATGTGGGAACGGCCGCTGACCCTGGGAATCAATCTGGCGACCTTGTTTATCCTGCTGTTTCCGATCCTGCGCTCGTTCCTCGCCTCCAGAAAAGGTGGCGGGACGAAGGGCCTGGCGACGGTGAATGAACAGGGTTGACGGCGACGCCATCTGCTCTGATGCTTTCGCAAGAAAGCATCAGAGCAGATGCTGAAAAAAAAAACGGCCCGCCAACGTCAGAGAGACGTTGGCGGGCCGTTTTGCATCGGTGCTGAAGGGCGCCGGTCCCGAATTGTCCGCGGGCACGGTTATGCGGACCCAAAAGCGCGGCGGCCCAAAAGCCTAATCGGCCGGCGTTTCGTTGCAGGGCAGAGTTTCCGGCCGCTGGTCGTCCCTGCCGTGCAAGGATGCCAATTGCGCCTCCAGGCAGGACAGCAGGGTATGTCCGGCGGGATACCTGTTTTTCAGAAATAAAATACTTTTTTCCAGGCTTTCGATCAGTTCACTCATGGTGCCGTTCCCTCCTGCTGTTCCGGTAAACTCCCCTGAAAGGGGCAGGCCAAAGCCGAGCAAGAACAGGGCCGGCCAGCGCGTAACCGATGCCATCGGTCAACAATTCCCCTGCCGATACCTGATGCTGCCGCTGCAGCTTCTCACGCGGCCATCGGCAAAGTCAAACAAAACCGGCGGGGTCGATAGAAAGCAAAGTATTTGGCAAATTCTATTCAGCCAGGGGTTCATTTTTCTGCAGGTGCGTCTTTAGAAATGTAAGATGTGGCGAGTTCAAAGACGATGCGGTTCGTTCCTCACCACATCCTGCGAAACTCCTGCCCCGTCATTCCGGCATGCTTTTGGCCGGAATCCGGATGGTCTCCCCGGATCCCCGACAAAACCACTCGGGGAGGACGACATTGGGGTGCGTGCCGAATAGTTATGTATTTGATAGAATGGTACTTCTGGTCGGATCCCTGAAATCCGGCCGACGGAACATCCCCCTGCCCTTTCACGATGGAGCGCTTCATGAGCCAGCTGATCCCTTCCTACACTCCGCCCGATTTTACCGTTGCCGAACTGGTCAGTGCGCCGCCGGTCCGGGTCGCGGCGGCCCCCAAGGACGGTGTGGTGCCGGACCAGTACCACGGCACCTCCAACCATCCGGAATATGTCCACCTGGGAGGCGGCAGGTGGCTGCTGGCCCCGGAGAGCCGGATGGATTCGGTCATGGTGCTGCGCGGCGAAACACTGGATGTCGTCGAGGCGCGCCGGGTCAGAGCGGGGGATCCGGTGGTAATCGGCCGGACCGAGAACGGGGAAGAGGGAATTTTCGTGCATATCAGCGGTTTCGACCCGCCCGCGGATGCCGCGGTCGACAAGTTTTCCTTCCGCACCCGCGGCACCCGCGAGACCCCGTTCTCCCGTTCTTACGACGATCTCTACAACGTCCTGCGTCATGATCGCGACCACGGCCATATCGCCTGGGTGCTCGGCCCGGCGGTGGCCTTCGACAAGGACAGTCGCGACGCCATGCAGGGGCTGATCGAAAACGGCTACTGCGATGCGCTGCTGGCGGGGAATGCGCTGGCGACCCACGATCTGGAGGCGGCCTATTTCAAGACCGGCCTGGGGCAGAACATCTATACCCAGCAGTTGCAGCCGCTGGGCCATTACAACCATCTCGACATCATCAACAAGGTGCGACTGGCCGGTTCGATCCCCAGGGCGATCGAGGAACTGCAGCTTAAGGACGGCATCATCTACGCCTGTGAAAAGCACGGCATCCCCTATGTCCTGGCCGGCTCGATCCGCGATGACGGCCCCCTGCCGGAGGTGATCGCCGATGTCTATCAGGCCCAGGACGCCATGCGCGTTCAGGCCCGCAAGGCCACCACGGTGATCGCGCTGGCGACCCAGCTGCACTCCATCGCCTTCGGCAACATGGTGCCGAGCTACCGGATCATGGAGGACGGCGCGATCCGTCCGGTCTTCTTCTATATCGTCGATCTGTCGGAATTCAGCTCCGACAAGCTGGCCAATCGCGGCTCGGCGCAGGCGGTGGCGATCCTGACCAATGCGCAGGATTTCATGATGAACCTCTGGAACAACCTGAAACCATAGGAGGGTGTCGGACTATACGGACCGAAGCGAAAATTTGGAAGCTTGAGACCAGATTTTGGCTCGTTTGAGAGCTCATAGCCATGGCTATGGGCCGAAAAGGAGCTGAAATATGGGCCAAGCAGCCGAATTTGCAGCCGGTTCATGGATAGTCCGACACCCTCCATAGGGAGGGTCGATGAACAAAAAAATCCGCATCATCGGCGTGCCGATGGACCTGGGGCAGGCGCACCGGGGGGTCGATCTCGGCCCCGGCGCGACCCGCTATGCCGGGCTGTCGTCCCGCCTGCAGTCGCTCGGCTATCAGCTCCACGACGCGGGCAACCTTGATGTTCCGGTGCGCGATTCCCTGCCCGGCGGTCCGGAACGCAAATTTCTGCCGTCGATCCGGCGGGTCTGCGAAGCGACCTACCAGGCGGCGCGCCAGGCGATCGATGACGGATTTGTGCCGATTTTCCTCGGCGGCGACCACTCCATCTCCATCGGCACCATCGGCGGCGTCACCCACAGCCAGCCGTCGGGGGTGCTCTGGATCGATGCCCACGGCGATTTCAACACCCCGCAAAGCACCCGCTCGGGGAATATCCACGGCATGCCGCTGGCCACTCTGCTGGGCCACGGTTTTCCGGAACTGGTGGATGTCGGCCGGCCGGGGCCGAAACTGGCGGCCGAGGATGTGGTGATGATCGGCATCCGCGAGCTGGACAGCGAGGAGCGCAACCAGCTCCGAAGAAGCGGCATCGCGGTTTACACGATGCGCGATATCGATGAACGGGGGATGGGCGCCATCACCCGCGAAGCGCTCGGCAAGCTGGCGCACCACCAGCGCATCCATGTCAGCCTCGATGTCGACGGGCTCGATCCCCACGAAGCGCCCGGCGTCGGCACCCCGTCACCCGGCGGCCTGACCTACCGCGAAGCCCAGCTGCTGATGGAGATCCTCGCCGACAGCCGCAAGGTCAGCTCGGCGGATATCGTCGAGATCAATCCGATTCTCGATCATGCCAACAGCACGGCGCGGATGGCGGTGGAGCTGGCGGCCTCGCTGTTCGGCAAGAGTATTCTGTAGCCCCCCAAAAAGGCTCTGTTAAACGTTGACGTTGATTTTTGACGACCTCACAAATTTTGCTATGCTGATTCCTGAATACATGATGAGGGGGTCGTATGGAATTGCAGGATTTCGAGGTCGCTTTCTTTTCTGACGCCAAGGCCATCGCACTTAAATCTGGATGATGGTGATCGGGAACGGCTTTTCACACTTCCTAAGCGTCTTCTCTACCCAGAGGACAGATTATCAAAAATCCCTTCCTGGGGTATTCACGCACCCCAGAATATATAAACATGAATGGGGCGCGCACTTACCTCCACCCTGCCCAAGATCGTGTGGCGGACACTGCCGGCACGACAACTCCTGGGAGTCGATTCACTTGAATTATCCTACCATGCCTGCTAGGATAACTATTAACCCTAGCAGGGAGGATTTAAGCCATGTCGAAACGTAATCAGATCAACATCACCCTCGACGATGCAGAAATGCACAATGTCAGCGAATATTGCCGTATTCACAACATGACGGCCCAAGGATTTTTTAAAGCGGGTGGACAACAATTGATTCGTGAGGACCTCCTTGAGCGGAAGGCGGATCTTATGACCTTGCAAGCGTTGGAAGAAATCAAGGATGGCCATTCCACCCCCATTGACGACCTCCTTCAGGTGATTGATGAAGACAAAAAGGTCGGAGCAGAAATGGTTAAAAACGCTCGACGCTCGGTCAAGAAGGTTAAATAATGGCCGGGAAATATGACCGGATTCGCACAACACCAACTTTTATGGCTGCCTATTTGGATATCAGGGAGAACTTGCAGCGTAAAAGCCCTGTTGCCTACCGCGCATTACCATCGGCGATGACAACGATATTGAACGTTATGGCTGAACATCCACGTGCATGGCCCGTTAAGCGGAAAATGTTGGGAGGGGTTGAGCAGGAGTTTCACCTTGCCGTGAAGGACATCGCTTATAGGCGACTTCATGTTCGATACTATGTTGACGAGGATGACATATGTTATCTATTGGCAGCTTGGGTTGATGGGCAGGACGAGCCACGCTACATAGTTGAAGACTGATTGCCCCCACTATTTTCAAATCTACATTGAACGTTAACAGACCAAAATAACGGCCGGAGAAATCAATCCTCCGGCCGTTATTTCTGGTGTGCTCGCGGGTCTACTTGGCGGCCTTGCGCGCTTCCTCAAGCCAGCCGTTCCATTTCTCCTGGTTGGCGGCAATCCATTCCTGAGCGTGACGCTCGATATCTTCCCGCGATTTTTCGCCGCCCTGCATCTTGACGTTCTGAGCGTTGATGTCGCTGACCGGCAGGCTGAACAGTTCAAGGAATTTCTCTGCTGCGGGGTTTTCCGCCAGAAACTTCTTGTTGGCGACAGCACGAATATCGGTGCTGACATAGCCGGTTTTCCATGGATCGGTAACCGTGCCTTCAATGCCGGTGAGCGTCATCAGTTCCTCGTTCGGCTTCTGGTTTTCATTCGGAATGATCTTCGGAACATTGATCCACATGACATCTTTACCCGGCTTCAACTTGCCGACGGTCCAGTTCGGCGCCCAGGTGTAAAAAAGAATCGGCTCACCATTATTGTAGCGGGCCAGGGTGTCGGCCATGCTGGCCGAATAGCCGGCTTTGATCAGATTAATATGATCTTCCAAATCGTAGACATCCATGTGGTGGGCGATCATTTTTTCGCAACCCCAGCCGGGGGGGCAGGCGGTCATGTCGGCCTTGCCATCGCCGTTGGCATCGAAAGCTTTTTTGACTTCGGGGCGCTTGAAATCGTCGAGCGACGTGATGTTGTATTTTTCTACATCTCTTTTCGAGACGAGATAACCATTCAGACCACCAGCCTTGGCGACGTAACCGATAATTTTTGCGCTTTTGTCAAAATTCCTCGGCAGTTGTTCGTTGTGCATAGGAAACCAGCCGTTGACCCAATAATCGACGTCCCCAAGCACGACAGACTGGTAAAAAAGGGGGTTGGTCAGTTCTTTTGGGTCTTCGACCTCATAGCCGAGTTCCTGCAACCCGGCACTCACCAGCGCTTCCGAGAAGTATCCGGTGTTCCAGGTGGCGCGGGCGGGCCGGACCTTTACCCCTTCACCAGGCTTGTGGTGTGCGGCGAAGGCCGGCAGGGTGATCGACAGCATTAACAGGGCGAGCAGAATACGTTTCATGTTTTTCTCCTTTGGCTTGAGGTGGATTCAGTTGCTACGCAAATTTGAAAAGAAGCTACGGGCTAAAATCCTAAAATTGTTTTTTTGCCAGTTGACGGAATCGGAACGATTTACTTTTTTCCGAAGCTCTGGGTAATGCGGTCGAGCATCATCGCCAGCAGCACGATCGCCAGGCCGCCGATGGTCGCCAGGCCGATCTCCAGGGTGTTCAGGCCTTGCACCACCGGGTTGCCGAGCCCGCCGGCGCCGATCAGCGCGGCGATGACCACCATCGACAGCGCCATCATCAGGGTCTGGTTGAGCCCGGCCATGATCGACGGCAGGGCCAGCGGAAACTGGACCTTGCGCAGCACCTGCCCGGAGGTGGCGCCGAACGCCAGGGCCGCTTCGATCAGTTCCGGGTGGACCTGGCGGATGCCGAGGCTGGTCAGGCGCACGATCGGCGGCAGGGCGAAAACAATGGTCGCCAGGATTCCCGAAACCGTGCCGATGCTGAACAGCATGACCACCGGCACCAGGTAGACAAAGGGGGGGATGGTCTGCATGGCGTCAAGGACCGGGCGCAGCAACAGCTCAAAGCGGTCGCTGCGGCCCGCCATGATGCCGAGCGGAATACCGGCCAGGGCGCAGAAAAAGACCGAACTGATGACCATCGCCAGGGTGATCATGGTCTCTTCCCAGAGCCCGAGAAAACCGACCAGCATCAGGGTGATGAACGAAAACAGCGCGACCCCCTTGCCGGCATAGCGCCAGGCGGCAACCACGAACACCAGAATCACCAGCGCTGGAGGGAGGCCGGTAAAAACCCACTCAAACCCTTTCAGGCAAAGCTCGATAGGGGCCTTTATCGCCTGGAAGATATCCCGGTGGTTGAAGACCAGCCAGTCGACGAAGGTCTGGACCCATTCATCGAGCGGAATCACTTTTTTATCAAAATTCAACATGCTCATCGGCTAGTGCGCTCCGTGGTCGGTTGTTTCGGTTGTTTCGGTTGCCGGCGGCTGCTCGGGTTGAGAGCGGTGCAGGGTACGCAGGAACAGGTTCTTGGAAATTGCCCCCAGGTAGGTGCCGCTATCGTCCAGAATCGGCAGCGGCCAGGGGTGGCTTGCCACTTCGGGCAGGATGTCCTGCATGGAGTCGGAAGATTGGGCGGTCACGACGTCGTCCAGGTAGGCGTTGGGGATCAGGTGGGGCTGCTCGTCCTGGTCGAGCAGTTCGCGCAGCGAGTCGGCCGAAACGATGCCCTTGAACTGACGGTCGGTGTCGACGACGTAACCGTAATCGCGATCGTTTTTGATCAGCCGCTGCAGCGCCGCCCGCGGGCTTCTGCCGTCGGTAATGGGGATCGTGACCTGGGTGTCGCTGGCGATGTCGCCGGCGGAGAGGATATTGGTCGGATCGACACCGCGGAAGAAGGCCCGTACATAATCGTCGGCGGGGTTCTGCAGGATCTCCTCCGGGGTGCCGACCTGCACCACCCTGCCCCCTTCCATGATGGCGATCCGGTCACCGATGCGCATCGCTTCGTCCAGATCGTGGGAGATGAAAACGATGGTCCGTTTCGCCTTGGCCTGCAGTTTCAGCAGTTCGTCCTGCATCTCGGTGCGGATCAGCGGATCGAGCGCCGAAAACGCTTCGTCCATCAGCAGGATGTCGGGATCGACCGCCAGGCCGCGGGCCAGCCCGACCCGCTGCTGCATGCCGCCGGACAGCTCATGCGGCATGCTCGCCGCCCAGGCGTCCAGGCCGACCTGTTCCAGGGCCCGGAGGGCGCGGGCCTCGCGGGTCGGTTTGTCGACGCCGTCCATCTCCAGGCCGAAGGCCGCGTTCTGCAGAACGGTCAGGTGCGGCATCAGGGCAAAGGACTGGAAAACCATGCTCATCTTTTTGCGCCGCAAGCTGACCAGCTGCTCGGCGTTCATGCTGACGATATCCTCGCCGTCGATCATGACCTGTCCGGCGGTCGGTTCGATCAGCCGGTTGAGCATCCGGACCATGGTCGATTTGCCGGAACCGGACAGGCCCATGATGACGAAGATTTCGCCGGTTTGGATGGCAAAGCTGGCACCCTGCACACCGACGGTCGTCCCGGTTTTTTCGAAAATCGCCTCTTTGTCCAGACCCTGTTCAAGCAAGCTCAGCGCTTTTTTCGGAGAAGGTCCGAAAATCTTGAACAGGTTTTTGACGGCAATCTTTACTTCGCTTGACATTGTTTCTCCTTGATTTTCGGTTGCCTGGCGGGAAGGAGCGACGCTTGCCTTGTGAGCCGATATCCGGCCAAGCCTGAAACACACCAGGACAAAGCCGAAAGCCACGGAGAAAAGGGATGGTCGTCTGCCAAGCGGCAGCGTCCCGGGGTGCGTCGTTATTTGATTTTTACTCTGGACAGAGCGACCCGCAACCCAGGTTCTGCAGGAACGGCAGAATCGGGTGCTACTCTGTAAGGGAAGAAGATCTGTGAAGCATCACACGGGGCGACGTTCTTTTAACGATCCTCTTGCGGGGCAAGGACGGAACACCCTGGCAGGGCGACGCCTAAGCGAATGATATTACATGGATTGGGGAGCAAGGTCAAATCGGGTCTTGGTTCTTTTTCGCAGGAGGCCGGCGGACGATCCATCAACCGGCCGCTGATGCGACCGGAAATCGTCCGCCGGCCTCCCGGCGGATCATTTTTTTTTGGCACTCATGCCCCGTCGGTCAGCCCTGCCAGTTGCGCTTCGAAGATCTCCCAGACCCGCTGCTCCAGTTCGGCGATGAATTCCGGCGAGGTGATGCGGGGCAGTTGGATGTGCGGGTTGGGGCTGTCGAAGACCTCCTGCGGCAGGCGGAACTCCGCCTTGCTGTAGCCCTGGCGCAATTCCAGCGCCAGGCCGCGCAAAAAGGCTTTTTTGACCGCCGCCTTGATCGCCGCTTCGCTGATCTCCAGGCCGAACTCGCTCTTCAGGCAGCTGGTGACCAGCTCGGTGCCGATCCCCCTGGCGATGTCGAAGAACTTGCACAGGCCGATCATGTCGAAACCGACGAT
>DASWJX010000102.1:0-12467 GCA_036396915.1 Geopsychrobacteraceae bacterium | reverse complement strand
CGGGCTCCGCGCCGGTCACGGCGGCCGTAGCGCCGCCGACGCTCAGTCCGGACGAGACCAGACAACGTTGTAAAGAGAGCCTGGGACGATTTCTGGCTTCCCTGTAATCTGACCCCTTAAGGGAGTAGCAATGAGCTATTTAAAAGTTACGGCAGCCGCGTTGTTGACCCTGATGCTGTTCGGCTGCGGACTGTCTGTAGAACGGCAAAATCAGGCCAGATCGCATTATACGCTCGGTCTGTCGCATCTGCAGAGCGGAAGTCCGACGATGGCTCTTAAGGAGTTGCTGGAGGCGGAAAAGCTCAACACGAACGATGCCGAGATTCAGGCCGTGCTGGCTCAGGCCTATCAGGTCAAGAAGGCCTTCGCAAAAGCGGAACAGCACTATCTGAAAGCGTTGAAGCTTTCGGACCACGATCCCCGCTATCAGAACAATCTGGCCGCGCTCTATATCGATATGGAGCAGTGGGACCGGGCGATCGATTATTTCGGCAAAGCCTCGGCAAATCTTCTGTTCATGCGCACCGAAGTGGCTCTGACCGGCATCGGTTACGCCTACTTCCGCAAGGGGGATTATCCGGCGGCGGTCAAGGCCTACCAGGAGGCTGCCGCCATCGCACCCGGTTATGCGCCGATCCGTTTGCGGCTCGGCGAAGTGTTTTACGCGCTCGGTCAGGACGAGGCGGCCCGGGAGCAGCTGGAAAAGGCGCTCAACCAGTCACCGAATTTTTCCGAAGCGCACTATCGGCTGGGCCTGGTCCTGCTGCGCGAAGAAAAGCGCGACAACGCGGCCGTTGCGCTGCGGCGGGTGGTCGCGCTTGCCCCCGACTCCGAGTGGGGCCGTAAATCGGCCGCGCTGCTGAAAACCCTTCCTTGAACGAGGTCTGAAGGTTGCACTATGGACGAATGCCAAAGCCCGGGTGAATATCTGCGCCGCCAGCGACAGATCAAGGGGCTGTCGCTGCAGGATGTCGCCGCACGGACTAAAATCACGCTGAGCTGCCTGCAGGCTCTGGAAAACGGTCAGTACGAGCGCTTGCCCGCGGAAACCTATCTCAAGGGATTTCTGGTCAGCTATGCGGAAGCTCTCGGTGTGCCGGCTTCCGGGGTTCTCGAATTGTATCGCGCGGATCGTCCGGCGCCGACGCAGACCGTCGCGGAGCCTCCAAAGCCTGCTCTGCACGGCAGCGCGTCCGGCTCGGCTTGCGCATGGAAGCCGATGGTCGCCATCCTGCTGTTGCTGGCTGCAGTTGTTGGCTGCGGGCTGTGGTGGCTGGCGGCGGCTGACGAGTTGTCACCCGCCGATGCCGCCGATGCCGCCGTGCTGCTTGATGCTGCAGCGGAACAAACCGCGGAGCTGTCCGGACCGACGCCCTTGCCGGCGACGGAACCGGAGCTGCCTTCCGGTGCTGAAACGGTTGTGGCGCAACGGGGACCGGCCAGCGCAGCGGCCCTGGCGCCGGACGCAGCCATGACCGCTGAGCCGCTGCATGAACCGCCGCCGGCGCCGGTTGTGCCGGCGCTTGACCTGCCGGCAGTCCTGTCGCTGCAAGCGCTCGAGCCGGTTGCCGTGGCCGTCAGCGTGGACGATCGGCCGGTGCGGACCTATACGTTACAGGCCGGATCCTTGCTGCGCTGGCGCATACAGACAGCGGTGGAGCTGCGGGTCGACCCGCCGGCGGCCGTTCAGCTGCGTTTGGACGCTGTCGAGGTGACTCCTGATGCTTCCGGTCGGTTTGCCCTGCCGACCCTGGAAGATTGATGGCGTCGCAAAAACTCACCAACTGCGGCGTTGCTGCACTTGCTCTCGCTGCTTCGACGTAGGTACGTACGCCTCATTGCTCAACAATCGCGCGCCTTGCATGTGGCGCTTTTTGCTTAGCCATCTGCTATTTTGCTTTCTTGCGAAAGTATCAAAATTGAGTGTGCCCATGCTGATCCAGTGTCCCGAGTGCCAGTCGCGCTATCGCGCCAGCAACTACCGCCCCGACCAGCCCGCGGTTCGGATAAAATGTCCGAAATGTGCGCATGTCTTTGTCTTTTCAGCCTCTGCCGGCGCGGCTGAAGAGCGCAGCGTAGCGCCGCCCGCACCCGCCGTTCTGGTTGTCGACGACGCCCGTTTTTTTCGGGACATCCTCACTGAGCTGCTGGCCCCCCTCGCTGTGGAACTGGTCTCGGTCGGTACCGCGGCTGATGCGTTGCGGGAGCTGAGACGGCGACCCTTTCAGCTGGTGCTGGTCGATCTGAATCTGCCCGACATGAGCGGACAGGAGTTGATGCGCAAAATCCGATCCGATCATGCCCTCGGCCGTCTCAAGGTGCTGGCGATGAGCGGCGCCTATCGCAAGGCGGACTGCGAAGCCGATGCGCTTGCTTCCGGAGCGGACGCTTTTCTCAACAAGTCATTCAAGCCGGAAGAGCTGCAGCAGCGCATCCGGGATCTGCTCGGACTATGACTCTGCTGCGGGATGTGCTCCCGGCGGCCGAAGTTGTGCGGCGCCGGCTCGGCAAGTGCCGGCCCGAACTGGCCATTGTCCTCGGCTCCGGGCTGTCGGCGTTGACGGCGGAATTGGTCGAGGCGCGCAGCCTTGCTTTTGAAGAACTGCCCGGTTTTCCGCCGGCCGGGGTGGCCGGTCACGGCGGGAGGGTCTGGACCGGCACCCTGTACGGGCGGCCGGTGCTGGTGTTTCAGGGACGATACCATGTTTACGAGGGCTATGATGCCTATCAGGTCACGGCAGCGGTGCGTTTGGCAAAAGAGCTGGGCTGCCGGCGGATGCTGCTGAGCAATGCGGCCGGCGGCATCTCGTCGCACTTCGCGCCGGGCCACTTCATGCTGGTCAGCGACCATCTCAATCTGGTCGGCGACAACCCCCTGCGCGGCTTGACCCCCGCACCCTTCGTCGATCTCTGCTCCCTGTACCGTCAGGAGTTCCATGCCGACCTGCAGCGGTCGTTACGGGGCACCGGCCTTGTGCTGCATCGGGGCACGCTCGCCTGGATGTCCGGTCCGAGTTATGAGACTCCGGCGGAGATCCGCATGCTGGAACTGCTGGGGGCCGCTGCCGTCTCCATGTCGACCGTCCCTGAAGCGATCATGGCGCACGCGCTCGGCATGGAAACCGTCGCCATCTCGCTGATTGCCAATGTCGCCGCCGGGAAATCCGCCGGACCCTTGTCGCATGAGGAGGTCCTGGCCGCGGGCGCCTCCGCCGCTACGGCGCTGCCGCTGCTCCTCTCGCATCTGCTTTCCCGCTGGGAATAAAGATTGATATATTTGTAAAAGTCCTGTAATCCCGGATATCTATGAGTGTTCACCCTGGCTTGACAGAGCCGATTGGCATGTTACTCTTGGTTAAGGCAGAGAGCAGGGGGTGTTGGAGTTACAATCTATGAAAAAAATTCTTATTGTCGATGACGAAGAAAACGCTCGTATCGGTCTTGGAAAATTGCTCAGTCACGAGGGTTATCAGGTTGACAGCGTCGGCAATGGCCAGGAAGCGCTCGACTATCTGGAAAAACAGCAGGTTCACCTGGTGATCTCCGATATCAATATGCCGCAGATGAACGGCCTGGCGTTCCTGAAGATTCTGAACCGTGATTATCCGAACATCGACGTGATCATGATAACCGCCTACGGCGGCGTCGGCAGCTATGTGGAAGCGATGAACCTGGGGGCCAAGGAATATATCAACAAGCCGATCAAGATGGACGAGTTGAAACTGATCATGAAGCGGATTTTTTGCGGCGAATCGATCAGCACTGCCTGACCACATGACTGTCATGGGGAATTCTTCACGTACCGGAGGTGGATTGATGAAGAAATTCAGTACGATTCTGGTGGCTATCGATTTTTCGGACAGCTCGGATAATGCTTTTCAGGCGGCATTGATGATGGCCGAGCAGTTCTCGGCGCGATTGCTGATCCTGCACGTCATCAATGAGCCGGTCGATCTGCGCGGTTTTTATGTCCCCCACATCTCCTTCGACAAGCTGGAAGAGGAGATCGAGGAGGGCGCCAAAAAGCTGATGGAAACCTTCTGTCGTCAGCATATAAAGCATTTTGAAAATTTCGAAACCTTTATTGCTCCCGGCATCCCCTATGAGACGATTATCGCCAGGGCGGCCGACGAAGCAGCCGATCTGATCGTTATCGGCACCCATGGCCGGACCGGTCTCGACCATGTCCTGTTCGGCAGTACCGCCGAAAAAGTCGTACGCAAATCGCCTCTGCCGGTCCTGACGGTCCGCCTTGACGAGTAGCCGCTTTTCAGAATTTTGCGCCGGGAGAAGGGCAGTCGAGAAACTGCCCTTTTTTCGTTTGATTCGGCGACTCTTGATGCTCTCGCAAAAACTTGGCTTGTCAAAACGCCTGTCCGCACGCTATCCTTTTGACTGTCGCTAACACCCACCCACAGAGTTCAGGTACACCATGATGCTGACCGGTCAGTCCAGTCGTTTTGCGGGCGAAAAAATTCTGGTTGCCGACGATGAAAAAGCCATCGTCGAGCTGACCTCCATCTTTTTACGGGATCGCGGCTTTAAAATCCTGTCCGCCGGCGACGGCCGCGAATGTCTGGAGGTTATCGAACGGGAGCATCCGGCGCTGGTGCTGCTCGATTACATGATGCCGGTCATGGACGGCATGACCGCTCTGGCGCAGATTCGGGACCGGTTTCCGGATACCTATGTCATCATGTTTACCGGCAAGGGGAGCGAAGAAGTCGCCGTATCGCTGATGAAGGCAGGCGCTGCCGACTATCTGCAGAAGCCGTTCTCCAACGTCAACCTGCTGGAAAGGATCGACAATGTCCTGCAGCTGCGGCAGGTGGGGCTGGAAAACCAGCGCCTGCTTGAAGAACAGGAACTCCTGAGGCACGAAATCGAAGGCTGGAATCTCGAACTTGAAAATCGGGTGCTGCAGAAAACCCGGGATCTGGAGCTTGCCCATGCCGAGATTCTGCAGGTCGAAAAGCTGGCCGCCCTGGGGCATATCTCGGCTGGACTGGCCCATGAAATCCGCAACCCGCTCAATGCGATCAATCTTTTTGCCCAACTGCTCAAGACCTCGCTGAGCGGGGATGCCGAGCAGCGCGGCTACCTGGACAATATCGCTTGCGAGGTGGAACGGATCGATAACATCCTGGTCCAGATGCTGGCCGCCAGCAAGGGCTCGAACAGTCTGCGCCGGCCGGTGCGGCTGGCTGCCTGCCTGATGAACGTTCTCGCTCTATACCGGGTTCAGATCCGCTCCCAGGGCGTTGTCGTCGAAACCGAGGTTGACGAACAGGCGGTTCTGACCGCCGATACCACCGAGATCGAACAGATTTTCTCAAACCTGATCGGCAACGCCCTGTTTGAAATGCCTGAAGGCGGTACCCTGAAGGTTGCGATTCATGTCGAGGATCAGCAGATCAGGGTGCAGGTGTCGGATACCGGCAGGGGCGTCCCGGCTGAAAACTTCGTCCGGATTTTCGATCCTTTTTTCACTACCAAGGACAAGGGGACCGGCTTCGGACTCTCGGTCGTGCTGCGCATCGTCAAGGGCTACAACGGCCGGATTCAGGTGGCAAGTCAGCCCGGAGACGGGGCGAGCTTCCTGATTGAATTCCCCTTGTCCGATACCGTTGCCGGCGCCTGCCCGTGAAATTCCGCCTGCGGGAAATCCCGCTGCAGCTTGATGAGGATGAAGCGCTGCTGCCGGAAAAAATCGCCGCGGAGCTGGGTCTTCGGGTCGGGCAGCTTCTGTCCTGGGCCATTGTCCGCAAGGGGATCGACGCCCGCCGCAAGCCCAGGGTTCTCAGGGTGTATACCGTCGATCTGAGCCTGAGCGAAGCGACGGCCGACGCGCTCGATGTCGAGCGCTGTTCCCGCTTGAGCCGGGTCGATGACGTTGCGCCTCGCGCCCCGCGACCGCGCGTCGCTCGCCCCTGCCGCGTCACGGTGGTCGGCATGGGGCCGGCCGGACTCTTTTCGGCCCTGCAGCTGGCGGAAGCGGGGGCAACGGTGACCCTGGTCGAGCGCGGCAAGCCGGTGGCCGAACGGCTCCGGCAGGTGCGCAGCCATTGGGCCGGCGGGCCGCTCGATTCCGAGAATAACGTTCAGTTCGGTGAAGGGGGGGCGGGAACTTTCTCGGACGGCAAGCTGACCAGCCGTCTCAACCACCCCCTGATGCGCACCGTGCTGGAGACACTGGTCCGTTTCGGCGCGCCCGCCGAGATCCTGCTGCAGGCCAAGCCGCACATCGGTTCGGATCGCCTGCGCGGCGTGCTGGTCAATTTCCGCGGGCAGCTGGAACGGCTCGGGGTCGATATCCGTTTTTCCACCCGGCTCACCGGTCTGGCGCTTGCCGACGGGCGGGTCGCCGCCGGCATCCTCAACGATCGGGAGGAGTTGCCCTGCGAGGCGCTGGTCCTGGCGCCGGGCCACAGCGCCCGCGACACCTACCGGATGCTGTGCGATTCCGGCATCCTGCTGGCGGCCAAGCCGTTTGCCGTCGGCCTGCGGGTGGAGCATCCCGCGGCCGCGATCAATCAGATCCAGTACGGACTGGCCGGGCATCCCCGCCTGCCCGCGGCGGACTATGCCCTGACCTGGAACGACCGGCGGAGCGGTCGCGGCGTCTACTCCTTCTGCATGTGCCCCGGCGGTGTGGTGGTCAATGCCTCCTCGGAACCCGGCGGACTGGTGGTCAACGGCATGAGCGATTACCGCCGCGACGGCGAGTTTTCCAACAGCGCGCTGGTGGTTGCGGTGCGCCCGTCCGACTTTGACGGCAGCGATCCGCTGGCCGGGGTCCGCTTTCAGCGCCGCTGGGAAGAGGCGGCTTTCGTCGCCGGCGGCAGCGGCAACCTGGCCCCGGCCCAGCCGCTGCTGGAGTTTCTCGACGGGCGGCCCGGGCGTCTGCACTCGACCTGCCGGCCGGGCATCGTGCATGCCGAGCTGAGGGAGGTGCTGCCGGACTTCGTCAGCACCAGCCTGAAGCAGGCCCTGCCGCAGTTCAATCGCAGGATGCGCGGCTTTGTCAGCGCCGAGGCGACGCTGGTCGGGGTTGAAACCCGCACTTCCGCGCCGCTGCGGATTGTCCGGAATGAACAGTGCCGGTCGATCAGCCATGCCGGGCTTTATCCGGCGGGCGAGGGGGCCGGCTATGCCGGTGGAATCATGAGCGCCGCCGTCGACGGACTGCGTGTGGCGGAACAGATAACCGAACATTTCAGCTGTTGAAGAGGTGACCTTGAAACAGATTTACGTGGATCAGATCAGGGAGCGGGATCAGATCGATACGCTCTTTTTGGTACGAGACAAGATCATGGCGATGGCCAAGAACGGCAAGCCGTACATGACGCTCAAGCTGATGGACCGCACCGGCGAAGTCGAGGCCAGGGTCTGGGACCGGGTTGACGAGTTTTCCCGACTCTTCGAGCGGGACGACTTCGTGCGGGTCTCCGCCAAGGCCAACGTCTATATGGGCAAGATGCAGATTGTCGTGCAGAACGTGCAGCGGGTCGCCGAAGAGTCGGTCGATCTGGGCGATTTTCTGCCGGTCTCCGGACGTGATCCGCAGCAGATGCAGGCGGAACTGCAGCAACTGCTCGGTACGCTGAACGATCCCTGGCTGGCTCAGCTGTTGCGGGCCTTTTTCGACGACGCCGATTTTTTCAAACGTTACAGTCAGGCCCCGGCCGCCAAGGCGATGCACCATGTCTTTCTCGGCGGACTGCTGGAACATTCGCTGGCCGTCGCCGCACTCGCCTCCGATGTGGCGGCACGCTACCCGCAGGCCGATCGTAACCTGCTGATCGCCGGCGCGCTGCTGCACGATGTCGGCAAGGTAGCCGAACTGAGTTACGAGCGCTCTTTCAATTACACCGACGAAGGGAAGCTGCTCGGTCATATCATGATCGGTGTCGAGATGATCGAGGAACAGATCAGGAAGATCGACGGCTTCCCCCCCATGCTGGGAACCCTGCTCAAACACCTGCTGCTTTCCCATCATGGCCAGTACGAGTACGGCTCGCCGAAACGCCCCAAAACCCTGGAGGCGGTGATCCTGAATTTTATCGACGATCTCGATTCGAAAATCAACGGCATCCAGACCCATATCGATCGCCAGCCGGACCGGGAGAGCGACTGGACCAACTATCATCGGCTCTACGACCGTTATTTTTACAGCCCCGTCGATCGGGATACCCTGGATATGGCCGATGCGGATGTTCCGGACGCACCGGTCGCCTTGCAGCCGGGCGCCGAAAAGCGCCCGAAACGGACCGAGCCGACCCGCGGAAAGCACGATGCACCGCTCGGATTTACCCTGGCCGAACAGCTGAAGGGCAAGAATCTCGATCTTTTTTCAACGACAGACGACAAGGACAAATCATGATTCTGGAAACCCTGGTGGTGGGTCCGCTGCAGGTCAACTGCTATCTGGTCGGTTGCGAGACCACCAGGCTGGCGGCGGTAATCGATCCGGGCGCCGATGTGCCCCTGATTCTCGAAGCGCTGCAGCGCAACAGCCTGACCCTGACAAAAATCATCAACACCCACGGCCACTTCGATCATATCGGCGGCAATCGTCAGCTGCGCGAAGCCACCGGCGCCGATCTGCTGATCCACGCCGCGGATCAACCGCTGTTGCAGCGGGCAGCGCAACAGGCGGCGAGTTACGGTCTGCAGTCCGAGAACTCGCCGGCAGCGACCGCCACCTTCAGCGACGGTGAGCTGATTCCTGTCGGCGACCTGCAGTTGAAGGTTCTGCATACGCCGGGTCATTCGCCCGGCGGCGTCAGTCTGTTGTGCGGCGAGCATCTGTTCTGCGGGGATACCCTGTTCGCCGGCTCGGTGGGACGTACCGATCTGCCCGGCGCCGATCACCAGACCCTGATCAACAGTATCAAGAAGCAACTGGCCGGATTGCCGGATGCCACCATCGTCCACCCCGGCCACGGGCCGGACAGCCGGATCGGTGATGAAAAACGGTACAATCCCTTCTTACAGTAGGGGCACTTCATGCTGCAGGGCAAGACCATCATACTCGGAGTTTCAGGGGGGATCGCCGTCTACAAGGCGGTGGAACTGCTGCGGCTCTATACCAAGGCCGGGGCCGAGGTGCATGTCATCATGACCCGTAACGCCCGGGAGTTCGTCACGCCGCTGACCTTCCAGACCCTCTCCGGCAATCCGGTCCATACCGAGCTGTTCAGTCTCGCCCAGGAGCAGGAGATCGGTCATATTTCGCTGGCCGATCGCGCCGACCTGTTCGTCATCGCTCCGGCCACCGCCAATGTCATCGGCAAGGTGGCCAACGGTCTGGCCGACGATCTGCTGACCACCAGCATCATGGCGACCAGGGCGCCGGTTCTGGTGGTGCCGGCGATGAACGTCAACATGTACGAAAATCCCCTCTATCAGCGCAACCATCGGCAACTGATCGAGTTCGGCTATCGGATCATGGAACCGGTGGTCGGCGATCTGGCCTGCGGCTGGCAAGGGAAGGGCAAACTGCCCGCCCCCGAAGCGATCTTCGCCGAGACGCTGCGGATGTTCGCCGCCGGTGATCTTTCCGGCTGCCGGCTGCTGGTCACCGCCGGGCCGACCCGGGAGGATATCGATCCGGTACGCTACCTGAGCAATTACTCGTCGGGCAAGATGGGCTACGCCGTTGCCGCCGCCGCCGCGCAACGCGGGGCCGCGGTGACGCTGGTTTCCGGACCGACCTGCCTGGCCGCGCCGCACAACGTCGAGCTGGTCAGGGTCAACTCGGCGCTTGAGATGCATCGGGCGGTCATGCAACACGCGGAAGGCGTCGACGTCGTGGTCAAGGCGGCGGCGGTGGCCGACTATCGGCCGCTCGATCGGGCCGGACAGAAGCTGAAAAAAGGTCGTGACGACCGACTGACCCTGAGCTTGACCAAGAATCCCGACATTCTCGCCGAGCTCGGCAAGGTCAAGGGGAAGCGGCTGCTGATCGGTTTTGCCGCCGAGACCGAGGAGCTGCTGCGGCACGCCGCCGAGAAGCTGCTGCGCAAGAACCTCGATCTGATCGTCGCCAACGACGTGAGCTGTGAAGGGGCCGGCTTCGACGTCGACACCAATATCGTCAAGTTTCTGTACGCCGACGGCCGGGTCGAGGAACTGCCGCGGATGAGCAAGCTTGAGGTTGCCGGGGAACTGCTGGACCGGATCGTCGCGCTGCGGAGTCCGGACTGAGGATTTATCCGCCCGGCCAGGAGCCTGTCGACAGGCTCCTAGAACGCCGACTGCAACTGCAGCATCTCGTCCGGATCGGTGATGCCGCGGCGGAAACAGCGGCGCAGATCCGCCAGGATCGTTGCGGCTTCCCGTTCCTGCAGCTTGCCGTCCAGCCACAGGCTGTTGAGATTCTTGCGGATCAGCTTGGCGGCGTTCAGGGCCCGGTCGCCGGTCGGGTCGGCCGCCCAGTAGGGGCTGGTTTCGCTGCCGAGAATGCCGGCGATCGCCTCGTCGGCCAGGCCCATGTATTCCTGTTTGTCGGTGGGGTCGAATTCCCATTTCGAGGTGGTGGCGATGGAATTGATCAGCTTCTGCCACTGCTGCAGGCGGTTGAGCAGCAGCAGGGAATTGAACAGCCGTTTGTTGGTGCGAAAGGAGAAGATCGTGTCGGAGAGCACGCTGCTGAGCATCTTGTCGTGCCGGCGGTAGTCGTTCGCGGCGATCTGTTCGACGAGGCCCCAGACTTCGTCCTCGGTGCCGGTTTCGGCGCGCAGTTCCCAGTAGGTATGCTTGAGCATGACGGTGTTGAAGCTCTGCACCATCTTGAACGGCACGAAATAGCAATGGGCCACGGTATCGGCGGCCAGATGCGCCAGGTAGCCGTAAGCGCAGGCTTCCATCTGCGGCGTATCGGCCGTGCTGAGAATCTTGCGGCCGATCCGCCAGTTGTGGCAATGCTCCAGGTGATGGGTGAACTTTTTGCCCAGGGTGATGTCGGCGGCGATACAGCCATAGAGAAAATCGAGCGGATGGGCCGCCAGCAGGGCCTGCATGGCCAGCGGCAGGATCTCCAGGCGACCCAGCAGGTTGGCGCCCAGCGTCAGGTGGACGCCGACGCCCCAGGCCAGGGCCTGGGTCGGCAGGGCGAGCAATATAATCAGCAACAGCAGCGGCAGCAGCCGGACTTTGCCGTAACGCGGTAAATTCATATCTTCGAGCATAAGCGAGCTGCCCGGAAAAAGTAAAGGGACCATGCCGGATAAATTATATCAGGAATGTCGTGAACTGATCGCGCAGGGCCGGGGGGTTCTGGAGGATCTGCGGATGTGCGGGATCGAAACGATCCCGCTTGCCGAAGAGGCGGAACTGCCGGTCTGTCCGGTGACGGTCGCCGCCGACAGCGAACGCTTGAAGCCGGGGATCGATTGCCGCCCCGAGACGCTGGACGAGATCGAAGCCGAAATGCGCAATTGCCAGGGCTGCGCCCTCTGCCGGCAGCGCAACACCCTGGTGTTCGGCGTCGGCAATCCGCAGGCGCAGCTGGTGCTGGTCGGCGAAGCGCCCGGTCGCGAAGAGGACCAGCTGGGGGTGCCGTTCGTCGGCGAAGCCGGGCGGCTGCTCGACCGCATCCTGTTCGCCATGAAACTCAGCCGCAAGCAGGTCTATATCTGCAACGTCATCAAATGCCGGCCGCCGCAGAACCGCAATCCCTCGCCCGAGGAGATCGCCGCCTGCGAACCCTTTCTGCAGCGGCAGCTCGCCGCCATCGCTCCGCGGCTGATCGTCACCCTGGGTCGCATCGCCAGCCAGACCCTGCTGCGCAGCCAACAGCCGATCGGACAGTTGCGCGGACAGTGGCACGAGTACCGGGGCCTCCCGCTGATGCCGACCTACCATCCGGCCTACCTGCTGCGGACGCCGAGCGGCAAACGCGAGGTCTGGGAGGACATGAAGCAGGTCATGCATCGCTTGCGGGAAGAGCGCTAGACGGCAGCAGTCGGTCCGCCTTCCGGACGATCCGCTTCTTATTGATCCGGTGGTTAAATATACGAATGTAGGGGCAGGCCCCCGTGCCTGCCCTGGGCGGCCACGGGGGGCCGCCCCTACAATAATAATTTGCCCATTTGATCACCGAACGAATAGAATTGAAGGTTGGTTTTCATGGAACATTATGTGCCGATTGCGGCGGTACTGGCCGGTTTTCTCTGCGGCGCGGGGCTGGTCTGGCTGGCGCTGCGCGGGCGGATCGCCACCGCCGAGCGGATTGCGCGCGAGGCCAACCAGGCGCTCGCGGACAAGGCACTGCAGGTCGCCCGTCTTGAAGAGAAAGTATCGCAGACCCAGGAACTTAAGGTGCAACTCGAAACAAGTCACTTCAATTATCTGCAGCTCGGCCGGGAGAAGGCGGCGGCGGAAAACGACAACGCGCGGCTGGCCGCACAGCTGAAGTCGGAGCAGGCCAGGCTGCAGGAGAACCTGGCGGTGCTCGATCAGGC
>DASWJX010000101.1:0-17496 GCA_036396915.1 Geopsychrobacteraceae bacterium | reverse complement strand
GTCTTTCCCACCCCGCCTTTTCCGGCAAAAAGCAATAATCTGGTCCCCTGGGAAGGGGGCTGCGCCGGCCCGTCAACCTGGGGAAACGATGAAGTGGGCAGGCGGCGAAGCTGTTTCGCCCCGGAGGTCGGAATGGCCAATGGCGTGGCCCTCATCCAGAACCCCTTGAGAGAGTCCAGGCCTCGAACTTCCTCGGGATAGAGAAGAAACCCCCAGAGCTGATAGCCGGAGAATTTGGCGCAGAGGCATCCCAGTTTCTTCATTTGCCGGGCGTGTTCTTCGGCGCAGACCGGACATGCGTTGTCCGGAAAGAGCTTGTTGACCAGAATATCGCTGAACGGCACTTCCAACCGTTTCAACTCGTCCAAAAGCATCGTTGTCTCTCGAATGCTCAATACCTCCGGAAGCATAACGGGAACGAAACGGCAGCGAGCCGTATCCTTCAGCAGGGCCTCCATCCGCTGAACCGAGCCGGAAAGGTCCAGGAGGAATTCGTCGAGCTCGTCAGGGCAATAGGAACCGCTGTACAGCTGTTTCATGTAACGGTTTTTGGCCAGCAGCGCATCCAGGGCATCGAGCCATTGCCCGATCAGCTCGGACATGGAGAGCAGCCGCAGCGTGTGGCCGGTCGGAGCCGTATCCACAACGATGCAGCTGTACGCTTCCCCCGCCACCCATTTGGAGATTTCGAGAAAGGCCATGAGTTCATCCCGGCCGGGAAAGGAAAGGTCTAAAAAACTGCTGATGTCCTCATCGTCCAGAAAGGTTCCCCGCGAGGCGATCTCCCGGAATTTCGTGTGGTGATCCTGTCTGAAGGCGGTCAGATATTCCTGGGCATCGATCTCCAGGACCGCTAAATTGCATGGGGGGGGGGAGCCTGCCAGGCTGTCGGACAGGGAATGGGCCGGATCGGTAGAGACGAGCAGAAAATGACGTTCAGGTGAGTCAACGGCCAGACGGACTGCGGTCGCCGCGGCGCAGGTGGTCTTTCCCACCCCGCCCTTGCCGCCAAAGATCAGCAGTTGCAGGCCCCGATCCTGGAAAAATGCAGGCATGTCCGTGTCCAACGTATCCCCTCTGCCATGGCCTATTCGTAATCCGCCGGTCCTTGATCTGGATTTTCCTCGGTACGGCTGTCCCGTTCCTGTATTTCGTCCAGTCGGTCGAGAAGCTCCTTTTCCCGGGCGTCGAACTCGGCATCGGTGATTTTCCCGGTTTCCAGCATCATGTAGAGATCGCTCAACTCGACGGTGATGTTTTCCGCCTCGCCGGCGACCTCCTGCTGCGCGGCATTGTGGATCTCGCGGAACAGCCAGAAAAGTCCGCTGGCCGGAGAGAGCAGAATGTCGTCAACGATCAGCATCTTGTTTTTCCTGCCGGGGCTCAGAGCTTGAGGTCAATGTCAACGAAATTATGGGGAGGCCAGGGTCCGTTATAGTCGAAAGCAAAATTATCATCGAACAGTTTGGCCGCTTCGAAGATGCCTTCTTCAAACTCCGGCAGTGCTTCCCGCTCCACGAGGCAGGCAAGGGTCATCACCTCCCGTTCGGTGCGGCACTTGTTCCGCTTGATTTCGAAGCAGTGGCCGGACAGGACCTCTTCAACCTTCTCGGCATGGGTTTCCCGATCCTCGTTGAGAGCCTGGCCGAACATCCGCCCCAGTTCGATCTTATCTTCCTGGGAGGGGGCGCCATGGGAGCCGAAGAATCTGTCGCGAGCCACTTTCAGTTCAGCATGAGTCTGGACATAGTATTCGAAGATGTTCGGTACGTCCCAGGTGACCCGCAAGCCCATTTCAACCTTGCCGTCGACACGGTTGAACTGGTCGAGAAAGGCCTGCTGGTTGGCAGAGAGGATCGCTTGAATTGCCTTGCGACTGTCGGCAACGATGCCGAACGCAACGGGCAACGGAACGGTCTCTTCCATGAGCCGCCTGAGTACCCCTTGATGGGCCGCCAGGTGGCGCCGTTCCGGACGGATCTTCCCATTGGCAACATCGCTGACTACGGCTGCCATCTGCCCTGTGGGGATGGTGTAGACGGTCCCCTCATTGATACCGCAAACGCCGTAGTTGAGTTCCTCGGAACCGGACACTACGGCGTACAGATATTTCCCCTCCCTGAGCGATGTTTTTTCGATCATGTCTCAAACAAGTCCTTTCGCTGGTAAAGTGGAATTTCTTTTGAGGATCGACCTGAATGTCCCCCCTTCATCTCACACTCAGCTCACCATTCCTGCTCAGCCAAGGAAGGAGTGCGCCGAATTTATTAAGCATATCATAAGCATCGGCTACATCCACTGCCGGCCACGGAAAAGACCGTTCCCCTCTTCGTTGTCCGGACGTTCGTCGAGGGGGAGGGGATGCCATCGCCCGATCGCGGGCCATGAATTTTTCTCCATCAGTACCTGAGTTTGAACCCTCTGGAATTTTGACAGGCGCCCGACTTTCCCACGCTACCCGGGCTATCGATGGCATGTTTGCCGCTCCTGCGTTCGCCCAGGGCTTCAAGAAGTGCGGCTTTTTCAGCCTCGATTTCCTGTAGACGTGCATCGATATTTTTCAGCCGATGCAGCGCGTTCTCTCTTTCGGTTCCTCGCCGGGCTTTTTCCATCTCAAGGCAGGCGATCTTCATGAAGGCCTTGTCGGGACGGCTTATCCGGTCAAAACTTCCCGAGAGGGTGTGGATGTCCTGCAGGGTCCGGCAACTTCTTTTGGAAACGGCCATACGCTTACTCCCTTCCATTCACCACATGTCTTTCGCGGGTACTTTTCGTCCGCTGTCCGCAAACCCTTTCAATGACCTCATTCATTTTCTCCGGCATGACCGGCTGGCCTCCGCGGGTGACCTTGGCCGTGTCAAAGTTCAGAATGTCCCGGCAGACGCTCCGGAAGACGGGGTCGCTTGCCTGGGTACGGCCACCTCGGTGGGCGAGAATCCGGGCAATGGCGATGCCGGCCCTGATCGTGGGACGGTGGTTGTTGACCCCGACGCCGCGCAGTTCCCGTATGATATCCACGATGGTCTCGACATCCGAGAACGAAAGGCCCGACTTGGCCATGGCGATCTGTATTTCCGTCTCGCGGTCGAAATGGTCGATCTGGATGGTGATCAGTCGGTCCAGCAACGCATCCTGGGTCTTGTGGGTGCCGGCGTACTCCTCCGGATTGGAGGTGAAGATGGCCCGGAACTCCGGGTGCACCTCCAGATAACCATTTCCTGAGCTGCGCAGGCTTGGCAGATTGAGGATTTTCTCCTCCAGGACGCTGAGCAGGACGTTGTTCGCCTCGGGCCTTGATCTGGTGAATTCATCGTAGATGAGAATCTCCCCGTTTCGGCAGGCCGAAGTGAGCCGATTATCCGCCCAGAGGGTGTTCATACGCTCCTCGGTTTTCATCACCGAGTGGATATAATTGTCGACCAGCCTGGACTTGCGGTAGCCGCTGTCACGTCCGATCAAATCCGAGCTTCCGAACTCGTCGTCGCCGTGCATGAGGGTGACCGACCGGCCGAGCTGGGCGGCGACGTGAAAGGCCAGGGTTGTCTTTCCGGTTCCGGCCGGTCCGGCGAAGTGAACCGGATACCCCACTTCGAGATAGGACAGGGCGCGCTCGGTCAGATCCTGAACGTAGGGAGTGATGACAAATTCCCGGCTCGGTTCGGGCAGGATATTGTCGTCTTTGGTCTGAACATTAATGGTGACCTCTGATATGCTTCTCAGCCCTTCGCTGCTCATTCGTGGCGTACTCCTTCCTCCTGGTTTCGACGTGCATGGCGCCTTGCCCGGTCGCTACGGTTCCCGTCACGACCCTGCCAATTCCTTCGCCCGCGCGATCCATTGTTCCGCGCCGTCCATGGTGAGCAACTTTCCTAAAATCTGCTGCAGGTCTTCCGGCGTGCACTCGGCCAGTTGAGCAAAGGTGACAAGACCCGCCCCGTTCAGCCGCTGCATCCGCCCCGGACCGATTCCTGAAATGACGGTAAAGTCATCGGCAACGAGTTCCTCGACCTGCTCATTTGCCGGAACCTTGACTTCGGTCGCGGCGGAACGTTGTGTTGTTACCGCATTTTCCCTGGCCCGACGCTTGTCGTGAGACGAACCGGCCCAGGCCCGCCGAGCGCCTTCGATGTCATCGATGAATTTCTGCCGCATTCCGGCGACTGTTTCCCGCAGGGTGGAGACTGAGTTCTGGAGGTCGAAAACGAACTCAGCCCTCTCGGTCTTCGATTTTTCGGCCATGTCATGGTGTGCATTACGGAACCCGATCCGCATTTCAGCCACGCCGGCCGCCAGGTCGGCTACGTAATTGGCCAGATCGCCTATGGCCCGGATGCGCTCGGCCTTGGCCTCGCGGGCCATCTCTTTGCGGTTTTTTTCGAAGTTGCTCCGGATTTCGGCCACGTCGCTCCTGATCCCGGCCATGCCGCATTTAATGTTGGTTTGCAAGACCCCTATCTCGTCGCACAGCCGGGTCATATCGTCGGTTAAATGCCCCATCTCTGTCTCTCCTTTCTGCCGTTCAATGGCGGAGACATCACGCCCCTCTGCCAGCCCATGCCCGGCGGGCGCCCTCGATGTCATCGATGAATTCCTGGCGCATTCCAGCGACGGTTTTCTTCAGGTCGATGACCGACTTCTGGATGTCGGAAACGAATTCCACCCGTTCAGCTTTTGCGTTGTTGGCCATCTCGGTCCGGGCATTGTTAAAGTCGACCTGCATTTCGGCCACACCGTACTTGAGAGCGCCGATGAAATCGTCAAGGGCGTTGTGCAACGCTCCTATCTCGGTGGATAACCTGGTCATTTCCTCGGTTAGGCATCCCATCTGTCCTCTCCTTTTGTTGTTTCACCTACGAGTTTTCGGTCAGTTGTCACCAAGGACGCTCCTCTGCGAGGGGGGCGGAGAGACCTCCCCTCACAGAGGAGCGTTGGTAGTCGGATCCTTACGCCGGAGCAGCCGAGGCGGCCGTCAGGCCGATGGCTTCGGCATACTTCAGGTAGGTTTCAACCGAAGCGATGACCACCCGCGCTTCCACGGAGAGCAACTCGATTCCAACCAGGGATACCTTAACCCAGGCATCGATGACGATACCTTTGTCCAGAATGCGATCGACAACTTCCGCCAGACCTGAGGAATCCGTAGATTTCGCAACTTTTGCCATGATAGACCTCCTATTGGGTTTGTGTTGCGGCGCCAGTACCGGTCTTCGCTTAAGCATGCTGTCTTTCAGTAGAGCAAATATCTTGCCAATTGCTGATATATTTATTTAACCTATGATTTCAGCATGTTATGTTGGTGAGGATAGCGACCGGGGAGTTGCGGTTATGGAGACGATTCCATGCTTTTATGGAACCGATTCCTGTCTCGGCGCAGGATTCTTCTCAAGCGCATCGAGGATCTCATCACGCCGGAAGGGTTTGGCGATAAATCCGGAGATTATTCCCGTCGCAAGGGCCTGCTGGATCTCCACGTCATCCCGGTAAAAATAACCCGATACCATCACAATGTGCAGGCCCGGAAGCAGCTTTTGTATCCGCCTGGCCAGCTCCAACCCCTCCATATCCGGCAGCTTGGCATCCAGAAAGAGCGATGCGGGGCTGTGCTGCGTCAGCAGGGTGAGGGCTTCCTGGCCGCTTAATGCCTTTCTTGCGGAAAAACCGTTGGTTTCCAGGATATGTTCCAGCGCCCAGCACATATCCGGCTCGTCGTCCACGATGATTATGGTTTTTTCGTCGGCGCTCATGTTTGATACTTTCGCAAGAAAGCAAAATAGCAGATGCCTTCGCAAAAACTTAAGAGGATGTCCAGGCAAAAATTTCGTTCTACATCGTCGGCAAGTTGACGGTAAAGGTACTGCCCTTGCCCTCGATACTGTCTATTTCAATAGAGCCCAGGTGTTGCCTGACGATGGAAAAGCAGATGGACAGTCCCAGCCCCGTCCCTTTGCCCACTGGCGAAGTCGTATAAAAGGGATCGAACACCTTGTCCATCTCTACCCTTGAAATGCCATGGCCCGTGTCGGCAAAGCGGATCATCACCCTGCCGTCGGTTCTTTCCATGGTGAGACTCAATACCCCTCCATCCGGCATGGCATTGATGGCGTTCAGGAACAGGTTCAGAAAGACCTGCTGGAGAAGGCTGGACCTGCCTCTGGTCAGCACCGACGCGTCCGGAAAATGGGGCACCAGGTCGATTGTTTGAACCCGGGCCTGGCTGGCAACCAGGGTCAGGGTTTTTTCAAGCAGGGAGGGGATGTCGACCACTTCCATCTCGGTTTTCGACGAAGGACGGGCGAAACTCAGGAGGTTTTCGATGATCAGGGATGCCCGCTGGATGCCCGCATGGATCTTCTCCGCGCATTCCTTGCGCAGCTTCAGCGTAATGCCGTCGTCCATCAGAAACTGAGCGGCTGACGAGCAGATCGCCAGGGGGTTGCGAATCTCGTGGGCAATCCCTCCGGCCATGACGCCCAATGCGGCAAGTTTCTGGGACTGAAGAAGCTGGGCTTCAAGTTTGCGGCGCTCGGTCAGGTCCCTTCCCACGGCCACGATCCCCACGGCCTGGGACTGGTCGTTTTTCATCGGCGAACAGACCCAGGAGACCTGGATGCCGTTGCCATCCTTGGTGATGAGGTCCCATTCGGCCATCTGGGAACCGCCGCCGGTCCTCATGCTGGAGAGTCCCTGTTTCACTTTTTTCCGGTGGTTTTCGGCACAACACTCAAAAAAGAACCGCCCCTGCATTTCCTCCAGGGTGTAACCCGAAACCTTCTCCGCCTCCGGATTCCAGGTCAAAATCCTTCCGTTGATGTCGGTGGACAGGACGATGTCGCTGGCGCTGGAGACGACGCTCGCCAGGTGGCGCTCCACTTTGCGGACCTCCTCGCCGAGCCGCACCTGATCGGTCACATCGTCCATCAACAGCATTGTGCTTTCCACCACCCCCTTCCAGGCGAAGGGGTGGATGCGGTAATAGTAGATCCGCCGCGGCACCCCGGGAGCCCGATAGGTCATCCGCTCCCCCCTGGTCGGCCGGTTCTCCTCGAAAACCTGGCGGATGCGACTCGTGATATCCACATTGTCGAGAATGATGGCAGGGAACACCTCTTCGAGGCGATGGCCGATGGTGTTTGAAAGGGAACGGTGGCTTCTTTCCAGAAAGTTTCGGTTGGCTGAGACGATGCGGATATCCCGGTCGATCAGCAAAACCGACGAGGGGATGGCGTCCAGCAGCATCGCATAAAGGTTTTCGTGACGTTCAGACCGATTCGACTTTGCACTTGCTTCCTTGTCCGATTCCCTCAACTGATCCCCTCCTTTGAGTGTTTCCTGCGATCCGTTTTGTAGCCGGAAGCATAAAGCGCATCATCGATTTTCCGTTTCCGGCACGACAAAGTTGTAGGGCGGCCAGGGTCCGCTCAAAAGAACTTTGGCCTGTTCCCGCCGGCAGAAGTCTCGAAATCTGTGTCGGAAGAGCTCAACGGAGTGTTCCGGCACAAGAAAATATAGGGAGAAGAGGGTGCTTGTGCCGGCCGCTTTGGGATGGTCTTCCGCTTTGCTTTTGATGAACAGGCCGTTAAATGCCGCAAGGCAGCGCCGGCTTATCACCTCGGCTGTCGCGGCCCCCTTTTCTTGCCGGGCATAATGGGCTTTGCGGACGTTCAGAAAGGTACGTCCGGGAGTGGTTGTCCGCGGCTCGGTTCCGCCGGCCCGAGAGGGGCGGGCGGTCATCTCGGGTTCCTCGATAAGGATACGAATGCCCATCTCCACGCTGCCTTCCAGGGCGTCAAGAAGCTCCTCGTATTGGCCGCGGCGCTTTTCCAGAAGTTCGATGATCTGGTCTTTTTCTTCAAACAGGCATCCGTAGCGCATCGGAATCATCCCGCTCACCGTCGGCTTGCGGTGCAAGGATTCGACGACCTTCCGGTAGGCCACCAGGCGGGGGATATCCGCAACGAGTTTTACCTGCGGAGTCCTGGAGACCGCCGCGCACAGGCCCCTGTTCGCGACCAGGAAAACCGGCTCGCCGCCCACGCCCGGAGGGATCCGCGGGCCATGGTGCTCCCGGTTGCGTAAAATGCAGTAGACGAGATAGCCCATCCCTTTACGCCAACTCAAGAGCGGGGCAGAAACTGTAGGGGGGCCAGGGGCCCGAGAGCTGGAAGACCAGTCCCTGTCGATCGTGCTCAGCGTTGGCCTGTTCGATCCGGGTCCGAAAATCCGCCACCGCCTTGCGCGGCACCAGAAAAGCCCAGTTCAGGACCATGTCCTTATCCATCCCGGTGACCTCACGGGAGAGCACCTTGCGTTCGCAGGAAACCGCGGCGTGCCGGCCCAGATGGGCGGACACCTCCTGGCAGACCCCTTTCAACCAGCCGTTCAGCTCCTTCTCCACCTTGCTTCTGATGTGCTGCTCCTGAAAATAGCGCATTCCCGGGGAGAGCGAAGCGAGGCGGTCTGCCTCGTTGGCACGCTGTGCGGAAAAAAGCTGCTCCTTGACCTTGGCCCTGTCCAGCAGCCCCTTGACCGACCATTCCTCCTTGTCGGTCACCTGGTCCAGAAATTTCAAAATGGGGTCATGGTGCGTTTTTAAAAGCGCCTCGACCCCGTCCAGGGATGAAAAAATGGTTCCGAACCGGGCCGGGAGCAGGGGCGAGTATCGTGCCGCCTGCTCGACCACCTCCTCATGCCGGCAGGCCCGTGGTCCCACCCAGGTCAGATCCTGCAGCCGCTCTTCCGCCGCCGCTCCGCAGAACTCCGCAAGGGGAACCGTGCTCAGCACTGCGCCGAGACCCTGGAAGCTGTGCAGGAAAAGCGGGTTGTTGCCGTCCACGCCAATGCCCTCAAGGTCCGGCAGCAGGCCGGAACGGCCGAGGCAGTAGAGGTAAACAGCATCGCGGTGGTGACTCTCCATCTTCCGTCCCTTTCCTTGTTGCACGGTGGGCCATGCCCACCATGGGTGCCGGCCGGATTATTGCGCCGGCTGGCTACTCCCCGCCTGGCGACATCTATCCTGACACAGGGGCCACTCAGCCGCTTTGCACCTCCGTCAAGGCGCTTTCGATGTCTTTGACCCCGATCAGGATCTTCCCCTTGCCGGAGGGATTGCCCACGCCCGCTTCCACGGCACGGCGGACGGCGCAAAGGGCGGCCTGGTTGCAGACCGAGGCGATATCCGCGCCGCTGAATCCCTCGCTTCTTCCGGCCAGGTCGGCGGGGCTGATCCCCTTGGCCAGGGGTTTGCCGCGCAGATGGACCGCAAAGATTTCCCGGCGGTCCATCTCTTCCGGTACCGGGATCTCCACCAGCGCGTCGAAGCGGCCCGGTCTGAGCACGGCCGGGTCGAGCATGTCCGGCCGGTTGGTCGCTCCGAGTACCACCACCCCTTTCAGCTCCTCGATGCCGTCGAGTTCCGCCAGAAACTGGCTCAGAACCCGCTCCGCCACGTGGGAATCGGACGAACCGGAACTGCGCATCGGAACCAGGGCGTCGATCTCGTCGAAGAAAATGATGCAGGGGGCGGCCAGGCGCGCCTTGTGAAACACCTCCCGCACCCCCTTCTCCGACTCCCCGACATACTTGGAAAGGAGGGCGGGCCCCTTCACCGAGATGAAATTCACCCGACTTTCGGTGGCGACGGCCTTGGCCAGCAAGGTCTTGCCGCATCCCGGCGGCCCGGTCACCAGAATCCCTTTGGGCGGCCTGGTCCCCGCCTGTTTAAAGAGCTGGGAATATTTCAACGGCCACTCGACCGCCTCGATCAGCCGTTGCTTGACCGCCTCAAGGCCGCCGACATCCTGCCAGCGCACATCCGGGATCTCGACGAACACCTCCCGGATAGCCGAGGGTTCGACTTCCCGCAGCGCGGCGAGAAAGTCATCCATGTGCACCTCAAGCTCCGTGAGTTGCTCGTAGGGAATATGGTTCATGGCGAAATCGATGTTCGGCATGATGCGGCGCAAGCAGATCATGGCCGCTTCCCGGCACAGGGCTTCGAGATCGGCCCCGACGAAACCGTGCGTGATCTCCGCCAGGCGGGGCATGTTTACATCTTCGGCCAGGGGCATCCCGCGGCTGTGGATTTCCAGGATCTCCAGCCGTCCGTTGCGGTCGGGGATGGGAATGGTGATTTCCCGATCGAAGCGTCCCGGGCGGCGCAGCGCCGGATCGAGGGCATTGGGGATATTGGTGGCGGCAATGACCACCACGTTCTGGCGCCGGGTGAGACCGTCCATCAGGGCAAGCAGTTGCGCCACCACCCGTTTCTCCACATCACCAACGACTTTTTCGCGTTGCGGAGCGATGGCATCGATCTCGTCCAGAAAGACGATGCTCGGGCCTTTGCGGCCGGCCTCCTCGAAGATCTTGCGGAGGTGGGCCTCGCTCTCCCCGTAAAATTTGTGGATGATCTCCGGACCGCTGACAGCAAAGAAATTGGCCTCGGTTTCATGGGCGATCGCCCGGGCGATGAGGGTCTTCCCGCAGCCGGGCGGACCGTGCAGCAGAACTCCCTTGGGGGCATCGATGCCCAGGGTCTGGAACACCTCCGGATAGCGCAGGGGCAGTTCGATCATCTCCCGGATGCGCTGAAGCTGGGACTTGAGCCCGCCGATGTCTTCGTAGGAGATCGCGCGCCGCACCTCTTCCGCGCGCTCCTTTCCGATCATCAGCCGGGTGGTCGGGTTGATGAGCACGGGACCTTTCGGAGTGGTGCTTTCCACCTTGAAATCGGCCGAGCGGCTGCCGAACAGGGTGGCCCGGATGCGGTCTCCTTCCAGTGTCGGCAGTCCGTCCAGCAGGCTGCCGATGTAATCCAGATCGCGGCTCGAAGGGGTAACGGTGGTCGGCGTGAGCACAACGGCAGTCGCGGGCCGGCAGGAGCTCTTGCGGACCTGCACGAATTCCCCGAGTCCGGCTCCCGCGTTCTCCCGGGTGATGCCGTCGAGCTGGACCCGGGACTGGCCGCGCAGTTCCTTGTAGGCCGGCATCGCCTTGCACACGGTTTTCCTCTTGCCGGAAACCTCCACGATATCGCCGATGGCCACCTGGAGTTTTTTCAGGTCTTCCGGCCCCATGCGGACCAAAGCCCGTCCCACGTCCTTGCTGAGGGCTTCCGTCACCTTGAGCTTGAGTTCCCCGTTTTCGGACTTTTTCATAGCTGCCCTCCCTCAGGGATCACACCCTGCACTTGATCTCCAGAATGCCGTTGTTGCATGAAACATCCATCTTTTCCCGGGGGTGGCTTTGGGGGAGGAGAACTTCCTTGCGATACTTCATGTCCCCCTTCTCGGCCTGAATGGTCAGCACGTCATCCCTGACCTCGAGCCGGACGTCGTCGACCCCGATGCCCGGCATCTCGGCGACGATCAGGGTGTGATCCCCTTCCTCAAAGACATCGACCACCGGTTCCCGCATCTCCTGGACGACGGTTTCTCCCGATTCCTCATCCCGGCGGATGTTGCCGAAGGGTTCCACCGCGACTTCATCCCCCCCCAGGACCGTTTTGACGGAGAAGCCGAAAACCCCCTTGCGCTCCTTGCCGCCTTCTCCCCATTCGAAGCCGCCGGTTCTGGAGAGAGTCTCCCCCTTTTCGCTCAGTTCGCCGAGCTTTTCCACCAGATCGGTGAGTCCCCCGAGGATCCCCTCCAAACTTCCCAGCCCCGTCAGCTTCTTTTTACTCATACCGTCCTCCTTCGGCAGCAATGCCCAGTTGTTTCACCTTGGTGTGCATCGTTTTGTAGTCTATCTGCAGCAACCTGGCCGCCTTGGCTTTGTTCCCGCCCGTATGGCGAAGCATCTTGGCGAGAATCTCCCGCTCAACGGCGACGGTGCTGTGATGTACGATTTCCTTGAGGGAAAGGTTCTTCCACTGCCCCTCCGGAAGGTCCGAACCAGGATTCGAATCCGCCACGGGCGCCTTCTTTGAATCAAATTCAAAATGCTTTTCGGTGATCACCTCATCGGCCAGCAGAACGGCCCGGCGGATGGAGGATCTCAGCTGCCGCACGTTGCCCGGCCACTGGTAGGCAAGCAGGGCTTCGACGGCCAGTTCGGAAATGCCGGTCACATTCTTGTTCAATTCGAGGTTGGTGATGTCCAGAAACCTTTTGGCCAAATAGAGGATGTCCTCTTTACGCTCCCGCAGGGGCGGGAGCCTGGTGGTGAACTCATTCAGCCGGTACAGGAGGTCCCGACGGAATGAGCCTGCCGCGACTTCGGTCTCCAGGGGCGTATTGCTGGCGACCAGCAGCCGGATATCAATACTCACCGGCCTGCTGCCGCCGACCCGGTAGATTTTCTTTTCCTGAAGCGCCCGCAGCAGCTTGGCCTGGGAACCGAAGGCCAGGTTGGAAATCTCGTCCAGAAACAGGGTTCCGCCTTTGGCCAATTCGAATTTGCCGATTTTCTGACCATCGGCTCCGGTAAAGGATCCCTTCTCGTGGCCGAACAGTTCGGTCTCCAGAAGGTTCTCCGGAATGGCCCCGCAATCGACAGGAATAAACGGAGCTTCGGCCCGGGAACTGGCGCGGTGAATGGCACTGGCGACAAGCTCTTTCCCGGCCCCTGTTTCGCCCTGGATGATGACGGTGAAATCCGATTTAGCCACCCGGTTCACCTCGGCAACAAGGCGGCCGATGGCATCGCTCGGCCCCATCATCTTGCTCAGGGAGTGACACTCAAGGAGCTGGCCGGACAGGTTCTTGAGCTTGCGTTTCAGCTCCCGTTCCGCCAGCGCCCGGTGCACGACCCGCATCACCTCATGGTGTTCAAACGGTTTGGCGAGGTAGTCGTGTGCGCCCTTCTTCATCGCCGCGACAGCTCCGCGCAGTTCGGCGTTGGCGGTGATCATGATGGTCGGAAGGTCCGGATCCAGCTCCTTCGCCCGGCTCAGCACTTCGATGCCGCCCATGTGCGGCATCGAAATGTCGACCAGCATCACATCCGGTTCCTCCCGGCGAACCAGCTTCAGCGCGCTGTATCCATCATGAGCCACCAGGGCTTCCAGCCCCTCTTTTTCCAACAGATGGCAGAGCAGCGCACAGATATCCTTCTCATCATCGACGATCAGAATCCGCCCGGCGGTTTTTTGCATCTCACCCCCTGCAGTTGCTTAAATGGTCGGTTGAAAGGGCAGTACCCGGATATCCTCGTCCAGCAGGCCTTGCAACGAGTGCAGCATTCCCAGAAACAGGATTCCCGTTTCGTCCGGTCGAAGGGTGCTGTTGATCCGATCGGCGATGAATTGATTCCGTTTTTTGAGCAACCGGGCGCTGCTGGCCTTTTGCAGGGCTTCATCTCCGGCGACTTCCGGGTCGGTCTCTGCCGCCAGGGCTCGTTTAATCAGTTCATACTCTTGCAGAAGCAGTTCGGCGGACTCCGTTCCCATAATCGTGGCGCCCCGCTCCATCAGGCGAACAAGCAGTTTATGATTTCGGTTGCCCGCCTTTGCCAGCTCTTTGACAATCTCGGGCTCCTTGTCGCAAACGGGCAATCCGTCCTGGTACAGCCGCACTTTTTCGTAGGAAAGGTCCAGGCTGTCGATAAACCGCTCGATCTTTGTCCACATCTGGTCAACCACATATCTTTTGTGCTTGAAAGCGGCGAGGCCGATCTTTTGCAGTGTGACCTGTTTTATCGAGCCCTGCAGCGCACCCATGTCGTCCTGGGTATGGATGATCGGGACATGGATCAGGGCTCTTTCACGAACTCCGCGGTCGGCAGCTTTTGGCATTCTCATCCTCGTTTGCCCTGTTCCACCAGCACTGGACTTTGTGAAGTGGCGCTGAGTCTTGCCCTGAACGATGAGGGGGGGTCTGGACATTTTTTAGTCCCGGGCAGCTCTCGGTCACGTCTCGCGGGCGCCAGGGACTCAGTAACTCTATACCAGGCGAACGGCATAACAAGAGGGGGGAATCCCTGAAAAGGGGGGTAGGTGAAAACCCTGAGATCGATGGCAGAACAACGGGCGGGGGAGAGCAGGGCCAGGGAACAAAGGCCGGGCCGCGGGTCAAGCGTGGGAAGCAAGCGCGCCCTGGAAATCCCGAGTTGCCAGGCCAGTTCAGCTGCATTCGATCAGCCCCGTCTGAATGGCATAACGCACAAGTCCTGCAATATCATGTATTTGCAGGCGTTTCATCAAGTGTGTCCGGTGCGTTTCCACGGTCTTGATGCTGATGGTCAGCTTCGTGGCAATATTTTTTGTCGAGGATCCTTCGGCAATCAACTGGAGTATTTCCCGTTGGCGGGAGGTCAATTTTACAAACAATCCCGCTTCCGTTCCCCTCTGCACGGTTTTGCCGCTGATCCGGGCCACATAGGCCGCCGTCAGTTTCCCGGAAACCGCTTGACAAAGATACGTGTTGCCGCCGGCAACAGTCGTGACGGCAAGCTCAAGTTCTTCGGGACCGGAATCTTTCAGCAGATAGCCGGCGGCACCGACCCGGAGCGCCTGCACCACATATTCTTCATTACTGTGCATGGAAAGGATAATAATGCGCACTTCAGGAAAGGCGCGGACTGCTCTCTCGGTTGCCTCAAGGCCATTGAGGCCGGGCATCCTGATATCCATCAGAACGATATCCGGTCGCACCTCCCGGATCAAACGCAACGCCTCGTGCCCGTCACCCGCCTTTGCTACGACCCGGATGCCGGCGAGTGACTTCAGCAAGGCTTCAATGCCTGCCCGGACAAGGGCATGGTCATCTACGATCAGTACCCGGATCGATTCCATCTCTACCCCCCTCGGTAAACAATACGGCTCTGATTTCGATTCCTTTTGTCGCCAGAAGCCTGTTGACGGACTATCCATGAACCGGCTCCCAAGGAAGGGTTATGCAAAATTATTGAAATCATTATAACTTACCCCGGTATGCACTAATGTCAAACATGCCGATGCCGGTTTGTCCTCTTTTCGTGACCGGACCAGGGGGATTGTCGGAGCGAAGCGAAGCAGCGGATGTTCCGGCCCACGAGGAAAGCCCGCGGGGCTTGGCTGCAGTCAGGTGATCGGAGCCGATCGCGGGGCAAGGTGACCTCGCGGCCCGGCCGCTCAGGCTGCCCAGTTGAGCTTCTCGATCAGGATGCCGGTTCCGTAGCTCAGCAGGGCCGCGGCGCCGAGGAAGAAAAGGCCGAACAGCGCGCAGGTGAGGGCGTGCCGCAGCCGGCCGATGCGCAGGCAGAGGAGGGAAAGGACCAGACAGAGCATGCCGAGGGGGATAAAGAGAAGGATGATCATGGCTTCCGCTGTTTTTAAGGGCTGAATCCGGTGCTTCGAAGGCGGCCAGCTTAGCACGGCCCGCTTTGGCGGACAAATCGGCGGACAAATCGGCGGACCGCCGGCAAGGAAAATCAGCGCTCGGCTTCCGCCGCGGCTATACTTGTCAAGATAAACGCTTCTTTGCAGCGGCATCTCGTCACCACGGGAGTTCCCATGCACGCATTCTTGCCGGCGCTGTACGACAGGTATATCCTCAAACACCCGGTCATCACCCTGGCGGTTGTACTGCTGCTGATCGGCGGCGTCGGTTCCTTTGCCACCAATTTTCAACTGGATGCGTCGGAAGACACCCTGGTGCTGGAAAACGACGCGGACCTGAAATACTATCGCTCGATCCGTGCCCGTTACGGCACGGACAACTATCTGATTGTCACCTATACGCCGCATCAGGATCTGTTCTCGGCCGCGACACTTGAGGACCTGCGGCTGCTGCGCAATCGTCTGCGCCGGATCGAACGGGTTGCATCGGTGGTCAGCATTCTCGACGTGCCGCTGCTCGAAAGCCCCGGGGTGGCGCTGGACGAGTTGCAGGACCGGGTTCGCACCCTGGAAGATGCCGATGTCGATCCCGCCCGGGCCCGTGCTGAATTCCTCGGCAGCCCGTTGTACAGCAACAATATCCTCAGCCCCGATGCCAAAACCACGGCCCTGCGGGTCGTTTTTGGTCAGGACGAGGGCTACCGCAAACTGCTGGATCGGCGTAACGCCCTGCGCGAACAGCAGCTGGAAGGCGAGCTTGCGGCGGAACTGAACCGGGAGCTTGCGGCGCTCAGCGCCGAACTCAGGCAGCTGCGGACCGCACTGCTGGCACAGGAGCGTGCGGATATCGCCGCCGTGCGGGCGATTCTCGATCTGCACCGGCCGCGTGCCGACCTGCATCTGGGCGGCGTGCCGATGATCGCCGCCGACATGATCGATTTTATTCGTCATGATCTGGCGACCTTCGGCGTGGGGGTGCTCATTTTCATGTTCGGCATGCTGGCGCTGATCTTCCGCAAGCTGCGCTGGGTGCTTCTGCCGCTGCTCTGCTGCGCCGCCGCCGTGCTGTTCATGTTCGGTTTCCTCGGTCTGGTCGACTGGCGGGTGACCGTGGTTTCCTCGAACTTCACCTCGCTGCTGCTGATCATTACCCTCTCCCTGACCGTTCACCTGGTGGTGCGTTACCACGAACTGTACGACGAACAGCCGCAGGCGGATCAGCATACGCTGGTGCTGGAGACGGTCCGGAGCAAGGTTTTGCCCAGTTTCTATACCGCGCTGACCACCATCGTGGCGTTCGCTTCGCTGCTGGTCAGCGGCATCCGCCCGGTGATCGATTTCGGCTGGATGATGGCCATCGGGATCTGTGTCTCCTTTCTGCTCAGTTTCGCTTTGTTCCCCGCCGGACTGATGCTGTTCAAGCCGGCGCGGTTCGTGCCGCGCCGGGATATCACCGGTATTCTGACCGGGGGCTGTGCCCATTGGATCGAACGGCACGGCAGGCTGACCCTGGGCCTGTTCGGCCTGCTGGCCCTGTTCAGTCTGGTCGGTGTTTCGAGGCTCACCGTGGAGAACCGTTTCATCGATCATTTCAAGCAATCGACCGAGATTTACCGGGGGATGGAGCTGATCGACCGGCAGCTGGGCGGCACCACGCCGCTCGATGTCATCATCGATGCCGACCCGGAGTTTCTGGCTTATCTTGAGCAACTGCGCGAAGCAGATCGAGCCTGGCAAGAGGACGAGGCGTGGGACGCGGAGTTCGGGGCGGACGGTCCGGCCGAAGCCGGGCTTGCCGCGCAGAGCTATTGGTACAACACCGCTCGCCTGGACCTGCTGCAGGCGATCCACGGCTATCTCGACCAACTGCCGGAGAGCGGCAAGGTTCTTTCCCTGTCCACCGCCATGACCCTGATGCGACAGCTCAACGAGGGCAAGCCGCTGGACAACATCATGCTGTCGGTCGTTCACAAGAAACTTCCGGAAGAGGTGGAAAAGACGCTGTTGCGTCCCTACATGAGCAGCGACGGCAACCAGGTCCGCTTTGCGCTGCGCGTCTTCGAGTCCGATCCGCAGCTGCGGCGTCAGCAGTTGCTCCAGAAGATCCGCCGGGAGCTGGTCACCCGCTTCGATATCGAACCGGAGCAGGTTCACCTGAGCGGCATGCTGGTGCTCTACAACAACCTGTTGCGCAGTCTCTACCGGTCGCAAATCCTCTCGCTGGGCGTGGTCTTTACCGC
>DASWJX010000100.1:0-7728 GCA_036396915.1 Geopsychrobacteraceae bacterium | reverse complement strand
CTCCCGAACGCATCCGGCCAGGGCGTCGAGGTAACCGGGCCAGTCGTACCACTGTTCGATCACCGAGTATTTCAGGGCGGGGAAAACCTTCTCCGCGGCGCGGCGAAAATCCTTGAGACTGCTGCCGGTGGTGGCTCCCGTGTAATGCGGATACATGGAGAGCACCAGGGCCTGTTCGATCCCCGCCGCCTTGACCTTTTGCAGGACCTCGTCCGCGCTCGGTGTCCAGTAGCGCATGGCGACAAACGGCCGTACGTTTTTACCCAGCCGCTGCGCAATCCCTGCCGCCTGCTTTTGCGTCCACTCCAGCAGCGGGGATTTGCCGCCGATCAGGCGGTAGTTCTCCGTCACCTTTTTCGCCCGGAAATGCGCAATGATTCTGGCAAACGGCTTCTGCAGCAACGCGCCGAGCGGCAACTGGATCAGGTCCCGGTCGCGGAACAGGTTGTAGAGAAACGGTTCCACGGCGTCGAGAGAGTCGGGACCGCCCATGTTGAGCAGGATCAGTGCGGTCGGCTTGGCGTCGGTCATGAGTAAACCTGCGACGGATCAAGGGTGATGGGTACAAACAGTTCGGGGTCCGTCATCTGCAACAACGGACCCCGAACCGCGGACTTCGAATTCCTAAGTTACTTCTGGCTGAGTCTGTGCACGCACTCGACCATGTGGATGGCGTTCTCCGGCGGAACCGTCGGCAGGATGCCATGCCCCAGGTTGAAGATGAAGCCGGGACGACCGGCGTTTTCGTCTAGAATCCGCTGCACTTCCCGCTCGATGTGATCCTTCGGCGCATAGAGCACGGTCGGATCGAGGTTGCCCTGAACGGCGATGTCGGGGCCGATGATGTCGCGCGCCTTGCCCAGGTTGACATGCCAGTCGAGACCGAGCACGTCGGCGCCGGCTTCCTTGACCAGTTCGAGCATGGTGCCGCCGTTCTTGACAAAGTAGATGATCGGAATGCCGTCGCGGTTCAGGCCGTCGATCAACTGCTTGACGTACGGCAGGATATATTTCTCGAAATCGTGCGGAGCCAGCAAGCCGCCCCAGGTGTCGAAGATCTGGATCGCCTGGGCGCCGGCTTCGATCTGCATGTTGAGATAACGCCGATCCATCTCGGTGATCTTCTGCATCAGGGCGTCGTAGAGCGGAAAGTCGGAATACATCATCTGCTTGAGCGCGGCGAAGTCCTTGCTGCCCTTGCCTTCGACCATGTAGCAGGCGAGGGTGAAGGGTGCGCCGCCGAAACCGATCAGGGGAACCCGTCCTTCAAAGGCGACCCGCAGGCGCTTGATGATCTCGGGGACATAGGCGACCGCTTCGGCCATGTTTTCCGGGACCACCAGGGCCTCGACGTCGGCCGCGGTGCGGATCGGGTTTTCGAAGATCGGTCCGGGAACGAAGTCGAGTGCCATCCCCATCGGCTCGATGGGGGTGAGGATGTCGGAGAAGAGGATCGCGGCGTCGACGTCGAGGATATCGATCGGCTGGATGGTGACTTCCGCGGCACGGGCCGGATCCTTGCACAGGTCGAGGAAGGTCCCGCCGCCCTGGGCACGGACTTCCTTGTACTGTTTCAGATAACGCCCGGCCTGGCGCATCAGCCAGACGGGGACACGGTCAACGGGCTGGCACCAGCAGGCTTTGATAAAGTCGTATTCTCTGGACATGGTCGTTGTTCTCCTGTGTTTTTTATATTGAATAGGCAATGGTTTGCCGCGCGTATCCGGTCACCGTACTATTTCGGGGCGTTTTCGGCCGCTTCCTGCTGCATCCGCTTCAGGGTGCGTTGCGGGATGTAGTTGCAGAACGGTTCTTCGGCCATGTAGTCGCCATAGACCGCGTCGGCACGGGCGCGACAGCCGCCGCAAACGTTGATGAATTCGCACTCGCCGCATTTGCCGCCGTATTTTTTAAAATCGCGCAGATCGTTGAAGGTCTTGGAGTTGAACCAGAGATCCCTGAACGGCACCTGCTTGACGTTGCCCACCGAGGAGTGGAAGTAGGAGCAGGGTTTGAGGTTGCCGAAGCAGTCGATCAGGCAGATGGTCTGCGCCGCAATGCAGCCCTTGCCGCCGCCGGTGGAAAAGGTCAGCGAGCGACGCTTGAAGTCGATACCTTCGGCCTTGGCCAGCTGCGGGACGATGCGGTAGTAGTGGGGCGCGCAGGTGGGACGCATCAGGATCTCGTCCTCGTTCTTTTCCTGCTCGTAGTGCCAGGACAGAATCTCTTCGTAATCGTCCTTGCTGACCAGTTCGTCCATGATCTCTTCGCCGCGGCCGGTGGGGACGATCATGAACATGTACCAGGCGGTGGCGCCGATGCTTTTGGCCAGCTTGAAGGTGCCGGCGATGTCGTGCTGGTTGCGCTTGGTGAAGGAGGAATTGACCAGGAATTTGATGCCGTTGCGCTTGAGGGTCGCGGCGCCGCGCAGGGTTCCCTCAAAGGCGCCGGGGCAGGCGCGGAAATCATCGTGGATTGCGGCGGTGGAGCCGTCCACCGACAGGGAAACCATCTTGATGTCGGCTTCGATCATCTGCCTGCAGACGTCATCGGTGATCAGGGTGCCGTTGGTGGCCATGCACATGCGCAGCCCCTTGCCGGTGCCGTAACGGGCAATCTCGAAGATATCCTCACGCATCAGCGGTTCCCCGCCGGAGAGCACCATGACCGGCTGCGATACCTCACAGATATCGTCGATCATTTTCTTGGCTTCTTCGGTGGTGAAATCGCCCCTGGCCGCATCCATGTCGGACGAGCAGCGGCAATGCACGCACTGCAAATTGCAACGCTGGGTGCTCTCCCACGCGATCCATTTGGGGATAAATTGTTCCTGGTCCGAACTCATGCCATCTCCTTCACGAACTTTTGGCAGGAAAGTCTGCCCGCAAGCCTGTTATGCTACACTATTTCGCCCGGTAAATTCAAGGTTGTTGAGGGCTTTGCTCTGCATTGCCGGCAACCTGCGGCTTTGCTGCTGCCCGAAGATAGTCCCCATGGCACGATCGGACATCGGGTGCCGAACGATAAAAAAACGGGGCCGCCGGCGGCCCCGTTTTTTTCAGCTCTGCACTGTTTTGCGCCGCGTTTCAGTCGGCGCTGTCCGGCGGGAACAGTTCGTCGAAAATCGCCTGCACGGTGGTGATCCGATCGGCTTTCCAGGCGTTGGTCCCGCAGAAAATCAGCCCGGTTTCCACATCCCCTTTCTGGGCGCGGTCCAGGGCATGGACGATACAAAACCGCTCCTGGTTCTCCTTGTAGGCGCACTTTTTCAGGCAGCCGGAGGGGCAGCGCAGCCCCAGGGCGACATCCCGTTGACGGATATGTTCGATATTCTTTGTCAGGGCCCGTCCCGGCAGCCCGGCCGGGCTCATGATCAGGCCGATATCTTCCCGACTGCAGTTGAGATAGGCTTCCTTGAACGTTTCGCTGGCATCGCATTCCTCGGTACAGACAAACCGCGAGCCCATCTGTACCCCGTCCGCTCCCTGTTCCAGCGCATTGAGCAGATCCCGGCGATCCCAGACCCCGCCGGCGGCAATCACCGGGATATCCAGATCCCACTGTTCGCGGAAGTAGGCCTTGACGGCTCGCACCGTCGCGTACTGGTCATACGCGCCGGAACCGATATTCTCCAGTTTCTCACCCAGGTGGCCGCCCGCCGTATCCGGGTCTTCCACGACCACCGCGTCCGGCAAACGATTGAATCCCTTGTGCCATTTGCGGGCGATCAACTGGGCGGCCTTGAGCGAAGAGACGATCGGCACCAGGGCCACATCGGGAAAGTCGGCGGTCAGGCCCGGCAGGCCGAGCGGCAGGCCGGCACCGCTGACGATCAGCTTGGCGCCGGCCTCACAGGCCGCACGCACGCTGTCATCGAAGTTTTTGACCGCCACCATGCAGTTGACCCCGATCACGCCGTCCGGTGCAATCTCGTAGGCCTTGCGCAGCTCTTCTTGCAGGGCAAGGTAATCGGCATTGAAGTAGTTTTTGCCGTTGTAGTGAGAACTGTTCAACGCCAATCCGGCGCCGGCAATCAGGCCGATACCGCCGCTTTTCGCCACATGTCCGGCCAGTCGGGCACCGGAAACGCGCACACCCATCCCGCCCTGAATGACCGGAAAGGGGACACGATGTTTGCCGATCTGTAGTGCTGGAGTCATTCGCTATCTCCTGTGAAGTTCTTGCCCCGTTCCGTAAATTATACAGAATCGGGTCATGATAAGCAGCCGATATTAACAGCTGCAAACCGACTCCAATGTAATAGTTATGTAAAATCCCCCTTGTTCGCGGTCGCCGGGAGTGGTAATTAGGGTTCATGAATATCTTTCGGCGCCTCTTTCACCCCCTGATCACTTTTATCGGCGTGCAGCTGCTGTGGCTTTTCCTGCTGATCTCCTGGATTTACTGGTTTCTCGGTCGCCACCGGCAACTCAAGGAACTGGCGGCTCGCTACCAGACGGAACACCTGGCGGAACGGACCGACTGGCTGATCCTGGCCGAGGGGATCGTCCTGCTGGTGGCGATCCTGGTCGGGGTCTATGTCATCTTCCTCTACTGGCGCCGCCAGGCCGCCCTGAACCGGGCGCAGACCAAGTTCATCTCCCAGGTTTCACACGAGCTCAAATCCCCCCTGGCATCGATTCAGCTGCATCTGGAAACCATCGAGATGCGTCAACCGGAACCGGACCAGCTCCAGCATTTCGTCCGTTTGATGCAGGAGGATACCGACCGTCTCAACGGCCTGATTACCAACCTGCTGGCCACCGGTCGTCTTGAGCACAAAGGGGCCAAGCTGGCCCTGCAGGTGGGGGATCTTTCCCAGATGGTCAGCGAGTACCTGCAGCGGCAAACCAGAGCCTTTCCGGTCGATGGACGGCTGAGCTGGGATATCGAGCCGCGGCTGCTGGCGAAATTCGACACCGAATCTCTGGAAATCGTCCTGCGCAATCTGCTGGAGAATGCGGTCCTCTACGCGGCCGGACCGCCCCGGGTCGCTGTCCGGCTGCGCGGGGAAAACGGCAAGGCGCAGCTGAGCTTTTCCGACCAGGGGCAGGGCATCGATCCGCGTTATCAAAAAAAGGTCTTTCGCATGTTCTATCGCATCCGCAGCAGCGACAAGTCGATCCGCGGCAGCGGCATCGGGCTGTTTATCGTGCGCAGCATTGTCCGCCGGCACGGCGGAGATATCCGGCTGGAAAGCCGCGGCAACGGGCAGGGCACAACCTTCCACCTGAGCTTCCCCCTCTACGGGAAGCGGGGGGGCGGCCGATGATTCCGCACTACCCGCTGCTGCTGGTCGAGGACGAACCGCACATTGCCGAAGGGCTGGTTTTCAACCTGCGGGCCGAAGGCTATCAGGTGACCCATGTCGAAAGCGGAGAGGCCGCGCTTGAGCACCTGGAGATCCACAACTGCGCGCTGGTCATCCTCGACCTGATGCTGCCCGGCATCGACGGACTGGAGGTCTGCCGGCGGCTGCGCGAACAGCGGAACCCGGTTCCGATCCTGATGTTGACGGCCCTCGGCGAAGAAGAGGACCGGATCGCCGGGTTGTCCGAAGGGGCCGATGACTACCTGGCCAAGCCGTTCAGTCTCAAGGAGTTTCTGTTGCGGGTCAGCGCCATGCTGCGTCGCTCCACCTGGACGCAGCAGGCCGACCCGTTTCCGGACAACTATATCTTCGGCGCCAATCGGGTTCATCTGCGCAACTGCCTGGCGCTCACCGCTCATGGGCAGATCGAACTGACCGAACTGGAAGTGCGCATGCTGCGGATTTTTTTCCGCAGGGAAGGGCAGGTGCTCAAAAGGGGGCAACTGCTCGAATCGGTCTGGGGGGTGGCCCCCGACACGGAAACCCGCACCCTCGACAATTTCATTGTCCGGCTGCGCAAATATTTCGAGGTCGACCCTTCCCGGCCGCGGCATTTCCTGACGGTCCGTGGTCGCGGCTACCGTTTCGTGCGCAAGCCCTAACCGGAGGCTGCCGGTTCATGGAGAGTCCGCACCCTTCCGGCAGCCCCCGGCGCTTCGGCACCGGCTGCTCCGCCTTGACAAGCCGGGTCCGCCGGCGTTCAATTTCTGTAGATGTGTTGACCCTGCAAGCGGACGGGCTGCCATGCAACGCCTGAAACAACAACTCAAACAGATTGATGGCCGGGGTTACAAGGCCTACAAGCAACTCCGCGGCAGTTACTTTTTCGACAACTTCGAGCTGCATATCGATCATGTTCAGGGGGATCCGTATGCCCTGCCGTCCCGTATCAGCGTTCGCGTGGCGCAGGCGGTGCATGCCCTGCCGTACGAACTCTGGCATTCGCGCTGCCGGCAGACGGCGCTGGAAGACTATCTGGGGCGGGCTGTCGCCGGCGCGATCCGGCGGCATGTCAAAGGAGAGCGCGGCACCGGTCACAGCGGAGAGATCGCCATTGCCACCAGCGGCCAGCAGGTTCTGCGCCGCAACGCCGTCCTGCTCGACAGCGACGGGCTCGAAGCCCGACTGCTGCTGGCCCTGCCGGCCGCCGGCCGCTCTGCGTTGGGGCAGGACGCGGCGGCCATGTTTTTCGAGGAGCTGCCGCGGGTCGTTGCCGATGGCCTCTGCTATCGGGAGCGTTCCCTGGAGGCGGCCCGGCGCCATGTCGAACAGGTCGAAGATCAGGATTTCCTGCGGCGCTGGTTGAGCGGAGCGGGGGCGGTCGCTTTTGTCGCCGACGGCTCGCTGCTGCCCCGTCGCAGCGGCATAGACGATCGGCCGTTGCGGGACGGCATTCCCTTCTCGTCGCCGGTCAGCCTGTCCCGCGAGGTCGTATTGCCGAACCGCGGCACGATCAGCGGCATGGCGATTCCCCGCGGCATCACCCTGCTCGTCGGCGGCGGATTTCACGGCAAGTCGACCCTGTTGCAGGCCCTGGAGCGGGGCGTTTACAATCATCTGCCGGATGACGGTCGGGAGCTGGTGGTCGCCACGCCCAACGCGGTCAAGATTCGTGCGGAAGACCATCGCGGCATTCATCGGGTGGATATCAGCCCCTTCATCAACAACCTGCCGGGCAACCGGTCGACCCGCTGTTTTTCGACGGAGAACGCCAGCGGCAGCACCTCGCAGGCCGCCAATATCATCGAGGCGCTGGAATGCGCTTGCGACTGTCTGCTGATCGACGAGGACACCTCGGCCAGCAACTTCATGCTGCGGGATCAGCGCATGCAGCAGCTGGTCAGCGCCGAGCAGGAGCCGATCACGCCGCTGCTGCACCGCATCCGCGAACTGTATGAGGAGCAAGGGGTCTCGGCCCTGATCGTGACCGGCGGTTCGGGAGACTATCTGTCGGTGGCGGATACGGTTATCCAGCTTGACAACTACCGTCCGCGGGATGTCAGCGCCCGCGCCCGCGCACTGGCCGGGCCGCCTCCGGTGCCGGAGCGGGCACTGCCGCCATGGCCGGCAGCGCCCCGTCCGCTGGAACCGGCAAGACTGGATGCGAGACGGCCGCCCAAAGGGATCCGGATCGCTGTGCGGGAAAATTTTCTGCTCGATTTCGGCCGCCGCCGCATCGATCTGAGCCAGGTGGAGCAGTTGGTCGATGGCGGCCAGACGGAAGCCATCGGCCGGCTGCTCCACTACTGCCGACAGACTCACGGCGACCATCCGGCCGGCCTGATCGCCGCCCTGCGGGCCGGTCTGGCCGCTGTCGAACAGCAGGGGCTGGACATCCTCTGCCCCTGGAAGGTCGG
>DASWJX010000099.1:0-3867 GCA_036396915.1 Geopsychrobacteraceae bacterium | reverse complement strand
ACTTTCTTAGCGTCTTTGCGGCTCGCCTCGGGGCGCCTACTTCTGGTTGCGTGAGAATGTTTTTGATCTTCAAATCCGGAACGGTCTCACGCCCGTTCGTTAAAGCCTTCTTTTGGGTTACAAGTAACATTCCGTCAGCGGTAGAGGCTGTCGCGGCGGTTTTTGCGCGAGACCTTCCCGGCGATCCAGCCGAACAGGAACACCCCGCCGCCGGCCAGGAACCAGCGGATCGCAATCGATCGCTGGAAGCCTTCGTTCTCCTTGCGCAGCAGCTGGACTTCGGCGGACAGTCTGCTGTGCTCGGCATCGAGCAGCTCTTTCTCTTCCGCCAATTGCACGATATGTTCCGACTGGAATCGCAGCTCCTCGTATTTGTCGTTGAGGAGTTTCAGCGCCTGCCGGCTTTGCGCCAGCTCCGCGTCCAGGTCGGCCAGTTCCGTTTCGGCGCTGTTCTTCAGTTCGCTCTGCCGCGCGGCGGCCTGCTGCAACTGCGCCAGTTCGTTTTTCAGCCGGTCCCGCTCTTTTTCCAGCCGCGCGATAATGATCGGGCTCGGGGTTTGCGTGGTGACATACTGTTTGAGGATATAGCCCTCCTCGCCGCTGGCGGTGCGCACCTTGACGTAGCTGTCGTCCTCTTCGAGAATTTCCAGCGGCGTCCCGGTTTTCAGGTTTGTCACGGTCGTATACTGGCTGCCCTTGCCGTCCCTGAGATCGACGACCAGCTGGTCGACCACGTAGCGGGTTTCGGCGAGGGCCGGGGCCGACAAAAGGCAAAGCAGCAAAAGGCAAAGAAGCAGGTCGCGTACCCTGATGTTCATAGCGTTGGTCCTTGGTCCGGAAAGAGGGTGGATAATCGGAGAATCATACTGCCAGCGCAGGGGAAATTTCAAGTCTGCATTTTCAATCCCCGGCTGCGGCGTTGCAGCGGGGGCTCCGGTTGCCGGCGGTGGCGGAAAATGGTCGGTCGGCGACGAGAAAAATTGCATGGTAACTATTCAGCCCCCTGGCACCGCTGCACCATTTAGGTTGAGCGCCCTCCTTCAAGGGGAGGGCTGGGGATGGGGATTTCCAGCCGCAAATGCACACCCACCAACAACAAATCAAAAGCACCTACCACAGAGGACACAGAGATCACAGAGAAAGGCTAACTTCGAGAACCTTGAGCCTTTTGCAAAAAGATAGTCATTCCCGAATGCTTCTATCAGGGATCCATGATTTTCAACGATTTAGCGTCTGGATTCCGGCCAAAAGCCTGCCGGAATGACGCCTTTGGTGTACTTGTGTAAGAGGCTCCCTGTTGTAATATCTTGATCATAAAAAACCTCCTGGTTTTCCTCTGTGTCCTCTGTGCTCTCTGTGGTGAAAGGCTTTTCAGGTTTTTTAAGATATTGAAACGCTTCACCCCATTCCCCTCCCGCCCGCGGGCTGAAACCCTTCGGCGCGCAAGCCCGACCTTCCCTTTGGAGGTGGAGGAGATAGATTCATGCCTCCTCCGCGGATACCATCTTAAGGTCTGATGTTTATAACCAATACCAGGAGCTTATGGGGTTTGCTTTCGCCTTCATCCGAAGTTATCAGAGCATACCCGCGGCAAAGCGCTTTTGATTTATTGCATTTTCACTGCAGAGGTGGAATTATATTCGATTGTTTTTTCATACTCGCGCAGCAAGGAGAATCCGGTGAAAGACTATATCCAGCAGGTACTGGAAAAGAGCGTGGCCGCCATGCAACAGCAGGGGCTCCTGCCCGCCGACGCCCGTGTGCGGTTTCAGGTGGATCGCACCAGGGACAAGGCGCACGGGGATCTGGCGACCAATCTGGCGCTGGTGCTGGCCAAGGTCGCCAAAACCAACCCCCGGCAACTGGCCGGCCTGATTGTCGAACATCTGCCGGTCTCCGAGCTGATCCGCAAGGTGGAGATTGCCGGACCCGGGTTTATCAATTTTTATCTCAATCCCGACTGGCTGGCGGGGCAGGTCGAAAAGGCCCTGGCCGATCCCCGCGCCGGTGTCGCGCAGGCGCGGCAGCCGCTCAAGGTTGTGGTCGATTACTCGTCGCCCAACCTGGCCAAGGAGATGCACGTCGGTCACCTGCGGTCGACGATTATCGGCGATGCCGTCGCCCGGACCCTGGAATTCCTCGGGCACCGCGTGGTGCGCCAGAATCATGTCGGTGACTGGGGCACCCAGTTCGGCATGCTGCTGGCGCACATGGAGGAACTGCACCGGCAGGGCGGCACACTGCGCATGCAGCTTGCCGACCTGGAACTGTTTTACCGAGAGGCCAAGGCCCGCTTCGACGCCTCGGAGGAGTTTGCCGAGCGCTCGCGGCAGCTGGTCGTCGCGCTGCAGTCGGGCGATGCCTACTGCCAGCAGCTCTGGCAGGAATTTCTGGATATCTCCCTGGCCCACTGTCATGAACTCTACGAGCGGCTCAATGTCTCCCTGCGCCGCGAACACGTCATGGGCGAGAGCGCCTACAACGAGGATCTGCCGAAGGTGCTGGAGGATCTCGATGCCGCCGGGCTGCTGAGCGAGGATCAGGGCGCCCAGTGCGTTTTTCTCGACGAGTTTACCGGCCAGGACGGAAAGCCGCTGCCGATGATCGTGCAGAAGCAGGGCGGCGGCTTTCTGTACGCGACCACCGATCTGGCGGCCATCCGGTACCGCCGGCGGGTCCTGCAGGCGGACCGGCTGCTCTATTTCGTCGATATCCGTCAGACGCTCCACTTCCGGCAGCTGTTCGCCGTGGCCCGCAAGGCCGGCTTCGTCGATCCGCAAACCGACCTGCGGCACATGGCCTTCGGGACGGTGATGGGGGAGGACGGAACCCCGTTCAAAACCCGCAGCGGCGGGGTCGCCAAGCTGTCCGAACTGCTCGATGAGGCGGAACAGCGCGCCTACCGGATGGTGCAAGAGAAAAATACCGATATGCCCGAAAAGGAACTGCGCAACATCAGTCGCGTGGTCGGGGTCGCGGCGGTCAAGTACGCCGATCTGTCGAAAAATCGGGCCAGCGATTACCTGTTCAGTTTCGACAACATGATCAGTTTCGAGGGGAATACCGCGCCCTACCTGCTCTATGCCTATACCCGGGTGTCCAGCATCTTCAGAAAGGCCGATCTCGCCGAAGGCGAACTGCGGGGGAAGGTGCTGCTGAACGACGAGTTCGAAAAGGACCTCGCCGCCAAGATCGTCCAGTTCGAAGAGGTTGTCAACCGGGTCGCCGAGCGCGGTTACCCGCATCTGCTGTGCGGCTATCTCTACGAGCTGGCCGGGCTCTTTTCCGGTTTTTATAAAAACTGTCCGATCCTGACCGCCGAGGATCCACAGGTCAGGCAGAGCCGGCTGATCCTGTCGCAGGTGACGGCCAAGATCCTCAAGCAGGGGCTGGGCTTGCTGGGGATAGAAACCCTGGAGCGGATGTAAGGGTCTGTCAGAAGCTAAGGCCTGTCAGGATCGAAAAAAGGCTCGCCGGCGTCAGAGCGGCGAGCCATTTTTGCTTGAACTTTAGTAAATTTTAACATTTAATGGGCCTCGATAATCGCTCCGACCGCTTGCACCCGGTCATTACCAGAGGTTCAGACCCATGGCTTTTTCCGGAAACCTGGAACATATCCCCCTTGTCGACATCATTCAGCTTTTGCACGGAACCAGAAAATCCGGAATCCTGAAAATCGCCGGGCGGCGGGGGGAAAGCCGACTGGTCTTCAAGGACGGCTTTATTGTCAGTGCCAGCCATCTGAACAACAGGGTCCGCATCGGCGCATTCATGGTCGAGCGGGCCGATATCACCGCCGCGGCACTCGAACAGGCGTTAACCGCGCAGCAACAGGCCGGCAGGGCTCGCCAGCCGCTCATCCAGACC
>DASWJX010000098.1:0-3386 GCA_036396915.1 Geopsychrobacteraceae bacterium | reverse complement strand
CTTCACCCCCATCGCCTGCACCTCCATAAGATCCTGATTTCAGTTAATAAAATTACTCAGCCACCACACCAGCAGGAGTTGTGCCTTTGTTGGTTATGGATCAGGAGTTACGCCTTTGTTGGTTATTGCCGTATCTACCTCAGTAAAAGTGTCTTTCACATTAGTACCGATCGCAAACACAATACCGATAATCACCGCGGCGATGGCAGCGACCATGATGCCGTACTCGACTGCCGTTGCACCCTCTTCGTCCTTGAAAAAACGCTTGATCATTTCCATTGTATGCCTCCTCACTTCATTCGGGTTTTGCCGGCATCCCGGCTCTCGGGATGCGGCCACTGGTGAATGCACGATTACCGTGCAGGACAGAAAACAGACAAGCCGGCGTGTACCCATTCTGGTGAATGTATGGCACGTGGCGCCCTTGTACCTGTAAGCGTACTGCAAAAAACCTGCCCCGCAACCCAAGACACTGTTTCCGCGTTTTTTTTTGGGGACGACGATTTTATTTATGGTTTGATTTATGGCGACTGTTAATTTTTTCGACAGGAACTTTGGACAGGGGCTTCCGGGATGAACTGTAAAATCCGCCGCACGCCCGTTCGCGTTGCTCACTCACCAGAATTAGGCGCCTCCAGGCGAGCCGCAATGACGCTAAGAAATACGTAATCTATTCAGCGTACTGAAAAAGATCGTCATTCCCGAGGGTTTAATCGGGAATCCAGATTTTTTAACAATGGATCCCCGACAGAATCACTCGGGGATGACAGGCTTTGATACCTGACTTATCAATTGTGCTGAATAGTTACAGAAATTCTTAGAATAATTCAAAAGACCTTTTCTCAGGTTTACTTTGCATCTTTGCGGCTTTGCGTGAGATCGCTTTTGACACTTATCTATTAAAATACAAGTTAAAACATATCGAGCGGATCGACATCGACGGCCAGGGTGACGCCGTGCGGGAGCTGTTTTTGCGCCTCGTCCAGTACCGCCAGCAGACGCCTGAGCGGGGGCCGCTGATCCGCCTTGAGCAGGATCTGGCAGCGGGTTTTGCCGCGCAGTTTGGCCAGGGGGCAGGGGCTGGGACCCAGCACCTCAACATCGACCGCCCGGCCCTCCAGGGTCGCCGCCAGCCGCCCGGCGGCGCCGAGCACCCGGGCACTTTCATTGCCGGAGACGACCAGATTCACCAGGTGACCGCAGGGCGGATAGCCGAGTTCCTGGCGAAAGGGCAGTTCCTGCCGGTAAAATGCAAGATAGTCCTGCCGGGCCGCGCACTCGAGGGCATAATGCTCGACGCTGTAGGTCTGAATCAGCACCCGGCCGCCGCCGGTCCGCCCGGCCCGTCCGGCGACCTGGGTCAACAGCGAAAAGGTGCGTTCGGCACTGCGGAAATCGGGCAGGTTGAGGCTGCTGTCGGCCGACAGCACCCCGACCAGGGTCACCCCGGGAAAGTCATGCCCCTTGGCGATCATCTGGGTGCCGACCAGGATATCGATCCGGCGCTGCATCATCTGCTGCACCAGCCGCTGGTGGGCGCCCTTGTGGGTGGTGGTGTCGCGATCCATCCGGGCGATGCGGGCCTCGGGGAAGAGTGCGGCCAGTTCCTGCTCCAGCCGTTCGGTGCCCGCCCCTTCCGGCGTGATGTTCGGCCCGTCACATTTCGGGCAGATCTCCACCGGCAACTCGGCATAGTCGCAGTAATGGCAGCGCAGGCGCCCCTCGCGCTGATGAAAGGTCAGGGTGATTTCACAGTTGGGGCAACGGAAACTGGTTCCGCAGTCGGTACAGAGCAGAAACGGGGCAAAGCCGCGCCGGTTGAGCAGCAGCATGACCTGCTCGTTCTTCTCCAGCGTCTGCCGGATGGCCAGGGCCAGCGGCTCGGCAAGCGTCGCTTCGAGCTGATGTTCGGTCAGGTCGATCAGTTCGACCTCCGGCAGTTCACCGGCGTGGGCACGACGGGTCAGCGGCAGGCAGGTCATCTGCCCCTGCTCGGCACGATAGAAACTGCCCAGCGACGGCGTGGCGCTGCCGAGCAGCACCGGACACCCGGACTGCTGACCACGCACCAGAGCCAGATCGCGGGCGCTGTAGCGGAACCCTTCCCCCTGCTTGTAGCTCGACTCATGCTCTTCATCGACCACGATCAGGCCGGGGCGCTGCAGCGGGGCAAAAATCGCCGAGCGGGCGCCGATAACGATGTCGATCGCGCCCCGTGCGACGGCGCGCCAGGCGTCGTAGCGCTCACCGTCCGACAGCCCGCTGTGCAGCACGGCGATCCGCTTGCCCGACGGCTCGAAGCGGGCGCGAAAACGGGCCACCAGCTGCGGTGTCAGGGCAATCTCCGGCACCAGCACCATGCCCTGCCGCCCGGCAGCCAGGGTCGCGCCGATCGCCCGCAGGTAGACTTCGGTCTTGCCGCTGCCGGTCACGCCGTGCAGCAGAAACGAGCGGAACAGCTCGGACGCAATCGCCGCTTCGATCTGCCGCAGCGCCTCCTGCTGTTCCTGGTTCGGGACTAAAGCCCGGTCGGCGGGAACCGCCTCGCTGAAAAAGGGGTCGCGCCGGCGTTCCTGCTGTTCAGAGATCAGAAAGCCGAGCTCCACCAGCCGCGACAGCGCGGCATGGGGAGCATCGAACCGTTCGCGCAGTCGAGCGAGAGAGACGTCCCCCTCGGCGCGGATAAAATCGCACAGTTGCTTCTGTTTGTTGCCGCGCGGCTGATCGTCTTTCGCCACGGCCCGATACACCGCTTCGGAGAGGATCGTGACCCGCTGCAGGTCACCGCTCAACCCCCCGGGCAATGCCGTCTTGATCGTTAGCCCCAACGGATGGCCGTAATAATCGGCGGCCCAGCGGAACAACCGCAACAAGTCCTCGTCGAACAGCGGCTCCTTGTCGAGCAGCTCATGGATCGATTTCAGCCCGTCCGCCTCCCCCTCACGGAGCGCGATCAGAAAACCGACGCTACGACGGCGTCCGAACGGCACCCGCACCCGCAGGCCGACGCGGGCGGCGCTCGCCAGCGATTCCGGAACCAGGTAGGAAAAGGTTTTTTTCAGCGGCGCGGTCACCGCAATCTCGGCTATCAGTACGGGCATCGGTTTCGTCTGCGGGGGAAAAGTAGTGGGTCACGGCAAAGGACAAGGAAGCTTACCACGGAGCCGGCGGGGCGCAGAGAAAAAACAGAGCGCCTGCGCACTCGGGAAGAACGAAAAATCCCCCCGTCGCGGCAGCAGCGACGGGGGGATTTTTCAAAGATGCCTTTCGCAAAAACCCGGAGGCCGGCTAAGCGCGCTATTCTTCGCAGAGCACCGTATTCGCCACCTGCTCGGCAAAGGTTCGGCAGGCCTCGATATTTTCCTCGGTCGGGGCGAAACGGAACG
>DASWJX010000097.1:0-11633 GCA_036396915.1 Geopsychrobacteraceae bacterium | reverse complement strand
CGATCAAGCTGTCGGCGCTATCCCGATAGATAAAAACATCGATCCGGTCTTCGCGATTGAGCCCTTGGGGGCATTCCCGGGCCGGCAGCAGGATCGGCCCCGATTCCGAAGCCAGCCAGGCGCCACTGTCATCAATGGTCTTTATTTTAAGCCGATTGGTACGACCGATTTCAAGCACCGGAAAACTCCTGCGTTAAGAGATATCGTTCAAAAACATCCGCCGGCCATGCTCCCCCGTTTTGTCGACCGAACGACGCTCCGGCATTGCGCCCAAGCGGAGCGAAAAAGCGATGGCGGCCGCGTTTTCCCTTTATTGTAACCGAAGTTGTCAACAAGAGCAGGGACATGAGCCCCGAACCCGCGACCCGTTTTACGGGAAACAATTTTATGAACTGAAAAGGATATTAAAGCACTCCAAATAAACCGTAAGTGCCTGTTTTAAATGGTTTTATTCTTGTGCCTAAAATATGTGCAAAATACTGAACTGGCTGTATTCGTGAAGACTTTCCGGCCGACCACATGCCTGTCACAGCAGTTATCCACAACTGCTGTTGATAACTGTCGGACACTTTTGGGACCGGGAAAAATTTCGGCCAAGAAACAAATATTTAGCGCTGACGACCGGTATCGGCCCCATCGAGAACGGCGGCGATTTCCTCCGGCAATTGCGGCCGGCCGTTGCCATTGAGAGCGGTGCCGACAACCCTTGCCTTGAGTATCGGTTGCGCCTCCGGCAGACGATAAATGTCCTGCAAAAAGGCAAAGCGCAACGGCGAAACCCGCTCCAGTCGAATCCTGACCTGAAAACGGTCGCCGCTTTGCAGGGACCGTTTATAGTCGAGTTCGGCGCGAACCACAACCAGATTAATCCCGCGCTGCGTCAATGCGGAAAAATCGAGCCCAAGCAGCTTGAGATATTCATGCCGGGCATGTTCCAGATAATTTTGATAGACGGCGTTATTGACCACTCCCTGCATGTCGCACTCATAGTCACGGACCAGAAAATCAAGGCAAAACGGCTCATCGCTCATCGATCGAACTCCTCGGACAGCAGCGCATTGGTTCAGAAACAAACAGTTTACGCCGAATATTCCGGAAAGACAATTATCGGACTTGCACTCAAGAAAGCAAAATGCTAATTTTCATATATTCACAAAAAACTATATTGACAAGCGCGCCGCACTCTCTATAGTGTGCATATACACATAACAGGGAGGACGTCATGAAAATTTGTTTTCCGATCGTTTCGGACCAGGGGATGGACAGTCTCATCTCTGACCATTTCGGCTCAGCTCCGGCTTTCTTGATTGTCGATACAGCAAGCGGAGAGTCGACGGCCACGACCAACGGCAACCTGCAGCATGCGCACGGCACCTGCAATCCGCTCAAGGAGCTGGCCCCTTTTGCCGTTGAGGCGATTGCCGTCAGGAGTATCGGCGGCGGCGCGCTGCACGGGCTGACCCGCTCCGGGCTGAAAGTGTACCGCAGCGACGGTGCCACCGTAGCCGACAACCTTGCCCGGCTGGCCCAGGAAGGGTTGCCGGAACTGTCCGCCGACCAGGCCTGCGGCGGGCATGGCCACGGTCATGGTTGCGGCCAGCATTGATGGCGTCGCAATAAGTCCGCCCTGCGGCGTTTCGGCGTTTTTTCAGAACATCGACATACTGTTGTATGCCTTCGTCCCTGTAAAACCACCAAGCCTTGAAGGACGAAATTTTTGCCTGACCATCCTCCGGGAAACAATCGCACCATGCCACGCACTGAAATCTACCGGAGCGCGTCCGACAAACCGCTCATGGAGTAATCTGACCGATCTGACCCTGATTGCCCGGGAACGGGGCTTCCTGATCGGCAACCGGGACACGATGGACATGAGACGGACCTTTGCCCGCCACGGCTGTCCGGTCCCCGACGATTTCGATCTGCATATGGTGCAGCTCTGCAAACCGGAAAAAGCCGCGAAGAGCCTCGCCAAAAATCCGGACCGGGCGCCGTTGATGCCGAAATTCATCATGCTTTTCAGCCGCGGCGGGCAAACCCGGATCCGCCTGCTCACCTACGGCAGCGATCTGGTCGCCGAACTGCTCGACGATGATGAATTTCCCGCATCGCTGGCTGAGAGCTTCGCCGCGCTCAAAGAGCTCATCGAGGCGGCCGGCTAGAAACCTGTCGGGCTATGCGGGCCGAAGCGCTCCTGGAGGATAATACCGATGAAGAAACTGCTGGGAAGCCTGAACCGGAACCTGGTGATCGCCATTCCGGTCATGATGCTGGCAGGCTTTGCCTTCGGCCTGGTGGTTGAAGCGTCGTTCCTGAAACGCCTGATCATCCCCTTCACCTTTCTGATGGTCTACCCGATGATGGTGACCCTGAAAATCAGCAAGGTTCTGGAGGGCGGCGACGGCAGGGCCCAGCTTCTCGCGCAGCTGATCAACTTTACCCTGATTCCGTTTGCGGCCTTTGCGCTGGGACGCCTGTTTTTTCCGCAGCAACCGTTTCTGGCGCTCGGACTGCTGCTGGCCGCCCTGGTGCCGACCAGCGGCATGACCATCTCCTGGACCGGTTTTGCCGGCGGCAACCTGGCGGCAGCGGTTAAAATGACGGTCATCGGCCTGATCCTCGGTTCGTTGGCCACTCCGCTTTACGTTCAGGCGCTGATGGGGACGCAGGTCGAGATCAGGCTGGCCGACATCTTCGGGCAGATCGTCCTGATCGTCTTTCTGCCGATGGTGGCCGGCTTCTGCACCCGGCGGCTGCTGGTCCACAACTACGGCCAGCAGGGATTTCAGAAAGACTGGGCGCCGCGCTTCCCTGCCGTCTCGACCATCGGGGTACTGGGGATCGTCTTTATCGCCCTGGCGTTGAAGGCGCGCGGCATTGCCGCCGCCCCGGAAATACTGCCGAAGATCCTGCTGCCCCTGCTGCTGCTCTATCTGTTCAATTACCTGCTGAGCACCCTGCTCGGTCGGGTGCTGCTGCCGCGCGGCGACGCCATCGCCATGGTCTACGGAACGGTGATGCGCAACCTGTCGATTGCCCTGGCGATTGCCATCAATGCCTTCGGCAGTGCCGGCTCCGACGCCGCCCTGGTGATCGCCCTCGCCTATATCGTGCAGGTCAAATCGGCCGCCTGGTACGTCAGGCTGACCGATCGGGTGTTCGGGCCGCAGCCGGCCTGCAGCCCTTCTTCCTGACCGGGAAGCCATGTCGCCTCGACCGAAAAAACCGAGAAGCTGCAGCTGCCCGTTTCGCAACGGCGCCGAACTGGTCTTCAAACCGGCGGGAACCCCGCTCAAGGAGCTGCCCAGGATCGATCTGGAGCGGGATGAGCTGGAAGCCGTGCACCTCTGTGACGGCGAAGGACTGACCCAGCACCAGGCCGGAGAACGCATGGGGGTCTCGCGGGGGACGGTGCAACGGCTGGTGGTGCGCGGCCGCAAAAAGATCATCGACGCCGTTGTCGGCGCGCAGGCCCTGGTGGTGCATGCCCCGCAAACGGATGAAGACCGCTATTGATGCTTGTTGCAAACGCATCAAGTTTTCTCGACACCACGGTTTGAAGATGGCGACGGAAATCGTCCGCCCTTATTGAGGAGAGAAACCGATGAGTACTGACCAGAAAACCGACCTTTCCTGCGCGTACTGCAGCAGCCAGTTTCAAAAACAGGGGACGACCAGTTGCTGGAGCAGCCCGCAAGAGGGGAAACAGCCGCCCGCCTATTGCCCGAGCAGTCGGGACACCGAGATTATCGAAGACTCGTTCCGGCGGTATCAGGGGGACGACGAGGACGCCAGGCTGGCGCTGGTGGCCGCCCGCGTCGAGGGGCTCTGCTACCAGCCGGTCCCCGGCAGCGATGCGGTCAACGCCCGCTGGACCCGCGTCGAAGACACCATCGCCCTGGCGAAAATGATGGGGTATCGCAAAATCGGGATTGCCACCTGCATCGGCCTGCTGGAAGAGACCCGTCGCCTCTGCGACATCCTCCAGGCTCAGGGGCTGGAGCCCCAATCGGTGTGCTGCAAGGCGGGCAGTATCGACAAGCTGGAACTCGGGCTGCGGGAGGCGGAGAAAGTGCGCCCCGGCAGCTTCGAGCCGGCCTGCAATCCCATCGCCCAGGCCCGGCTCCTGAACCGGATGGAGACCGACATGAACCTGATTGTCGGCCTCTGCGTCGGGCACGACATGCTGTTTGCCAAGCATTCGCAGGCTCCGGTTTCGACCCTGGTGGTCAAGGACCGGGTCACCGGCCATAATCCGGTCGCTGTTCTTTACGGTCAGAATTTCTACTATAAACGCCTGCAGAAACAGCCCGTTATTGAAGATTGATCCGCTGCCGGCAGAGATCCATGAAATCGTAGTTTTCACGATGTTTTAAACAGCTTCGCCGCACCCTTTGAACGACAAACAACCGGTTTCAGAGTTTTACATCAACAGCTACCCCCACAATTTCATGTAAAATATTCTTGACACCCGGAGTAGGCTTTATCTATAGTGCAATCAAGCAAACCTAACGGAGGAAAATACCGATGAAGCTTTCTACAAAAAGCCGCTATGGCGTCCGGGCCATGTTCGACATGGCCTATCATGCGGGCACCTTGCCCGCGCAAATCAAAGACATTTCCCGGCGTCAGGAGATCTCTCCCCGCTATCTGGAGCAGATCTTTCAAGATCTGAAAAAAGCCGGGCTGCTGAAAAGCCGCCGCGGCCCGCAGGGGGGCTACAGTTTGGCAAAACCGGTGGACGAGATTACCGTCGAGGACATTGTCCTGGCGGCGGAGGGCGAATTGTTGCTGGTCAACTGCGTCAAGGGCCTGCGCAAGAACGCCGACCAGCCGTCCGAAGCCTGCGAGTTCGGCAGCCACTGCATCACCCAGCCGCTGTGGGCGGAAGCCAGCCGCCTGCTGGGCGAATATTTTCAGTCGATCACCCTCAAGACCCTCTGCGACAGAGCCAAGGAGATGGGGCTGGAAAAAGAGCTGGACCACCGGTTCATGTATTTTATCTAGAAGGGTCTCGGACGATACGGGCCTGTCGGGTCCGCCCGCGGGCTCCGGACCCGGCCATACTTTCAGGAGGAAGACCATGCCTCAATCAAAGAGCGATACCCCTCTGGGGCAGATCGGCAATACCCCGCTGGTTCGCGTCAACAAAGGCGCGTCCCTGGACGAAGCGGTCATCTGGGGAAAAATGGAAGGGAGCAATCCCGGCGGCAGCGTCAAGGACCGGATCGCCCTGGCGATGATCGAAGACGCCGAGCAGAGCGGCGCGCTCAAGCCGGGCATGACGATCATCGAACCGACCAGCGGCAACACCGGCATCGGCCTGGCGCTGGTGGCGGCGGTCAAAGGCTACCCGCTGATCCTGACCATGCCGGATACCATGAGTCTCGAACGGCGCCGGTTGTTCAATGTCTACGGCGCGGAACTGGTGCTCACTCCCGGCAATCTGGGGATGCGCGGTGCGATTGAAAAAGCCGAGCTGCTGGCGGAGAAGAAGGGGGCATTCCTTCCCCAGCAGTTCAAGAATCCGGCCAATCCGCGCGTGCACGAACAGACCACCGGCCCGGAAATTGTCGCCGCCCTTGACGGCAAGATCGATGCCTTTGTCGCCGGGGTCGGCACCGGCGGGACCATCACCGGGGTCGGCCACGTCCTGCGCAAACTCAATCCCGCTGTGAAAATCTTCGCCGTGGAACCGAGCGATTCTCCGGTGCTCTCCGGCGGCGACGCCGGACCGCACAAAATCCAGGGGATCGGGGCAGGTTTCATCCCCGACATCCTCGACACCTCCATCTACGACCAGGTCATAACCGTCAGCAATGAAGACGCCATCGCCACCACGCGTCAGCTGGCCCGCGAACAGGGGATCTTCGCCGGGATCTCCGCCGGCGCCAATGTTTTCGCCGCCCGCGCGGTGGCCAGACAGCTCGGCGCCGGGAAAACCGTGGTGACCGTCCTTTGCGACACCGGGGAACGCTATCTTTCGACCGGTATCTATGACTGATGGCGTCGCAAAAAGTCCGCCCTACGGCGTTACGGCGTTTTTTCAGGACCTCGACATACCTGATGTATGCCTTCGCCCCTGAAAAACCACCAAGCCTTGTAGGACGAAATTTTTGCTTAGCCATCATCAAACTCTAAAGTTTTTGCGAAAGCATCATGATTGAAGATCCCGGTTCGACACCCCTGAGTGACCGATTTCATCTCCTGCGGCAGCTGCTGCAGGAGATGAAATCGGTTGTCGTCGCCTTTTCCGGTGGCGTCGATTCGACATTCCTGCTGCGCGTGGCCTGCGACGTCCTGGGACCGCAACAGGTTCTGGCGCTGACGGCGACCTCCCCCACCTACCCGGCGTTCGAATTCGAACAGAGCCGCGACCTGGCTGCGGCGATGGGCGTCGAACAGCTGGTGATCGAGAGCAACGAACTGGAGATCCCCGGTTTCGCCGAAAACAACCCGCGCCGCTGCTATCACTGCAAGCACGAACTCTTCACCCTCTGCCTGAGCAAAGCCGCGCAGCTGAACTACGCTGTCGTGGTTGACGGCTCCAACCTCGACGATCTGAGCGATTATCGTCCGGGCCGCGATGCCGTTCGGGAACTGCAGATCCGCTCCCCGCTGCTGGAAGCCGGTCTGGGCAAAGACGACATCCGGCACTTGAGCCGGCAGCTTAATCTGCCGACCTGGGACAAGCAGCCCTTCGCCTGTCTCTCGTCCCGTTTCCCCTACGGAACCCGGATCACCGCCGAACGCTTGACCCGCATCGACCACTGCGAAACCTTCCTGCGCCGGCAGGGCTTCCGCAACTACCGGGTCCGCTATCATCATGAGATCGCCCGGATCGAGGTAGCGCCCGCGGAGCTGGCCCGATTGCTCGACGACCCGCTGCGCGAAACCCTGGTGGCGGAATTCAAGAAAGCCGGATTCACCTATGTGACCCTCGACCTGCAGGGCTACCGGACCGGCAGCATGAACGAAACGTTGCCGCAAAGCTGAGCGGCGCGCCGCTGTCCCCTGTCCGACCTGGCTGTTTTTGGCCCCTAACGCCGTAAGCTTGCCCTATCTATTTCACTCACGGAGGAATCATGTCGAGAAACAGCGCCCTGCTTGCCGTCTGCTTCTGCGCCGGAATGATCGGCGGCCTCGCCTGCAGCCTGTTTCTCTGGTTGCTCGGCGATTGGGGCCTGACCGCCATGGCCGGGGTCAAGCTGGCCCCGCTGCTCACCCCCGACTGGCTCTATCCGCGGCTGGTCTGGGGCGGAATCTGGGGCATCCCGTACTTCTTTTCCGTCAGCCTGGTCCGCAGCCGCCGCCACTGGGTCAGAAAAGCGCTCTGGTGCAGCCTGCTGCCGACCCTGACCATGCTGTTCGTCATCTTCCCCCACCAGATGAACCTGGGCCAGGGCGGATTGAAACTCGGCCTGCTCACGCCGCTCATCGTGCTGATGGTCAATCTGGTCTGGGGATTGTTCACCGGCGTCTTCACCCGGCTGCTATGGGGCCGCTGATCCGCCGGAAACTCATAGTCCCGTGCCTGGCGCTCTGCCTGCTGGTCTGGGCGGTACCGCTTGCCGCCGCGACGACCGGCGGGCTGGTCAGCTGGATCTACGACGGCGACACCCTCATGGTCGAAGGGATCGGCAAGGTCCGCCTGCTCGGCATCGACACCCCCGAACGTGACGCTTCCCCCCGCGACGCATTCTATCGCGAGCGCTACCGGATCTCTGCGCCGCGCTTGCGAAACATCGCTGCCCGGGCTCTGGCTTTCAACATCCGCCATGTCAAGGGGCAGCGGGTCGTTCTCGACTTCGACCGGGAGCGGCGGGATAAATTCGGCCGCACCCTCGCCTATGTCTACCTGCCGGACGGCACCCTGCTCAACCGGCTGCTGCTCGAACAGGGCCTGGCCGCGGTCTATCGGCGTTTCGATTTTCGCCTGAAACAGGAGTTCCTCGCCGTCGAAGCGCAGGCGCGCCAGGCCGCCCGCGGACTCTGGGAACCGTAACCGCTGCCCCTTGCCAAGGCCGGAAATTTTCCGATAATTGCCGGGCCTGCCGACACCGCCCGAGGAGAGAACCGATGGAAACCCTGCACGAGCTGTTCGCCCAGCTGGACCAGACCTTTTTCGGCATCAGCCTGGGACGCTTTGCCGCCGCCTTCGCCGCGCTGCTCGGCGCCCTGCTGGTGAAAAAGCTGATCGGCCAGTTTTTCGTTCGCGTGCTCCAGCCGATCGCCGGCCGCACGCAAAACGGCTACGATGACCAGGCGCTTCAGGCGCTGCGCATGCCGGCCGAATTCCTGGCCGTCATTACCGGTCTCTATCTCGCTTTTGCCCTGCTGCAACTGCCGGCCGCACCGGTCGACCTGCAGCTCATGGCCTTGGCAGTGATCAAGTTCCTCATCGCCTTCGCCATCGCCTGGGCGCTTTACAATCTGGTCGATGTGCTCGATGCGCTGCTGCAACAATGGGCCGGCAGAACCGATACCGATCTGGACAATCACCTGCTGCCGTTCGTCCGCAAATCGCTGCGCGTCTTTATTGTCGTCATGGCCATCGTCATGGTGGTCCAGAACCTCGGCTACTCGATCTCCGGTCTGCTCGCCTCGCTCGGCATCGGCGGCCTGGCCATTGCCCTCGCCGCCAAGGACGCCCTGTCCAACATCTTCGGCTCGATCATGATCCTGCTCGACCGCCCCTTCGCCATCGGCGACTGGGTTCAGACCGGCGAACTGGAAGGGACCGTCGAAGAGATCGGATTCCGCTCGACCAAAATCCGCACCTTCGCCAAAACCCTGATCACCGTCCCCAACAGCGTGCTGATGAACATGCCGATCAACAACTACAGCCGCATGCCGAAACGGCGCATCAAGATGAACGTCGGCATCACCTACGCCACCGGCCCGGAGCGGATGCGCCAGGCGGTCGCCGCCATCCGCCGCATGTTGCGCGAGCACCCGGCCATCGATCAGGAATTCCTGCTGGTCAACTTCACCGACTTCGGCGCTTCGTCCCTCGATATCATGGTCTACTGCTTCACCGGCAGCACCGTCTGGCAGGAATACCTGGATGCCCGGCAGGATGTCTGCCTCAAAATCATGGATATCCTCGAAGGGCTGGGTCTGGAGATCGCCTTCCCCAGCCGGTCGCTTTATCTGGAAACCGGCGCCATAGCTGAAACGGCTCAGCCCCCCGGCTGGGCCGCCGAAAGCCGCAACGTCCGGCCCAGGGAGGCGACCGGCACCACCTGAAACGGGAGGCTCTGCAGAAAGCGAACAGCTCCTGCAACCGCTGTTCCGTTGCTGCGGATGCTGGCCCTGCAACCGGGTCGCGGCTGTCCCGGTCTTCCCCGGCAGGAGCGCCAACCGCTAGCCACGGTCGGCGCTTCACGTTCCATGAAATGCCCGCTCAGGAGGTCATTCCCTATTGACTATCAACCGCATTCCCTCTAAAATTCTTTAATAATTTTAATTTAGAACAGGGAGGGGTACGCTCGTGACGCTGCCCCCTGCGCTTGCCGATTGCATTTCGAGCAGCACGGGGTCTCGTGGCCCGGGTTGGGACAAACGTTCGATAGCGAAAACAAGGAGGGGACACAGGAGGCGTTGCCGAGATTCCGTTTGCAACGGCCCGGCAGGATCAACATGATGCAATTCCGACAACGGCCGATCATGCTCAGCAGAAACAATCGGTCCCATGTTGAGCGTCCGGCGGGGAACCCCCCGATGCGGATGTTGGCAGGTAAAAACTAGTGGACTCGAAGCGACTCTATAACAGCCGCATTATCGATACCTATCTCAAGCTGCTGCGCGCTCGCTATAGCGACATCGACAGAAATGAGATCCTGCGCTACGCCGGCATGGAATCCTATGAAGTGGCCGATCAGGGCCACTGGTTCACCCAGCAGCAGATCGATCTCTTCCACCAGAGATGTGTCCAGCTGACCGGCAACGAGAGCATTGCCCGCGAAGCCGGCCGTTTTGCCACGGCCCCCGGCACCCTGGGCGCAATGAGGATGTACGGCCTGAGCCTGGCCGGACCGCTCAGGGCGTTTTCCCTGATCGGGGCCTCGACCAAGAAATTCACCCGCTCCAGCGACTATACTTCTCGCAAAATCAGCAACACCAAAGTCGAAATCACCGTTGCCGCCAAGCGCGGGGCTGAAGAAAAACCCTTCCAGTGCGAAAACAGAATCGGCTTTTTTGAGGCGATTGTTCATATTTTCAATATCGGCATCCCGAAGATCGAACATCCGGAGTGCATGTTCAAAGGGAACAAGGTCTGCCGCTATATCATCTCCTGGCGCAACAATCGCACGACAACCATGCGCCGGGTTCGCGATGCCGCCCTGCTGACCGCCGCCGCTGCCACGCTGACGAGCTTTTTCATTGAGCCGGCGCTGGCCTTGCGGGCGGTGCTGCCGGCCGGCGCCTTTGCCGTGCTGCTCACCGGCTGGCTGGCGGAATATGTCCGGGCCGGGGAACTGGATAAGGGCATGGTGCAGCTCTGGGGCGCCTCCGACCAGTTGGCCGAGCAGATCGAACTCAACTATCGCAATGCCCAGCTGGCCGCGGACGTGGGTGATGTCATTGCCAACCGGACCAGCATCAGCGCGGTCATCGCATCGGTCGTGCATGTTCTGGAAAAAACGCTGGATTACGACCGCGGCCTGATTCTGCTGGCCGACGAGCAGCACAAGCGTCTGGAAATTCGCGGCGCCTACGGTTATCTCAACCAGCATCTGGATATCCTGACCAACATCTCCTTCAGTCTCGCCAATCCCGACAGCCGGGGGATTTTTGTCGTCTCCTATCGCGAACAGAAACCGTTCATGATCAACAATGTGGAGGAGATCGAAGAGACCCTGTCCCCGAAATCCCTCGAGTTCGTCCAGGCTCTCGGCACCCGCAGCTTCATCTGCGTGCCGATTGTCCTTGAGGGCACGTCGATCGGCATCCTGGCGGTCGACAATCTCAAAACCAAAAAGCCGCTGCTGGCGTCCGATGTCAATCTGCTGATGGGCATTACGCCGGCCATTGCCGTCAGCATCCAGAACGTCCGGCTGCTGGAAGCCCGGACCGCCCAGTTTGAATCGACGCTCCAGGTGCTGGCCGATTCGATCGATGCCCGCGATTTCCTGACCGCCGGTCACTCTGAAAAGGTCGCCGAGTATTCGGTCGGCATCGCTGAAGAACTGGGCTTGAGCGAACCGGACTGCCGTATGATCCGGATGGCGGCGCTGCTGCATGACTACGGAAAGATCGCGATCCCCGATTCGATCCTGAAGAAGGGCGGACCCCTGAGCGACGAAGAGCGGGAAGTGATCAAGACCCATCCCACGAAAACCCGACAAATCCTCGACAAGGTCGCCTTTGAAGGTCCTTTTCGCGACATTCCGGCGATCTGCCACGCGCACCATGAACGATGGGACGGCACCGGCTACCCGAACGCTCTCAAGGGGGAAGAGATTCCGCTCGGCGCCCGGATCATCGCGGCGGCGGACGTCTATGAAGCGATCACCGCCGAACGCCATTACCGGGCGCCGATGAGCCGGGAAGAGGCGCGGCAGACCTTCCTGGCCGAATCGGGCCGGCACTTCCAGCCCGAGATTGCCGATGCGTTCATCCGCCATCTT
>DASWJX010000096.1:0-8783 GCA_036396915.1 Geopsychrobacteraceae bacterium | reverse complement strand
CAGGTCTGCACCCCGCCGTGACGGATAATCTCGCCATCGACCTGATAGACCACATCCTCGGCGATGTTGGTCGCCAGATCGCCCATCCGCTCCAGGTAGCGGGAGATCGACAGGTAGTAGACCAGCCCGTCCAGAACGGTCGGATCGGCGCGGATCGCTTGTTTGACCTTGGCAAAATTCTCTCTGTGCATGTCGTCGACCTTGTCGTCGAAGTTGATGGTCTTGCGCGCCAGCTCGGTATCCTGTTCGACCAGGGCATCGAGGCACATCTTCAGCATCTGCTCGACCAGATCGGCCATCCGGGCGATATCGTAGGGGCAGGGGATGCGGATGACACCGCTCAAATCGATGGCCCGTTCGGCGATATTGACGGCAAAATCGGCGACCCGCTCCAGATCGTTGTTGATCTTCAGGATCGAGACGATGAAACGCAGATCGGTCGCCACCGGCTGGTGCAGGGCCAGGACTTTCAGGCACTCCTCCTCCAGTTCGATCTCCAGGTTGTCGATCTGGGCGTCACCCGCCTTGACCTGTTGCGCCAGCGTGCGGTCGCCGCTCAGCAGCGCCTGCACTGCTTGTCTGACCCGCCCCTCGACCTCGGCGCTTAAGGCCAGCAGCAGCTTTTTGAGATGATCCAGTTCCTTTTGCATTAATACGGTCATGGTTGCTTTCCTTTCGGCAGCACCGGCTCAGCCGAAGCGACCGGTGATATAGTCTTCGGTCTGTTTGTTGTGCGGGGTGACGAACAGCTGCTTGGTCTGGCCGAACTCTATCAGGTTCCCCTCGAACAGAAAAGCGGTGTAGTCGGACACCCGCGCCGCCTGCTGCATGTTGTGGGTGACGATGATGATGGTGAAATCCTTGCGCAGCTCGCCGATCAGTTCCTCGACCCGGGCGGTCGACTTGGGATCGAGGGCGCTGCACGGTTCATCCATCAGAATCACCCTGGGGTTGACGGCGATCGCCCGGGCGATGCAGAGGCGCTGCATCTGGCCTCCCGACATGCCCAGGGCGTTTTCATGGAGCCGGTCCTTGACCTCGTCCCACAGCGCCGCCCCCTTGAGGCTGCTCTCGACCCGTTCGTCGAGCAGCTGCTTGTTCTTTTCGCCGCCGATCCGCAAACCGTAGATGACATTCTCGTAGATCGATTTGGGAAAGGGGTTCGACTTCTGGAAGACCATCCCGACCCGCCGCCGCAGCTCGATGATGTCGGTGCTCCGGGCGTAAATATCCTCGCCGGCGAGCAGCACCTTGCCCTCGACCCGGCTGCCGTCGACCAGGTCGTTCATCCGGTTGAAGCAGCGCAGCAGGGTGCTCTTGCCGCAGCCGGACGGGCCGATCAGCGCCGTGACCTGTTTTTCCGGGAACTGCAGGTCGACGCCGTGAATCGCCCGCGCCGCGCCGTAGTAGAAACGCAGGTTTTCGACCTCGATCAGCGGGTTGTTTATCCTGAGAGTGCTCATGATCCGTCCGTTCTCCTAAAAGGTTCCGAAAGTGTAACGTTTCTTCATCTTGTTGCGCAGGTAGATCGCCACGCTGCTCATCAGCAGCACGATCAGCACCAGCAGCAGGGTGGTGACGAAGACCATCGGTTTGGCCGCCTCGACGTTGGGCGACTGGAAGCCGATATCGTAGATATGAAAGCCCAGGTGCATGAACTTGCGATCCAGATGGAAAAAGGGGAAATTGCCGTCGATCGGCAGCGCCGGCGCCAGCTTGACCACCCCGGTGATCATCAGCGGCGCCACCTCCCCCGCCGCGCGCGCCATCGCCAGGATCAGCCCGGTCATGATGCCGGGCGAGGCCATCGGCAGCAGTACCCGGTAGAGGGTCTGAAACTTGGTCGCTCCCAGCGCGTAGGAGCCTTCGCGCATCTCCCGCGGGATGGCGCCGAGCGCCTCCTCGGTGGCGACGATCACCACCGGCACGGTCAGCAGCGCCAGGGTCAGGCTGGCCCAGAGCAGTCCGCCGGTGCCGAAGGTCGGCGTCGGCGACCGTTCGGGGAAGAACAGGCTGTCGATGCCGTGGCCGATGCCGTAGACGAAGAAGCCGAGACCGAAGATGCCGTAGACGATCGACGGAATCCCGGCCAGGTTGTTGACCGCGATCCGCACGATCCGCACCAGCAGACCTTCCCGGGCGTATTCGCGCAGATAGACGGCGGCGATCACCCCCAGCGGAAAGGAGAACAGGCTCATGACGAAGATCAGTATCACCGTACCGAAAATCGCCGGAAACAGGCCGCCTTCGGTATTCGACTCGCGCGGCTGGCCGGTCAGCAGTTCCACCAGCTTGTGACCGTAGAAGAGCACTTTGTCGCCGGTCGACATGTCGTTCGGCGCATAGGCCTGAACGATATCAACCAGGTCGATTTCCTTTTCCCGGCCGCCGGCCTCGACAAACAGCGCCTTGCTCAGGCGGGCCTTGCTCAGGCGCCGGCTCTGCAGATCGATTAAAACGCCGAAATCCTCATTCAGGTCGGCGCTGTCGGCTTCGAGCCGCCGACGGTCCGGGTCATCGGCCGGGACCTTGCGGTAATCGAACTTCTGCAGCTTGAGGCGCAGCTGCTCCATGCGATAGCTGGCGGCATTCAGCTTCTCCTCCAGTTCGGAGAGCTGCCGCAAATCCTGGTCCGCCAGCCGCAACGCCTGCTGCAGAGCTGCCGGCGTTGCCGGGCCCGGCTGCTGCCGGCCGGCGTCGATCCGCTGCAGGGTCCCGTAAAAATCACCATGTTCGACCCGTTCCAGCACCAGCAGCTGTTGCGGCGCGCTTTCGGCGGCGATCCGCGCCTCGTCGATCCAGCGAAAATCGAGCCCGTAGAGATCGCGGTTGGCGATCTTGTACTGGCGGCGCCGGGCGGAGCCGTCGGCGGTCTCCTCGCCGCGGACCAGCCGGCCGATGACGCGGCTGCCGTCCTGCAGCTCCAGTTGCCGCAGTTCGGCCGGCCAGAACACGCCGAGGCCGTTGACCATGATGACGATCAGCAGGATCGCGGCGCTGAGCAGGGTCAGCGCCAGGGCGGCGCCGGAAACCCAGACCATCGGCTCGCCGACCCGCCAGAACTTGTTCATCTCTTTAGGTTTATTCATCGCGGAAATCCTTAAAAACGGCCGTACTTGGCGCGCAGCCGCTGGCGGATAATCTCGGCCGCGGTATTGACGATAAAGGTCATGACAAACAGGATGACCGCCGACAGAAACAGGGTCCGGTAGAGAGAGCCGTCGACCGGCGCTTCCGGGATCTCCACGGCGATATTGGCCGACAGCGGCCGCATGCCGTTGAAGATGGAGAGATCCATGATCGCCGTGTTGCCGGTGGCCATCAGCACGATCATCGTTTCGCCGACCGCCCGGCCGAAACCGATCATGCTGCCGGCAAAAATCCCCGGCGAAGCGGAAGGCAGGATCACCCGCCAGACGGTCTGCCAGCGGCTGGCCCCCAGCGCCAGGGACGCGGCCTTGAGGCTCGGCGGCACGTTGGACAGACTGTCCTCGGCAATGGTGAAGATAATCGGAATCACCGCAAAGCCCATGGCAAAGGCGATGATGATACAGTTGCGCGGATCGTAGCGGGTCCCCAGTTCGCTGAACAGCCACTGTTTGAGATCCCCGTCGAACAGCAGGTTTTCCAGGCCCGGCCCCAGCGCGGCGGCGATGGCGACCGTCAGGATGATGACCGGCGCCACGGCGAGAAACTCGAAGCCGCGTTCGACCCTTTTCAGCGGTTCGAGCTTGCGGGCCGCCTGCCAGAGCAGAATCCCGAGCATCAGCGCCGCCGGAACCAGGATCAGGCTGAGAAACAGTGAACCGAGGGAGCGCTCGATCAACGGCGCCAGCCAGAGGGCGGCGAGAAAACCGATGATCACGGTCGGAATCGCCGCCATGATCTCGACCGCCGGCTTGATCATTTCGCGCAGGCGCGGCCGGGCAAACTGACTGGTGTAGATCGCCCCGAACAAGGCCAGCGGCACGGCCAGCAGCATGGCGTAAAAGGTCCCCTTCAGGGTGCCGTAGATCAGCGGCGTCAGACTCAATTTCGGCTCGTAATCGTCGCTCGCCGACGAAGACTGCCAGGCGTGGACCGGGGCGTCGTAGCCTTCGTACCAGACCTTGCCGAACAGGGTCCCCAGGCTGATCTCGGGGTGGGGAATCCGCAGTTTCCAGCTGAGCAGTTGCCCGGACTCGGTCAGTGCGATCAGCGCATCACCGCGCGTGGTCAGTTGATAATGACGCAGAGGCGCGTCCGGCTGCAGTTTCAGCAGAAACCGTTCGCTGGTCATATGATCGAAATGCAGACCGTCCTCCCCCAGGCTGATGACGGTTTTGTCCCGTGAAGAGGGGGAGAGGGCCAGCACCGGTCCGGCATGTCGGCGCAGCTCATGGATCCGCGTCAATCGCCAGCCGCCCTCCTCGCTGCGCACCGGGAACCAGGTGGTGAGCTGTCCGTCGGCGCCCCCCACGGCCAGCGAGATATCGCCGAAGACCAGGTTCAGGGCGGTGATCGCCCGCCGATCGGCATGCGCCTGCAGGGTTTCGATCCGCGCAGGCGCCTGCGCGTCGGATAGATCCCACCGGACCAGCTCCCCCTGATCGGTCCCGGCGTACAGTTGCTTGCCGTTGCCGCTGAGCGCCAGGGCGGTGATGTTTCCGCTCAGTTCCGGCGCCAGCTCATGGTGCGCTTCACGGCTCTCCCGCTCGCCGAGAAAATTCTCCTGGATCTCGACCAGCTGCAGCTGCAGGCGGTTTTCCGCAATAAGATCGACCCGGGTCCGGCGCCCCTCGGCATCGACCCGCGCCAGCGACCGCAGCGGCCGTCCCGTCGCCGGGGGCGGAAAGGCCGCCAGCTGCTCAATGCGGTGCACGATACGGCGCCGGTTGTGGTCGGCTTCGTCAAAAGCAGGACGGAATTTGACCTGTTCAATGGTCAGCGAGCCGTCTTCCCAGAGCAAGCTGTGATGCAGCTGGCCGTAGGTTTCCACCGCGACCAGGCCCCGGGCGCCTGTCTCACTGCGCAGCTGAAGCCGATCGAGCTCGGAACCGTCGTCGATGTTGAAGAAGCGCAGCTGTCCCCGCTCGTCGATGCTGTAGCCGGTCTCCAGATACTCGTCCATGCCGATCGCCTGGACGTGCCCGGCGCTTTCCAGCCGGTAGCTGGCGTGCAGCTGCGCATCCGGCGGCAGAAACAACGGCAACGAGACCTTGGCGATCAATAACAGGATCAAGACGACGCTGCAGATGATCACCATGCCGCCGACGCTAATCACCCAGCGGGCGATCCGGTCGTTACGCTTGATTTTTTTTCTGAACGCTGGATTCATAAGCCCTCTGCTGCTGGTCTGGCAAACACACAAACAGGCCCTGCCCCGTAATCGGGGGCAGAGCCCTGTTCATTTTTTTCAAGCTGCTTACTTACGGGGACTGCCAATTAATCGAGCAGGGCCAGCTGCTTTTTCGCCACCGCGGCGGTCAGCGGCAGGTAGCCGTCCTTGATGACGATCTGCTGTCCTTCCTTGGAAAGGGCATACTTCAGGAATTCCTTGACCAGGGTCGGCAGCGGCTTGTTCGGCTCTTTGGCGACATAGATGTAGAGCAGACGCCCCAGCGGGTAGCTGCCGTTGAGGACGTTCTCGTAGTTCGGCTGGTATTGCGGGTCGCCGTCCTTCTTGCCGAGAGCGATCGCCTTGACCCCGGAGGTCCGGTAGCCGATCCCCGAGTAGCCGGCGCCGGCCTTGTCTTCGGTCACGCCGAGGACCACCGAGGCGCTGCCCGGCTGCTCCTTGACGGTGTCCTTGAAGTCGCCCTTGAACAGCGCCTTCGACTTGAAGTAGCCGTAGGTGCCGCTGGCCGAGTTGCGACCGTAGAGGCTGATCGGCTTGTCGGCCCACTCACCGGTCAGGCCGAGCTGACCCCAGGTGGTGACGGCAGCGGCAGCGCCGCCCTTGCGGTTCTTGGAGAAGATGGCGTCGACCTGCTGCAGGGACAGGCCGCTGAGCGGATTATCCTTGTTGATGAAAACCGCCAGGGAATCGAGGGCGACGCCAATCATGGTCGGCTTGTAACCGTAACGGTCTTCGAATTTCTGGATCTCTTTGTCTTTCATCTTGCGCGACATCGGACCGAGCTGGCTGGACCCCTCGATCAGGGCCGGCGGGGCGGTGCTGGAGCCCTTGCCTTCGATCTGGATGTTGACGTTGGGGTATTGCTTGCGAAAGCCTTCGGCCCAGAAGGCCATCATGTTGTTGAGGGTGTCGGAACCGACGCTGTTGAGGTTGCCGGCCACGCCCTGTACCTTGATGTAGTCGCTCAGGTTGACATCGACCTTGAGCGGTTCGGCAAGGGCGGTTGCGGCACAGACAGTCAGAGCCAGCAGGCTCAGGCTCAGGCGAGTGAGAAGCGGTTGCAGTTTCATCTTTGGTCGTCTCCTTGGTTGATGGTGTTTGTCATTGAGTGGGAGGAAGATGCGCCTGCAATGTTAGAAGTATGTTAGCAGCGGGTAAGAAGTATGCAAATAAGCGACAGATTGTCGCGCCGCCCGGTGCGCATCAGACGGCTGCCCGGCTCACGGTCCGCGGCAGCAGCAGGGTGAAGCAGCTCCCTGCACCGGGGCGGCTGGTGACCCGGATTTCGCCGTGGTGGGCCTGGGCGACATGTTTGACGATCGCCAGACCGAGACCGGTGCCGCCGAGGCTGCGGCTGCGCGCAAGGTCGGCGCGGTAAAAACGTTCGAAAAGGCGGGGCAGGTGTTCTTCGGCGATGCCGCAGCCGAAATCCTGCACCCGGATGCCGATCCGGTCATCCTGTTCCGCGACCTCGATCACCACCTGGCCGCCGGGGTCGCTGTATTTGACGGCATTGGTCAGCAGATTGATCACCGCCTGTTCCAGCAGCGGTGCATTGATCGGCGCTGCGAGCCGCTCCGGACAGCGGAGCCTGAGATCGATCCGCTGTTGCTGCAGCAGACTTTCGCAGGCCGCCCGGGCGCTTTGCAGAACCGGCAGCAGCGGCGCCGGCGACAGTTCCCAGCCCCCTTGCGACGCCCCCTGTTCGATCCGCGACAGATCGAGCAGATCCTCGACCAGGGCATTGAGCCGTTCGCTCTGTTTGAAGATGATCCGCAGAAACCGCCGGTCGCTGTCAGCGGCCGCTTCTTCATCAAGCAGGGTTTCGACCGCCCCGCGAATGGCGGTGATCGGCGTTTTCAGTTCGTGGGAAACATTGGCGACAAAATCACGGCGCACCGCTTCGAGCCGGCGCAGGCGGGTCAGGTCGTGGAGCATGATCAGCACGCCGATGCGCTCGGAATCGGCCCCGGTCAGGGGGGTCGCCTGGACCTGCAGGTAGCGTTTGTGCGGGCCATGCATCTCCAGCTCTTCCTCGATCGGCTGCTGCCGGGTCAGGGCCCGGCGGATGAAGCGCTGCAGGTCGGCCTGGCGGATCAGCTCCTGAATCGGTCGGCCCACAGACAGCTGCGGCGCAACGGAAAAAAGGTCCGCCGCCGCCCGGTTCAGGCGGATCACCCGCTCCTCGTTATCCACCGCAACGATCCCCTCGACCATGCAACCGAGGATCGCCTCGATTTCACCGCGCTGCTCCACGGCCCGGCTGATCCGCTCGGCCAGTTCGACCGCCATCCGATTCATCGCCACGGCCAGCCGCCCGGTTTCCTCGGAACCGGTCACCTCCAGGGGGCAGTCCAGCTCGCCGCGCGCGAAGCGCTGCGCTCCGGCGGTCATCAGCTCCAGCGGACGGCTGAGGCGCCGTGCAAACCACCAGCAGCAGGGCGCCAGCAGCACGGCAATTACCAGCCCGCCGAGCAGCAGCTGCCGATGAATGCCGCTGAGCGTGGCATCGAGATCCGACACCGGCAAGGCGGTGCGGATGCTGCCGACCAGCTGCCCCTCGGCGTAGACCGGCAGGGCGACGTACATCAGCGATTGGCCGAGGGTGTTGCTGAAGCGGACCGACAGCCCCTGTTGTCCGCTAAACGCCTGCCGCACTTCCGGTCGCCGGGCATGATTGTCCATCAGGCGGGCGGTTTCGTGCGAATCGGCCAGCACCCGGCCATCCTTGAGGATAACGGTAATCCGGGTGTTTGACTGTTCGCCGAGGCGTTTGACCGACTGCGCCAGCCCGGGCCGGTCGCTGTCGCTGAACTGCCCCTGCAGCTGATGCGCCACCAGTTGTGCCCGGGCGCCCAGATCGACGGCGGTCTGCCGGTAATGAAAGTCGCGCAGTTCAGCCGAAACGTACCAGCCGACCGCCAGCAGGACCAGGACGATCAGCAACAGGTAGGATGGATAGAGTTGCCAGACGAGGCGCCGCCGCCGCATGCTCACCGCTCTTCCCGGAAGCGGTAGCCGACGCCGCGCACGGTTTCGATATAATGACCGCAGGCGCCGAGCTTTTTCCGCAGCCCGGCGATCTGGACATCCACGGCCCGGTCGGTGACGGAGTAATCCTCGCCCCGTACCGTGTTGACGATCTGGTAGCGGGTGAACACCCAGCCGGGGCGACTGGCAAGCGCCTCGAGGACGCGAAACTCGGTGAAGGTCAGTTCGACCGGTTCACCGCCGACCTGGACCAGGTTGCGGCCCGGATGGATGCGCAGGTCACCGTGAATCAGCTCCCCGCCATCGGTCTGCCGTCGGCTTTCGCTTCTGCGCCGCAGCACCGACTGGATGCGGGCCAGCAGCACCTTGATGCTGAACGGCTTGGTGACATAGTCGTCGGCGCCCAGGTCAAGGCCACGGACCACATCCTCTTCTTCGCCGCGGGCCGTGAGCA
>DASWJX010000095.1:0-6858 GCA_036396915.1 Geopsychrobacteraceae bacterium | reverse complement strand
GTGCCCTGACGGCACGCACGGCCGTTACCGTTGACCGCTCGCGCTGTGTGCGACATCGGCGCCGGCACAATGAGTTCCGGAAGTGTCTCGACGTCTGCCCGGCCGGCGCCACGAGCTGGAGCGAGCGGGGCCTGAGCATCGCCCCGGCGGCTTGCCGTCAGTGTCTGCGTTGCCTTGCCGTCTGTCCCGCCGAAGCACTTCAGGCCCCCGAGCTTTCCCTGTCTCAAGTTCTGGCCGACCTGTCGGCCCATCCCGCACCGGTCCTGGGCTGCCAGCTGCGCTCCGGATCCGCGGCACACGGACGCTTGCCCTGCCTGGGCTATCTGGCCCGTCCTGAACTCCTGTTGTTGTTTGCGCTGGTCTTTGCCGATGGCCTCCAGCTCAACCTGACCTGCTGCCAGGAGTGCCCCAATGGACATGTCGTGCCGGATCTGCAAGCCGCGCATGCCGGGTTGGCCGCGCTCAAGGAGGACCACCGGATAACGCTGGTCAGCAGTCCGGCAGAGCTGGACTATCGTCCCGCCTCTCTGTCGCGGCGCGAGCTGTTCTGTTTCTTTCGCGACCGTTCGACCCGCACCGCCGGCGTCATGGTGGAACCTCTCCACTATCCTTCCCCCGACACCTGCTCCCGGGCCGTAAAACTCCAATTTCGGGGCGACCCGTTGCAATGCCGGACAAGCAGTATAAGGTTTATTAGGCCTTGGCGGATTGATCCGCTTTTGGCACGGCAGCCGTTGCGGCGCTCAAAAACAGCATCGACGGACCGGCAGGTAACTTCTAGCGCAAGAGGGAGGACGACATGCAAAAAGCACGGTTCAGCGTGTTACTGATCAGCATCTTGATGGGGACCATGGCTATTGCCCATGCGACGACGGACGGGCACGAGGGCCATCATCCGGGCGGGGACCAGCCGTCAGCCGCAGCCCCGGCGAGGCAAGGCATGATGGGCATGCCGGGCATGATGCATCAGGGCAAAGGGATGATGAGCGAAGGGATGCCCTGCATGATGGGGAGCGGTCGCCCCATGATGGGCATGGGGTCCGGCATGATGCCGCAGCCGCTGGAGCAGATGTTTTTCCTGGACCGGGCCGATGCTCTGGAACTGACCCCTGAGCAACAGTCCCGCTTGAAATTGATCCGTTTCGCGCTTCGCAAGGACAACATCCGCAGCGGCGCCGAGGCGAAAATCGCCCGCCTGGAACTGGCCGAGCTGCTGGGCACCGGCAACTGGTCGCTGCAGGACGCGGAACCGCTGGTGCGCAGGGTGCAGCAGCTGCAGGGGGATATCCAGCTGCGCCGTCTGCAGGCGCTGATCGATGCCCGCACGGTGCTGACCCCGGCCCAGCTGGAAAAGGCGCGCGCCAGCGAGCAACCCGGCAATCTCGAAAGCCTCTTTCAATAAGCCTCCAGGAGACGGTCGGAAAGGGGGTAAACCATGCAGGATCCCGTGTGCGGCATGCAGGTAAACCCCGCATCGGCAGCCGCAACCGCGCAATGGCAGGGGGAGAGTTACGTTTTCTGTTCCGCAAAATGCCGGGACCGCTTCGTGGCCGACCCCGCGCGGTATCTCGCCGAAAAAACCGCGGCGGAGGAGGCCCGGCCCGGAGCCATCCATACCTGTCCCATGCATCCCGAAGTGGAGCAGCAGGGACCCGGCTCCTGTCCGATCTGCGGCATGGCCCTGGAGCCGCAAGATCTGTCGGCAGCGGCGGAGGAGGGGGGCGAACTGCGCGAGATGACGCGCCGCTTTTGGATCAGCCTGGCCATGGCGGTGCCCGTTGTGGTCCTGGCCATGGGGCCCATGATCGGTCTGTCGCTGGAGCGGCTGGCCGCGCCGCGGACCCTCGGCTGGCTCGAACTGCTGCTCTCCACGCCGGTCGTACTGTGGGGCGGCTGGCCGTTCTTCGTCCGCGGCTGGCAATCGCTGAGCACCCGGCATCTCAACATGTTCACGCTCATCGCCCTGGGGGTGGGGGTCGCCTACGGCTACAGTTTCATCGCCACCCTTTTGCCCGGCATCTTCCCGCCGGCCTTTCGCGGTGCCGGCGGCGAGGTGGCCGTCTACTTCGAGGCGGCCGCGGTCATCACCGTCCTGGTGCTGCTCGGACAGATGCTGGAACTGCGCGCCCGCAGTCGGACCGGAGCCGCCATCAAGGCGTTGCTGGGACTGGCGCCGAAAACCGCGCGGCGGATCGACGCCGACGGCCGTGAGCAAGACGTCCCGCTCGACCAGGTCCGGCCCGGCGACCGGCTGCGCATCCGCCCGGGCGAAAAGGTGCCGACCGACGGGACGGTTGTCGAGGGCAGCAGCGCGGTCGATGAATCGATGGTCACCGGCGAGTCGATCCCGGTGGAAAAGCGCGCCGGTGAGCGGGTCATCGGCGCCACCGTGAACGGCACCGGGGGTCTGGTGATGGAGGCCGAACGGGTCGGCAGCGAGACGCTGCTGGCGCAGATCGTCCAGATGGTCGCCGAGGCCCAGCGCAGCCGCGCCCCGATCCAGAAACTCGCCGACCGGGTCGCCGGGTACTTCGTGCCGGCGGTGGTCGGCATCGCCGTGCTCACGTTTGTCGTCTGGGCGCTCATCGGCCCCGAACCGCGCCTGGCGCACGCCCTGATCAATGCGGTCGCCGTGCTGATCATCGCCTGCCCCTGCGCCCTGGGGCTGGCCACGCCGATGTCGATCATGGTCGCCACCGGCAAGGGCGCGACCCAGGGCGTGCTGTTTAAAAATGCCGAAGCGATCGAGGTCATGCGCCAGATCGACACCCTGGTGGTCGATAAGACCGGGACCCTCACCGAAGGCAAGCCGCAACTGGTTACGCTGCTGACCGTCGAGGGCGGGGATGAAAACCGCTTGCTGCAGCTGGCGGCCAGTCTGGAGCGGGGGAGCGAACATCCGCTGGCGGCCGCCATTGTCGGCGCGGCACAGGAGCGCGATGTCGCTTTGACCGCAGTCACGGAGTTCGCCTCGCTGACCGGCCGAGGGGTCAGCGGCCGGGTGGACGGCCGGAGCGTCGCCCTCGGCAATCAGGCGCTGCTTGACGAGCGTGACATTGACTCCGGCGGACTGGCCGAGAAGGCCGAAGCGCTGCGCGGCGAGGGGCAGACGGTCATGTTCGTCGCCGTCGAGGGGCAGGTGGCCGGGCTGCTCGGGGTCGCCGACCCGATCAAGGCAACGACCCCCGAGGCGATCCGCCGGCTGCACGCCGAGGGGCTGCGCATCGTCATGCTCACCGGCGACAATCGCACCACGGCCGAAGCGGTTGCGAAACGGCTTGACATCGATGAGCTGGTGGCCGAGCTGCACCCCGAGCAGAAGGTCGCCGAGATCAAGCGTTTCCAGGCGCAGGGACGCAAGGTGGCCATGGCCGGCGACGGCGTCAACGATGCGCCGGCCCTGGCCCAAGCCCAGGTTGGTATCGCCATGGGCACCGGCACCGACGTCGCCATGGCGAGCGCCGGGGTGACGCTGGTCAAGGGGGATCTGCGCGGCATCGTCCGGGCCAGGCGGCTGAGCGACGCGACCATGAGCAACATCCGCCAGAACCTCTTCTTCGCCTTTGCCTACAATGCGCTGGGGATACCGATCGCCGCCGGGGTGCTTTATCCGGTGTTCGGTCTGTTGCTCAGCCCGATAATCGCCGCGGCGGCCATGAGTTTCAGTTCGGTTTCGGTGGTGAGCAACGCCCTGCGCCTGCGCCGGCTGACCCTCTGACTGCGTGGTGGTTGCGGGGCATGAGGGCTCTTGTCGGCCCTGACCGATGCCCCGGAGCGCATCCTCAGAGCCCGGTCCCAGGCGACGACAAAGCTCTCTTCATCGACCCGTTCCGCGATGCGGGCCAGGATCCTCAGGTGTTGCGCCGATTCTCGTCCCGTCCATGATCCGCGCCTTGATCTCCCCGGCGGCTTGCAGGTGGTGCTGGCCGCGGGGTTGCAGCCAAAACCAAGCCGCAACCCGCCAGAAAAAAACCGGCGGACTGAAAGCGCGGCAGCACGCTTTCCGGAACCGCCCGTTTTCATCTCATCGCCCCCTGGAGCAAGATGCGGCAAACCTGATTCTGAACGGTCGTTTCCGTTGCCAGCCGAAGCCCCCGGATCATATATACGAATAAAAAACGGAAAATGTCCAAGCATAAACAGACCGTGAAAAAGCAGGCGGCGGCCGGTTCGCTTTGACCTGAATCCGTGAGACACGGGGGTCTGCCGGGCGCCCGTCGACTCTCCGGAAAGCTCACCCCTGAATTTTTCCGCGCGGACCGGCGGTGGTCGCGGGCCGCTGGTAAACTGTGAGCAGCGGTAAGAGACGCAAAGCGGAGGTGAGCATGGATTCATACACAGTGCTGGAAAGACTTTGCAACAGCCCCGGGGTGTCCGGATTCGAAGCGCCGGTGCGCGAGGCGATTGCCGAGCTGGTGGGGCCGTTGGTCGACGAGCTGCGGGTCGACACCCTCGGCAACCTGATCGCCGTGCGCCACGGCCGTTCCGGCTTCAAACTGCTGCTCGACGCGCACATGGACGAGATCGGCTTTCTGGTGCAGCACATCGACGAGCAGGGGTTTATCAGCTTCACGCCGATCGGCGGCTGGGACCAGCGGCTGCTCCCCAGCCACCTGCTGACGATCATGACCCGCGCCAATCGGCGCATCGAGGGGATCGTCGGCACCTGGCCGCCGCACATCCTCGGGCCGGGCGACCGCGAGCAGGTCATCCCGCTGGAGGAGCTGTTTCTCGACGTCGGGGCGACCAGCCGGCAGGAGGTGCGCGAAACGCTGGGCATCTGCGTCGGCGATCCGATCGTCCCCGCCTACCCCTGCCGCCGCCTCGGCCGGGAGACGGTGGCGGCCAAGGCGCTCGATGACCGGGCCGGCTGCGCGGTCATCGTCCGCACCCTCGAAGCGCTGCAGGGCGTCGCGCTGGAGGCGACCCTTGTCGCCGCCTTCGTCGTCGCCGAGGAGCGCGGGCTGATCGGGGCGCGCACGGCGGCCTACCAGATCGAACCCGACCTGGCGATCGCTCTGGAAGGAGCTCCCGCCGCCGACATCCCCGGCGTGCCGCCGCAGCGCCGGCCTGCCTGCCTCGGCCTGGGGCCGGCCATCACCGTTGCCGACCACAGCTTCATCGCCTCGCGCACGATGGTGCAGGCGCTGGAGCGCAGCGCCGAGCGCGCCGGGATCCCGTACCAGATCAAAACCCCGTCGTTCGGCGCGACCGATGCGGGAGCGATCCACCAGTCGCGCGGCGGCGTGCTCACCGGGGTGGTTTCGGTGCCGTGCCGCTACATCCACTCGCCGTTCAGCAGCTGCCGGCTGAGCGACTTCGATCACACCTGGCAACTGCTGACCGCCTTCTGCCGGGAGGCGACGGGGGTCGGCGGCTGATCCGGAAAAGCGGCAACCATCGGCAGCGCCGTAACAGAAGGTTCTGCTGGTGCCGTTTCCGGGACATTCAGAGTTCGGTCAGTTCGCGTACCCCCGCCATAAGCGCGGTGAAGGCTTCGTCCCCCGCGGCGACCCGCAGTCTGATCCGTTCGGCCGCGGGGGCCAGGCCGATGAGCCGGGCGTGTTGCAGCTGGCGCTGCTGCCAGGGACTTTTGCCGACGACCGCCGGCCAGCGGCCATAGGAGGCGATGATCCCCAGACCGACCAGATCGGCGGCCACGGCGTCGCCGCTGGCGATGATCAGGCCGGTCGCGGCGGACGGTCCCTGCCAGGGGCCGTCCGCGATCATGGAGCGGGTGCCGTCGACGATGTGCAGAGCGGGGCGGAAGGCGAGATTGAATTCGGTCACCAGTTCCTCCCAGTGATCCGCATCGATCAGGTAGGGGCGCTGGCGCAGGTGGGTGCAGCCGATGAAATTCTTCAGGCAGATCGAGTAGCCGGCGGAGCGATGGGTCTTGATGACCGGCAGGTTCACCACCAGGTCGACCTTGAACAGCCATTCGGTGACCAGGGCCCGTTCGAGGTAACGGGCGCCGGGCAGGGGAACCTCCACCCAGTTTCCCTCCTCGAACGCCACCAGCTCGGCTCCGGCCTCACGGGCCGCCCGGGCAATGCCGCATTTTTCCATGTTGCCGCGGGTCGAGCCCAGGGCCAGGGTCATCATCGCCGACATGTCGCCGACATAGACCCTGGCCGCTCCCGCCTCGCGCAGCAGCCGCACCACCGCTGCCACAACGGCCGGGTTGGTGGTCGTCGGATGGGGCCGGTCGGAGACGACGTTGGGCTTGACCAGGACGCTCTTCCCCGCCAGTTCGAGCCGTTCCAGTCCGCCGATCAGCGCCATAGCCTGGCGGATGGCGAACTCCGGATCTCCGCCCGCCACGCCGACGGCGATTTCGTCGGCGGCGCTGAAGGGGTTCGCGGCGAGCGGGGCCGGTTGCGTGCGCCGCGGCCGGGCGAAAAACATGTTGCGGATCGTGCGCCGCCCCAGGAGCAGGCCGACCAGGGCCAGCAGCGAGAGCATCAGGAACCAGCGTCTGCGGAGCATCGTGCCGTCCTTTCATGCTTGCCCCGTTGCCGGGACATGGCGAAGGGAACCGTTGTCATAAGCATAGCCTCTGGCGGCGCCGGCGCAACGCAGCGCCGCGACGGCATCCCGTCCGCTGTTTTTCGGCGCTGCGCCGCCGCAGCCCAGGTTTGCTGTTAAAATGGAGATCAGCACTTTCCCCAACCGGAATGGGCCGTCTTTGCGGCAACCGCGATCGGGGGACCGGAGGGGTGGTATCCGTTGCGCCCCGGGTGGCGGCCGGGAATAGCTTGAGGTTATGCGATGGCGGAATATGTGGTTCTGGCTCTGATAATGGCCGTCGCCATCTACCTGTTCTGGACCCAGCGGCTTCCCTATGAGCTGACCGCG
>DASWJX010000094.1:0-9279 GCA_036396915.1 Geopsychrobacteraceae bacterium | reverse complement strand
CAATATTGTATGCAAAACAAATCAATTTACGCAATATCGAATATCGGTTATGGTGCGCAAAATCGGTTTCAGATCGTCATTCACATCTACCATAAAGAAAAGGAGAGCGCGACATGGGTCAGAACTATTTCAATTCATTGCCGTTTCGCCGTCAGTTGCAGGAACTCGGCACCTGCCGTTTCATGGATGCGTCCGAATTCAGCGACGGCTGCGCGTATGCCGAGGGCAAGAAGATCGTCATCGTCGGTTGCGGCGCCCAGGGGCTGAACCAGGGCCTGAACATGCGCGACAGCGGGCTGGACGTTGCCTACACCCTGCGCAAGGAAGCGATCGCCGAAAAGCGCCAGTCCTTCCTCAACGCCACCGAAAACGGTTTTGCCGTCGGTTCCTACGAAGAGTTGCTGCCGACTGCCGATATCGTCATGAATCTCGCTCCCGACAAGCAGCACACCGATGTGGTCAACACGGTGGTGCCACTGATGAAGCAGGGCGCGGTCTTCTGCTACGCCCACGGCTTTAACATCGTCGAGGAAGGGACCCGGATCCGCGAAGACCTGACGGTTATCATGGTTGCTCCCAAGTGCCCCGGTTCCGAAGTGCGCGCCGAGTATGTGCGCGGTTTCGGGGTGCCGACCCTGATCGCCGTGCATGGCGAAAACGATCCCCGGGGCGACGGGCTGGAGATCGCCAAGGCGCTGTGCAGCGCCCAGGGCGGAGACCGCGCCGGGGTTCTCGAATCCTCCTTTGTCGCCGAGGTCAAGTCCGACCTGATGGGTGAGCAGACCATCCTCTGCGGCATGCTGCAGGCCGGTGCGCTGCTCTGTTTCGACAAGATGACCCGCAGCGGCATCGAGGCCGGTTATGCCGTCAAGCTGATCCAGTACGGCTGGGAAACCATCACCGAAGCGCTCAAGCACGGCGGCATCACCAACATGATGGATCGTCTTTCCAATCCGGCCAAGCTGATCGCTTTCGATCTGGCCGATGAGCTGAAGGAGATCATGGCTCCGCTGTTCGAAAAGCACATGGACGACATCCTCTCCGGCGCCTTCTCCGCCACCATGATGGAGGACTGGGCCAACGACGATATCAAGCTGCTGACCTGGCGTGAGGAGACCGGCAGGACCGCCTTCGAGACCACGCCGGCGGCGGATGTCGAGATTCCCGAGCAGGACTACTTCGACAAGGCGATCCTGATGGTCGCCATGGTCAAGGCGGGGGTCGAGCTGGCCTTCGAAACCATGGTCGTTTCCGGGATCGAGCCCGAATCCGCCTACTACGAGTCGCTGCACGAGACGCCGCTGATCGCCAACACCATCGCGCGCAAGAAGCTCTACGAAATGAACCGCATCATCTCCGATACTGCCGAGTACGGCTGCTACCTGTTCGCTCATGCCTGCGTGCCGCTGCTGCAGGAGTTCATGGCCGAGCTGGACACCGACGTGATCGGCAAGGGGCTCGAACTGGAAGACAACAGCGTCGACAACCAGATGCTGGTGGCGGTCAACGCCGAGATCCGCGCTCACCTGATCGAAGAGGTCGGCGAGGAGCTGCGCGAAGCCATGGAAGGGATGAAGGCGATTGTTTAACTGATCCCCCGGGGTTTTGCGAGAGCATTAATCGTTGTCACCAATGCCGAAAAAGGGCAGACGCCGCACGCAGCCGTCTGCCCTTTTTTCTTGTTCCGTTGTAACTATTCAGCTGTCACTGATGAATTTATCTCCTCCCCCTTCAAGGGGGAGGGCGGGAGGGGGCTGGGGTGATGGCGTGCTGGAACCAGCCCATCCCCACCCCAACCCACCCCTTGAAGGGGAGGGAGCTCAACCAAATGCGGCATCGATATCAGGGTGCTGACTCGTTACGTTCCGTTTCCGGCGGCGGCAGTTTAGAGCATGGTATAGACGGCACCGCCGAGGCACGCCATCGACCAGAGGATAAAGGCGGTCAGGAAAACGCCGACAAAGATCATCGATCCCATGACGCCGGCTTTATAGGTCTTTTCGATGGGACTGGTATGGATGTTTTCTGCTTTCATGATCTGCCTCCTTGGTTGGTGGTGGAGCCGTTACAGCAGTTTTCCGCCGAGGTGGGCCAGGGCGGGCCAGGCAACGTAGAGAGATGCCGGGATTGCGGCGATGCCGAAAATGGCCAATGCAACAACCACGTTCTGTCTGGTTTCGGGCCGGGCGGTAATGTTCTCGGATTTCATGCTCTGCTCCTCTGCTGTGGTCAAGGGTTCAGGCGGCGACCGCGCCGCCCTTGGTTGTCAGTTGTGTTGCCCAGTCGCGGACCATCTTTTGCAGGTCCTCCTGCTGTTGGCGAAAGAGGGAGATTCCGGCGGCCGAAAAGCTCTGGACAGATTCTTCAGGGCTGTCACTGCAGAGCAGGGCCTGGACCCCCTGCTCTGAAAGCCAGCCCGGCAGATCGGGCCGTTTTTTCGGATCCCAGACGCAGACTTCGGTTCGGCGGAGTTTCCCGCTGGCCGGATCGGCGCTCAGCTTGAGATAGATACATTCGGGCCTGCCCTGGGGACGGATCATCGATCCGTAGTAGGGGGTGGCCAGCGTCACCGTCTCTTGTGTGTTGTTTGCTCTGTTCATGCTTATCTGTATATCCAAAAGTTGTGCCACCTGTGCAGATAAGTGAAACATTTGGATAAAGTATAATAAAATCAACAAGTTAATGCTTGTTTCCCGGTATTGTCGCGGTTTTTGAACTGCAACGCGCGTTGCATGTGCATCGGACAAAACTCCCCTCAATGTCAATAGTCAATCATAAGTACCCGAAATAACTAAACAACAAAGATGCAACGCGGCGTGCAACAGAAAATGTTATGCAGCATGTGCAACATCTGCAATGCTGGATTCTGGGTCCGCGCTTTGCCCGGATTTACGAGCTAACTCAACGATTTTGCAGGATAAAATATTCTGATTGTTGCGCGGCGGGGAAGGGCGGGGCGGGCTGCTGTGATTGTGTCAATGCAGCGCTTCGCTGCTGCTTGCGTTGTAAAAGCGTTGCCTCACTTAAGTGCTGCAACATGGCTGCCGGTTGGGGGTCGGCCGCAGTTGCGCCGCCGGGCCAGAAAGGTTGTTTCAGTGCTTATCAGGCACGCTTCCGTGCTTTTTACCGAAGGGCGGAGCGTCGCTCATGGCTGGTCCGCTTTGCGGCCGCTCATGATCCCGGCGCCGTTCGGCAGTTCGATGGGCAAGCGCTCGATCTGTTCCAGTCCGGCCGCCGCGAGCATGGTCCTGAGTTCCGATTCGCTGTAGGCTTGCCCGTGCGGGGTGACGAGCAGCATATTGAGCGAGAACAGGGCCGGAAAAAGCGGCCGGTCGCGGCGGTCGTCAAGGATGAATTCCTGGATCAGCAGCCGCCCGCCCGGTTCCAGGGCCGCGACGGTTTTGTCGAGCAGCGCGGCGCAGCCGGCCGCGCCTTCGCCATGCAGGACATGCGACAGCCAGGCGACATCGTAACCGCCGCGCACGGGATCCTGCTGGAAATCACCGGCCAGAAAGTCGATCCGGTCCTGCAGGCCGAAACGGCGGACGGTCTGCTCGGCGAAATCCCGTGTCGTCGGCAGGTCGAAGATGGTGGCCCGCAGCGCCGGGTTGCGCCGGCAGAAATAGACGGCATAGGTGCCGGGTCCGCCGCCGAGATCGAGCAGGCGGGTGCGTCCGCCGAGGTCGATCCGTTCGGCGATGGCCGGCGCCTGCTGCATCGCCAGATTGAACATCCCCAGCAGAAAGCTTTCCCGCTCAACCGCTTCCCCCTCATGCGAAAGCCGGTTGCGCACCGGTTGTCCGCTGCGAACCGACTCGTCCAGCTGCAACCAGCTGCCCATCAGATGATGGTGGTGGCGGATGATGTGCCCCAGATAGCCGGCTGAGCTGCTGGCCAGACATTCGGCGGCAAAGGGGCTGCTCCGGTAGCGTTCGCCCTCTTTTTCCAGCAGTTCCATAGCCGCCAGCGCATCGAGCAGCATGGTCAGGCCGCGCTCGCTGCAGTTCAATCGTTCGGCGAGGGCCGCGGCGGAGAGCGCCGCAGCGCTCAGCGGAGTGAAAATATCGAGTTTGACTCCGGCATGCAGGGCTGATGAGAGCCAGTAGCTGCCGGACATGTTCAGCAGTTCCGCCGGTGTCCAGGCTGGGTGGGACATGTTCGCCTCCTGCTTTGCGCCGAAGAGCCGAGCCCTCCAGGCGGTCAATGGGTCGCGTTGATTTCGCTGATCTGGGTGTTCAGGGTCCAGAAATCATAGAGATAGCCGATGCCGAACAGGCCGCCGGTCAGCAGGTAGAGCAGTCCGGTCCCCCATTTGCCCAGATACATCCGGTGCACGCCGAAAATACCGAGAAAGGTCAGCAGGATCCAGGCGGCGGTATAATCGATGAAGCCGGAGGTGAAACGCAGGGAGGCCTGCCGGTCGAGGGAGGGGATCAGGAACAGGTCGATGAGCCAGCCGACGCCGAGCAGGCCCAGGGTCAGAAAATAGATGGTGCCGGAGACCGGTTTCCCGTAGTAGAAACGGTGCGAACCGGTAAAGCCGAAAATCCAGAGGATATAGCCGATGGTGATCATGTGGGTGTCGTTGGATCGGTTCATGCGGTTACCCCCGTTATTGAAAGTGCCAGCGTGTGTAGTTCCAGACCCACTGCTCGGGATAGCGTCTGATCACCCGCTCGATTTCAGAGGCCATGAGCTGGGTGACCTTGACCGTATCGGTTTCTCCGTGGTCCGCCGGCAGCAATTCGCTGCTGATCAGGCGATATTTCCAGGGCGCTTCGCGCATGCAAAAGACCCCCATTACCGGACTGCCGTTGCGGATTGCTGTCCAGGCGGGACCGACGGCGAACTGGGTCGGCTGCCCCATGAAATCGACGACCGGACCTTTGCGCCCGTCCGGTCTCTGGTCCATGACAAAGCCGAGAGCCTCCCCCTCCTGCAAGGTTTTGACCATGGTTTTCAGCAGCGAGCGCTGATCGGTCCAGAGGGTTTTGGTGTTCATCCGTAAACGGTACTCGTCCAGCAAACGCGTCGCCGCGTCGAGTTTGGACGGTTTCGCCAGGGCGTTGAACTTTTCGCCGGTGGCGAGGGAAGAATAATAGGCGACCAGTTCCCAGCTGCCCAGATGGCCGGTGGTGATAATCAGGCCGCGTCCCCGCTCCAGGTTTGCGCGAATTTTTTGTTGCAGTTCGTCCAGCCCCTCAACCTCGACCAGGTCGTGATTGAAGCTCGACTTGAACGATTCGAAGCTGCTGGCGATCTGATGTTTCAGAACCCGCTCCTGAAAGTTGCGGGATGCTTCGCTGCCGGCGGGGATGCCGAGGATCTTGTCGATATTCCGTTCGATCTTGCCGCGGTCTTTTTTGCTGAATGGCCGGGCAAGCAGGGCGATCAGCGCGCAGAACCGGCCGGAGAGGGTCTTGGGGGTTGTTTTGGCGCCGTACAGCAGGATCCGCAGGACCCATTCCTGCAGCTGCTGCGACGCCTTGATGGCGGACGTTATTTTTTTCATGGCTTTCTCACTGATGGCCGCTTGGTCGATTTTGAGGTTTTTCCCAGAAAGTCGACCAGCCGCAAGAGCAGTCCCTGTTCGGTCAGCAGCGCTCCGTGAGGGCAGAGTTCCTGACAGCAGAAGCAGCGGATGCAGCGCTGGTAGTCGATGACAAGTTTCCCGCGGCGTAGTTCCATGGCTTTCGGCGGGCAATGCCTGACGCAGAGGTTGCAGGCCTGGCAGAGTTCGAAGTCCGGGACCGGCCGCGCGGTCAGGGAATTTTTCAGCGGTCGTTCCAGAAACGCGGGAAGTCCGAAATTGACATCGGTGCTCTTGGCCGGACGAAAGCGCCGCGGGCGCAGACCGTCGAGGGCATCGCCGAGCAGCCTGATCTGGTCGATGCGGCAGAGGGGTCGGCCGGTCCTGGCGGCAATCTGCTGGGTCCAGACCTGCCGCGGGCGGAAGCCGACCAGTTCCGTGGCCACGGTATCGACGGCCTGGGCGTCGCTGCCGGCCAGCAGGGCGCCGATCTGCACCGGATCGCCGCTGCCGGGGCCATCCCCCTCCATGCCGACCACCGCATCGACAATGTTCAGCGCCGGTCTGATCTGCTCGGCCAGTTCCAGCAGCATCAGGGCGAAAAACGCCTTGTCGCTGCCCGCCTGAAGATGCAGGCGCGGCTTGCGCATGCCGACCACCGCGCCGAAGAGGTTTTTGACGGCGCAGGTCAGGCCCATCATCTGGTGGGTTTTGAGTTTGGGCAGGTTGATGATCAGGTCGGCGTCCAGGATGTCCCGGGCGATTTCCAGCTCGTGAAAGGTGCCCCCCGCGGGGCGGACCTTGACCGAGTCCGCAAAGGGCGCAAAGCGGGCTCCGGTCGCTTCGATGACCTCCAGTATCCCGCATTTTTTCGCCACCTGGCGAGGCTGGCCGACGCCGGGCGAATCGCCGACCGAGACGCTGCCCCCCGCCCGTTGCACGGCGCGAATCACCGCCCGGACCAGCTCCGGGTGGGTGGTCACCGCTTTTTCCGGAGCTTTGCCCGCCAGCATGTTCGGCTTAAGCAGAACCTGCTGCCCCGGCCGGACAAAAGCCGCCATCCCACCCAGCGGCGCCAGCAGTTCTTCGAGGGCCGTTGCCACCTTGTCCGGGCTGTAATCGTCGAGTCGCCGCAGAACGACGTTTTGTCCGGAAGCCGTCACGAAAGGCTCAGCCGGCAATGAGTTTGATCTGCAGCCGGCGCTGGCGGGGGCCGTCGAATTCGCAGAAATAGATGCCCTGCCAGGTGCCGAGCAGCAGTGCGCCGCCGCGGATCAGCAGCGTTGCACTGACGCCGACCAGGCTGCTCTTGATGTGGGCGGCGCTGTTCCCTTCTTGGTGGCGATAGTTGTCGTGCAGCGGAATCAGTTTGTTCAGGCCGTCGACGATATCGACGGCGACGGCGGGGTCGGCGTTTTCATTGATGGTGACGGCGGCTGTGGTGTGGGGTACGAACAGGATCGCCAGCCCCTCGTCGATGCCGGAATCGGCGACGGCCTGTGCGACCTGCGCAGTGACTTCGATCAGTTCCGTCTGCTGGCGGCTGTGAATCTTCAGTTCAGGCATCGGTCGGGTTCCCGTCGCGCAGCCCGGAAATGGCGGCCCGCAGAGCGGATGTGCGGTAGATCAGCGCGGTGTGGCCCATGCCGTCGAGCAGGATGTTTTCCCCCCAGTGCAGACGCGCCGATTCGACGGGCAGCACCATATTGTCCTTGCTGGAATAGATGTTGGTCAGCCTGGGGCCTTCCGGTACCGGGGCCTGCCCCAAACGTTGCAGGAATGCGGAATTGGGCACCAGGACCTGGCCGAGCGAGGTGACGGTAAAGGGGGCCAGCTTCGATCCGGAATGGGGCGAGCCGAGACAGACGCAGCGGTCGATTTTCGCCGCGCCGCCGCGCAGTTGCATAAAGTTGCGGGCAATGATGCCGCCCATCGAATGGCCGAGCAGATGCACCTTGTCGACACCCAGGCCGTGACGCAGTTCATCGACTTTTTTGGCCACCAGTTCGGTCAATCTTTCTTCGGTGTGCCAGGACGAGAGATTCATCGTCACGACATTGTTGAAGCCGTTGCGGCGCAGCATCCAGCGGAACCAGAACCAGCTGGCGCGGTTGTTGAACAGTCCGTGCAGCAACAGAACCGGAGTCTCCCCGCGGGCCTGAACCTTCTGGCGCTGGGGCCACAAGCCGAAAGGCATCGACAGGACCGTGACATAGTTAAAGAACAGTTCCTGACCCATCAGCGCTGCCGTCATCAGCAGCGCCTTTGAACTGAAGCGCCGCTTCATCAGTTGCGGGTCGGCATTGGCGTATTCGTACCAGCACATGCTATAACTGAGAATCACCACGACCGCATCCACAATCAGGATCGTTATCAGGATGAAGGACAGGATATTCAGGGTCATGTTCGGGCTCCGCTTGAGGTCCTGATTGCCGGGCAATGCGCCGCAATGGGGCAGGAAGGATGCTGTACCTGCGCCAGTATGCCACGCGGATACGGAGCCGTCAATTCACGTGATGGAGAGAATCTCCGGTGCCGGGACCCTTCAGGGAGGATACATGCAGCGTCTGCTGAAACGATTCGAACAGCATCTGACCCTGGAGCGGAACCTGTCGCCGCGGACGGTCAGCTCCTACCTGCACGACCTCAAGCAGTTTCAGGCGTTTCTGCAGGACCAGCCCGCCTTTTCCGGACCGGCCGCCGGCTGGCTGGAGCGGGTCGACACGATCCTGCTCAGGCGCTTTCTCGCCCGCTTGCACGGAACCTGTCAGCGGACCAGCATCGGTCGCAAGCTGTCCAGCCTGCGAACCTTTTTCCGCTACCTGGTGCGGGAGGGGCTGATCAGCGTTTCGCCCGCCGACACGCTGTCCACGCCGCGCCGGCAAGAGTATCTGCCGAAAACCTTCAGTGTCGACCAGACCGGCGCACTGCTTGATCAGCAACAGTCCGGCCGGCCGTTACTGGTCTTGCGCGACCGGGCGATTCTTGAACTGCTCTACTCCTGCGGCCTGCGGGTCAGCGAACTGACCGGCTTGAATGTCGGCTCCGTCGATCGGCGCGAACGGCTGGCGCGGGTGCTGGGCAAGGGCAGCAAGGAGCGGCTGGTGCCGGTCGGCAGGCAGGCGCTCAAGGCCCTGGAAGAGTATCTGGACGCGCGCAGTCATCCCCCGCTCGACGCACCCCTGTTCCTCAATCAGCGCGGCGAGCGTTTGACCCCGCGCAGTATCCAGCGCAATCTGAAAAAGCAGCTGCTGACGGCCGGTCTGCCGACCGACGGCACGCCCCATGCCCTGCGCCACACCTTCGCCACCCATCTGCTCGACGCCGGAGCGGATCTGCGCGCCATCCAGGAACTGCTCGGTCACGCGTCGCTCTCGACCACCCAGAAATACACCAAGGTCAGTCTCAGCCACTTGACGGCGGTTTACGATCGGGCCCATCCCCGCAGCCGGGAAAAACGGCGGCGCAAACCGGATGATGAATAATGACCGAAATGGTCATAATTCGCTTGACAGCCGGATTTATCCGGGTACACTGACCTCTATGTCCGAAAAAAAACATTGATATCAGCATAATGCAAAGGAGTTTTTCGATGAGCGTACTGGTTGGTAAAAAAGCCCCCGATTTCACCGCCGCGGCAGTCATGGCGGATGGCTCGATCAACAACGAATTCAAACTGTCCGACTATGCCGGGAACTACATCGTGCTGTTCTTTTATCCGCTCGATTTTACCTTCGTCTGTCCGACGG
>DASWJX010000093.1:0-24348 GCA_036396915.1 Geopsychrobacteraceae bacterium | reverse complement strand
CCCTGGCGGCCGACGGCAAGGAGCATGTCGCGCAGGCGATCGCCGGCTTGCGCAATCGCCTGCTCGCCGAACATTGCGGGGTGGACCCGCAACGGGTCGCTGACAGTTTGGCGGAAACCGGCTCCCTGCTGGCCACGCTTTCCGCTTTCGATAAAGGCGAACGTTTTTTGCAGGACTTGCCGCTCGACAACGACACAAAGCTCAGCGAACTTTTGTCGGCGGATGAAATCGTCGATCCGGAACGCCCGATCGATGCCGAACCGCTGCTCAATTTTTTTGGCTTCGGCGCCGGAAAGCGGGATGAGAGCACCCGGCTGAAGCACAAGGCCTGGCGTTTCGCGGCGGTGATGGCGCTGGCGTTGCTGCTGGCCGCCCTCTGGCGCTGGTCACCGCTCAATCAGTGGCTGAATATGGACAGGCTGCTGGCGGCGGCGGACACCTTGCGCGAAAGCCCGCTGGCCGTCCCGACGGTGCTGGCCCTCTATGTGCTCGGCAGTTGCCTGATGTTTCCCATCACCGTCCTGATTCTGGCCACCGCCCTCAGTTTCGGCCCCTTGTCCGGTTTTGCCCTGGCCTTGACCGGCAGCCTGCTGGGCGGATGGGCCAGTTACCTCCTGGGCCGCTGGCTCGGCCGGGATGCCGTGCGCAAGCTGGCCGGAGAGAAACTGAACCGCCTGAGCCGCAAAATTTCCCGGCGCGGCTGGCTGGCGGTCGCCGTGGTGCGGGTGGTGCCGATCGCTCCGTTTACCATCGTCAATCTGGTCGCCGGTTCGACCCATATCTCCGGCCGGTCCTTTCTGATCGGCACGGCGGTCGGCATGGGACCCGGCATCCTGGCGATCATGATTTTCGAGAGCGGCCTGGAACAGGCCTTGCGCGATCCCGGCTGGGGAAGTCTGGCCCTGGCCGTCATTGCGCTTTGCGCTGCGCTGACGGTCCTGGTCCTCGGCAGATCCTGGCTGACCGGCAGGGAGGAGCGCCATGAGCAGTGACAACGGTCTGCGTCTGGCAACCTGGAACATTCATATGGGGATCGGCCTGGACGGGCAACGTGACCTGACCCGCATCGCCGCGGTCATCGGCGAGATGGCTCCGGACCTGATCGGTCTTCAGGAGGTGGACAATCATATTGAGACGCATGGCGACGACCTTGAGCGTCTGCAGCAGTTGACAACGATGGCGGTGGTCGCCGGGCCGACCATGCAGCGGACCACCGGTGACTACGGCAATGCGCTGTTGACCCGGCTGCCGGTGTTCGATGTGGAACGCTACGACATCAGCGTCCGGCAGCGGGAGCCGCGCGGCCTGCTGATCGCGCACCTGGACTGGCACGGCGAACCGCTGCAGGTCGCGGTGGCCCATCTGGGACTGAGCCCCGGAGAACGGCGGCACCAGGTGCGCCGTCTGATCGACTGTCTGTCCGCCGAAGAGCGGACGCCGCTGATCCTGATGGGTGATTTCAACGAGTGGCTGTTTGTGGGGCGGCCGCTGCGCTGGCTGCATCGCCATTTCGGACGGGTTCGGTCGCCGCGGACCTTCCCGACCCGCTGGCCGCTGTTTCGCCTGGACCACATCCTGGTCAGCCCGCCGGAGCGGCTGCGCTCGTACCGGGTGCACAACAGCCCGCTGGCCCGGATCGCCTCCGACCACCTGCCCCTGGTCGCGCGCTATCATCCCTGACCGCCGCCGCCGGCGCTGACGGTTTAGCGTTGCAACAACCGGGCATCAATCCGGCGCCGACCCCGTTTCTTCCGCGCCTGGTGCAGCTGTCGGGTCCTGCTCCGCGGCGGTTCCGGCCTTGATCGCACACCGGAATTCAATGCCTTCCTTGAGTGTCAGCGGCATCCCCTGATGGGTTATCTCCAGTTCGCCCCCCTCTTCCAGACGATAGCTTGCCTCCGCGCGGGTGACGCTCACCACCAGTCGCTTGCCGCGAATCTGCAGGGGAAACCGCAGCTCCTCGATCGGTTCGGGCAGCAGCGGGTCAAAACTGATCCGGCCGTTATAGTCGCGCATCCCGGCGAAGCCGTAGACCGCGACCATCCAGGTGCCGCCCATCGAGGCGATATGACAGCCGTCAGCCATGTTGCCGCCGATATCCGCCAGGTCCATGAGCACGGCAAAGCGGGCATACTCCATGGCCTTGCGGCTTTCGCCGATCTCGGCGGCGACGATACTCTGGATGCAGGCCGACAGCGAGGAATCACCGGTGGTCAGGGGATCGTAATATTCGAAATTACGTTGTTTCTGCGCGTCGGTAAAGATGTGATTGAGCAGCAGCATGGCCAGCACGACATCGGCCTGCTTGATCACCTGGTAGCGGTAGATGACCAGCGGATGATAATAGAGCAACAGGGGGAAGCGGTCTCTCGGCGTGTTCTTGATGTCCCATTTTTCAAGTTCGAGGAAGTCCTCGTCCTGCGGGTGAATGCCCAGGGCTTCGTCATAAGGGATGTACATGTTTTCGGCCGCCTTGAGCCAGGCCGCGATCTCCTCGGGCTGCAGTTTGGTGCTGTGCCGCAGGTTCTCGTAATGCTCCGGGTACGAGTCGCGCAGTTCCGTCACCGTCTTGACGGCGAATAGCAGGTTTTCGCGGGCCATCAGGTTGGTATAGGTATTGTTGTTGACCACCGTCGTATATTCGTCGGGACCGGTGACGCCGTGGATGCAGAACTGGCCGTCCTTCCGGTCCGAATAGAAGCCGAGATCCTCCCACATCCGCGCGGTCTCGACCAGCATCTCGGCCCCTTCGTTATACAGCAGGGCCTTGTCGTCGGTGATATCGACATATTTCTTCAGGGCGTACATGATGTCGGCATTGATGTGATATTGGGCGGTGCCGGCCGCGTAGTAGGCCGAGGCTTCCTCGCCGTTGATGGTGCGCCAGGGAAAGAGCGCTCCTTGCAGCTTCAGTTCCCGGGCCCGGATCCGGGCCTGGTCCAGCATCGAGTAACGAAAGCGCAGCAGGTTTCTGGCGATTTTCGGCGCCGTGTAGATCAGAAACGGCATCACGTAGATTTCGGTATCCCAGAAATAATGTCCTTCGTAGGTCTGCCCGGTCAGCCCCTTGGCCGGGATGCCGTTCCCCTCGGCACGCCCGGAAGCCTGCAGCGTCTGGAACAGGTTCCAGCGCATCGCCTGCTGGATTTCGCGCTTGTGGAGCCCCGCCGCTTCGGCCTTGCCGCGGATAAAGATGTCGCTGCGCCGCCAGAAATCATCCATGTAGTGCCGCTGCCCGCCGGCCAGAGCATCAAATCCTTCGTCGACCAGCCGGTCGAGAGTCCGTTCGGCGCGGGTTGCCAGTTCAGAGGTCGCGGCATGCCTTGAGCTATGATAGGTGATGAATTTGTAAATCTGGATGGTCTTTTTCTTCCTGGCCTTAACGGAAAAAACCACTTTGCCGAGATCGCCGGAACACTCGCTCTTGCAGCTGTAATCCGCTTCGGAGCGGATCAGGTGATCGACTCCGCAGGCCATGGTCATGCCGCTGTTATGGACGCGATGCGTCAGGATCAGGCGCATCCGCTCCGCATAATGTTCCTGCGGTTCCAGAACCTTGTGCTGGAACCCCCTGGCCTGACGCGGGTCGGCAATGCCGGCCTGATTTTTCTGGTTGCCGACCACCTCGGAGGAGATGACCAGCGGGGCGTCCGCATTGAGGACGGTCACCTGATAGCTGATCGCCGCAACATGGCGGTGCTGCAGCGAAACCAGCCGCTTCGACTCGATCAGCACCTGCTTGCCGGACGCCGTTTCCCACAGAATCCGCCTGTCCAGCACCCCTTCCTGCATGTCCAGGGTCCGCTCGAACAGTTGCAGGCTGGCGGTCGGCAGATAGAAGGGTTCGTCGTCGATGTAGAGCTTGAAGATCTTGGCATCGGTGACATTCAGCATGGTCTGGCCGGTCTTGGCGAAACCGAAAGCGCTTTCGCTGTAAGCGATCGGCCAGGTCTCGTGAAAGCCGTTGATGAAGGTGCCGTTCTGGCAGTGCGGGATGCCGTCGTCATGATTGCCGCGCATGCCGAGATAGCCGTTGCCCAGGGAGAACAGGGTCTCGGTCTGCGACAGGAAGCGGGGATAGAATTGCGTCTCGATGATTTTCCATTCGTTGATCGGATAGACATGGATCGGTGGATTTAATGTCTCATGACGAATCATACGCCTGTCTCTTTCCGCTGCCTAGTTTCTGTCCGGGCTCCCGGATGGATACTGCCTATGGATCGATATCGAGGATTTCCGCAAGATCTTCGACAACGATATCGGCGCCGTTGTCCTGCAAAACCCGTTTGTCGCCATGATGATCGATGCCGATGACCAGACCGAAGCCGCCGGCGCGTCCGGCCTGAACCCCGGAAATGGCATCTTCGACAACCACCGCCCGGCGCGGCGCGACCTGGAGTTCGCGGGCCGCCGTCAAAAAGGTGTCGGGAGCCGGCTTGCCGGGCAGGCCGAGCCGGTCCGCCACCACGCCGTCGACGATACAATCGAACAGATCCCTGATCCCGGCGGCGGCGAGGATCGTCGCACAGTTCTTGCTGGCCGAAACGACAGCGGTTTTAAGCCCGAGGGCGCGAACCCGGCGCACGACCGCCAGGGACCCTTCGAGAACCTCAATCCCCTCGCCGGCGATCATCTCCCTGACCAGCAGATCCTTGCGATTGCCGAGACCGCAGACCGTATCCAGGTCCGGCGTATCGGCGGGGATCCCCTCGGGCAGCACGATCCGCCGCGAGGCCAGAAAGGACCGGACCCCGTCATAGCGCAGTTTGCCGTCGACGTAGGCCTGGTAGTCCGAGACGCTGTCAAAGGGCTGATGCGTCTCGCCGAAACGTGCGGAACGGTCCTGCAGATAGGCATCGAACATGCGCTTCCAGCATGACGCGTGGATCTTCATGGTCATGGTCAGGACGCCGTCCAGGTCGAACAGAACGGCATCGTATTGTTGCGGGGCGATGATCATGGTCTCTCAAGTCCTGCGCTAAAAAGCATTTTGCACGTAAGCCGCCCGGCCGAAACAGATCTTGCTCAGGATACGGCTTCGGGTTCTCTCTGACTGCTGCCGGCGGAGCTTATGAAATTTTCCAGCCAGCGATGGACATCCTCGCGCTGCACCTGGGCTCTCAGCCATGCCATGCGCCGGCAGCGCTCGGTCTCCGTCATGCTGAAGGCCTGATAGATCGCATCGGCGGTTTGCTCGATATCGTAGGGATTCACCATCAGCGCATGCCTGCCCAGCTGGTCGGCGGCGCCGGCAAACTTGCTCAACACCAGCACGCCGCGGTTGTCGTTGGTGCAGGCGCAGAACTCTTTTGCCACCAGATTCATGCCGTCCCGCAACGGGGTGACCAGAGCGATCTCGGCAGCCCGGTAGTGCGCGAGCAGCTGGACCGGATCGAGACTGCGATAGTGGTAATGCAACGGCACCCAGCCGTGTTCGGACAAGCGGCCGTTGATATGACCGGAAAGCTGTTCGAGCTTGCTTTTCAGGTCGATATAATCGGGAACCATGGTCCGGCTGGGGACCACAACCTGCAGCAGAGAGGCTTTTTGCCGCATGTCCGGATACTTTTCGAGAGCCCGTTCGAAGGCAAGAAAGCGTTCCGGTATGCCCTTGGTATAATCGAGGCGATCGATGCCGAGAAACAGTTGCCGCTGACCGTAGTTTTCGTGCAGCTGCCAGGCGGCGTCGGCAACGTCAGCGCTGTCGGCGCCTTCGGAAAACCTGTTGAAATCGATGCTGATCGGATAGTGCCCCACCTTGATCCGCCGCTCGCCGAAGCGAAGGATCGTCTGTTTCCGCTGGCGGCTGACGACCTCGACATCCTTGACCATCGAGGTTGCGCAGTGAATGAAATTTCGATGGTCGCGCAGGGTCTGGAAACCGACCAGGTCATAGGCGAGCAGACCGCTGAGCAGCTCCTTGCACCAGGGCAAACGGCGAAACAGATCGGGGGACGGGAAAGGGATGTGCAGAAAAAACGCAAGGAACCGGTCGGGCCGCAACTGGCGCAGATACCAGCCGCAGAGGATTAACTGGTAATCGTGGATCCAGACGATATCGTTGTCACGACTTGCTTCAGCGGTAACCTTGGCGAAGCGGCGATTGACGATATCGTAGGTACGGTAGTTTTCGAGGTCGAAGAGACAATTGCCGAGCAGGTCATGGAACAGCGGCCAGAGCGTTTCGTTTGAAAAGCCGCGATAATATTTCTCAACCTCATCCTCGGCAAGGGGAACCGGCGCAAGCTGATAACCGTGCTCGGCGGAAAAACTGCTGAACAGCTCCTCGACAGGGGCCTCGGGGCCGCAACCGGGCCAGCCGATCCAGATGCTCCGGTGCTCGCTCATCAGGGGTTCGAGGGCGGTCACCAGGCCACCCGAAGCAGGCGTTATCGTCCATTGCGTATCGCCCCCGGTTATCGTAATCGGAAGACGATTGGATACGACGACCATGCGTCGATTCATGACTGACTCCCTCTGCTGCTGTCGGTTTTTTCCGGCGCCCGGTCCCGCCAGGTTGCAAGAAAATCGAGCAAATCATCGGGGGGGGTGATGGTCAGATCGGCACGGGTCTGCCTCGGCGCACTGTTGACCAGGATCCCGAGCCCATTGCCCTTGAGCGCCTCGAATCCGTCTTCATCGGTGAGGTCGTCGCCGAGAAATGCGATCGGTTGCCCCGCTTCACTCTCTTCAAGGATTGTGTTGAGCGCCGTCCCCTTGTTCCTGCCGGGGCAGCGCAGTTCCAGCCCGCCGTTAAAAGCGTGGATGTCAAGACCGTACGCTGCCGCAATCGGCAGCCAATGCTCATCAACCCGTTCGCGCAGTTCCCCGATTTTCCGGTCGGGAAGACCGCGCCAATGGAGTGCCAGCGAGGCGGGCTTTATTTCGCAGAGGCTGTCGAACCCCTGCCCTTCCAGGCCAAGACGCGCTTTGCGCAGACCGGCAGCAGCCCGTTTTGGCAGCTCGAGCGCCGGCCGACCGCCGTCGGCAGCGAGCCGCTCCCAGCCGTGACACCCCCAGATTTCGGGGTGCGGATCGAGGGCCAGCAGCGGCAACAGATCATCGACGGCCCGGCCGCTAATAATCACCAGCCGGGTTTGCGTGTCGCCGCGGATGGACCGCAACAGTTCGCGGATCCCCGGATAGGGAAAGGCCCGATCCCTGGCCACCCGAAACGGGGCCAGGGTTCCGTCGTAATCAAGCAACAGGACCGCTTTTTTTGCGGCGCTGAGATGTCGCCAGAACTGATCGAGGACCAGGTTCGTTTTCATCGTAACGATAACCGTAAGAGTTTGAACATCTATTAAAGATAGCAGTTACGTCCGACATTAAAAGTTTATCCGCTAAAAAAGATGGCTGCGCAGCTATGGATCAGGCCGATAGGAGGCTGTCCGCCTCACGACAGCGGTACCGACCGGCGCCCTGAACGTCCCGCTCCTGTCGGCGGATCTTCCCCCCAACGAAAAACGACCCCCCGGCGTGCGAGGGGTCGTTTTCGTTGCATGTTTAAGTCTTTTGAAGCGACAGCGCCGCGCACGGCAGCTACCAGTTTTCGCCCAGCAGTTCGAAATGCGCCTGCGGATGAATACAGGCCGGACAGAGTTCCGCCGCCGTTTGACCGCTGTGCAGGTAGCCGCAATTGCGACAGCGCCAGGTGACCGTTTCGTCGCGCCTGAACACCCGATCGTTTTCGATATTGGCCAGCAGATCGAGATAGCGCTTTTCATGCTGCTTTTCCGCCACCGAGATCGTTCTCCAGGCGGCGGCGATCTCCGGCAACCCCTCGTCCTGCGCTACCCGGGCAAAGGCGGGGTACAGTTCGCTGTGCTCCTCGTGTTCGCCCATGGCCGCCGCCTTGAGATTCTCCGCCGTGGTGCCGATGACGCCGGCCGGGAAACAGGCGGTGACCTCCAGGTCGCCCCCTTCCAGGAACGTGAAGAAACGCTTGGCGTGCTCCTTCTCCTGATTGGCGGTCTCTTCAAAGATATCGGCAATCTGCACCAGGCCTTCCTTTTTCGCGGCAGAGGCGAAATAGGTGTAGCGGGTTCGCGCCTGACTCTCGCCGGCAAAAGATTTCAGCAGATTCTTTTCGGTCTCGGTCCCTTTGATACGGCCCATTGCTGGTTCTCCTTCGCGCTTCGATAGTGGGGGAAAATGGATCGGGCGGCCCATGCCTTTCACGGCCGGCGCCCGCTGCTGTTCGAAAAAATCATCATGGAGGATTAATTCTCTACAGAGCATTCCAGAGAGTCGAACCGATGTCAAGCCGGGCGTTAGCGCCCGGACCCGCTGCGCGAAAGCATCAGCGATAGCTCGTAAAAAGGGGGCTGTTTGAGGAAACCCAGCCCCCTTTGACCGTTGCGCTTTTCGCCTGGGCGGCTACTTCCCGGAATGGGCCATGCGCAGCTCGTGGGCGGTGGTCTTGATTTCGGTCAGATCGCGGACCATCTCGCTCCACCCGTACCAGAGGGCATAGTCGGGATTGGCGTGAAACGCCCCCTGGAAGGCCCTCATCCGGTGCTTGAGATGCATCTCGAAGAGCCGCTGCTCGATGACCGTCGGCGCGTCATGGAAGGTGAGCAGGTCGGGATAAGGGAAGGCGTAATTCGCAGGCTTCTGCAGGAGCCCGTCCCGGTAGAGCGCGGCGATGATGTTGATCGCTTCGGCCAGCAGCCGGTCAGCCTCCCTGATCATCTCGTCCCCTTTTTTCAGCTCGGCGATGGCGAAATTCTTCGAGTGGCACTGATTGCAGGTCCGGATCATCTTGTCCCGCTCGCGATCCCAGTCTTCCTGAGTCAGTCGGGCGACGTCCCCGGCCTTGACGACGTCCAGCCGTCCGGTGGGTTCGCCGGTCTCGGGATTAAGCACCCCCAGGGCCTTGAGGATGGTGACCTGATCGGCAGCCCATTGCTTGTCCTCGGGCAGCGGCAGCCGCACCGCCAGGAACCCCCAGGCGGTTCTGACTTCATGGTTGCCGTCCTGCATGTGGCAGGTCTGACAGGTCGGAGCTGCGGCATCTTCCGGCAACAGTCCCAGCTGTTTCAGCGTAAAGCGCACCCCGTGCTTGGAGGAGGAGTACATCTCCCACTGGGGATGGTCAAAGCCCATGTGGCAGGTCTGGCAGGCCTGCGGCTGCCTGGCCTCGATCACCGAGAAGGTGTGGCGGGTATGACAGGCATCGCAGGAGGCGAGCCCGAAACCGGCGCCGTCCTGCTTGAGCTTGCGGACGACTTCGGCTGACTTCAGGCCGATCTTGTGGCAGCCGCCGCACCCCTTCATCCCCTCGATCAGCGACATCGGCTGGTAATGGATGGTCGGCATCGCGTCCATCGCCACCCAGGCCGCCGCATGTTTGCCCTTGCTGAACTGCTCCACCCGGGCCGGATGGCATGCGGCGCAGGTATCGGGAGTGGGAATGGCCGCCTTCTCCGGGTCGGTCGCCGACATGTGCCCGCTGCCGTGACAGCCCGAGCAGTCGACGCCGTTCTCGGAATGCTTGCTGATCCGCCAGTCGGAAACGATCTGGGGGGTGATCCTGGCGTGGCAGTCGACGCATTCGCCGGCCATGACCGCAAGGGGAAGAAGCAGAAGCGATAAAGCGATGAAACTCGTACGCAACAACATGACAGACCTCCCTGATAAAGGTGTTGAAAGACGACGACGTTCGCGATGCATTCCACGGCAGTCGCCCGGTGCGGCTACTGCTGGAAAATCTACCAGCCATACGCAGGTTGTCAATTGCAGGGCCGGGGCATGGCTTGGATGGCGTGCGTCCGTTGCAGGTCTGAAGGGGCTTGGGATCTGTAGACCGATACGGGCCGAAGTGAAAATGGGGAAGCTTGAGACCGGATTTTGGATCGTTTGAGGGTTCATAGCCATAGCCATGGACCGAGAAGGAGCTGAAATACGGGCCAGGCAGCCGAATTCGCAGCCGGTTCATGGAGCGTCCGACAGACTCCCGTCAGCCGGGTCGCAAGGATATCCGGGGCAATGCCGGGCAAGCAGGCCGGCGAATTGTCCCTCCGCCAGGGGCCGGCCGAAAAGCGCGCCCTGCCCTTGCCGACAGCCCCTGGCCTTGAGGACGCTGAGTTGTTCCTCGGTTTCCACCCCCGCGGCGCTGACCCCGAGGTTCATGCTGCGCGCCATGGCGATGACGGAGGCCGCAAGGGTTGCATCACTGACGTTGCCGGCAAGGTCCTGGACGAAGCGGCGATCGAGCTTGAGCTTTGTGACCGGCATCTTGCGCAGGCCGCTGAACGGAGCATAGCCGCTGCCGAAATCATTGATGACCAGCGTGACACCCAGGCGGTTCAACGCGAGCAGGGTGTCGGTGACCGCCTCGCCCTTGTCCAGGATCATGCTTTCGGTGATCTCCAGCTCCAGGTAGCGGGCTTCCAGTCCCGAGCGGCTCAGCGCCCGCTCGACCATCCGCACCAGTTCCCGCTGCTGAAACACCCGCGGGGGGATGTTGACCGCCACCACCAATGGCGGCAGACCGCCGGTCTGCCAGGCCTTGTTCTGACGACAGACGGTCTGAAGAATCCAATCACTGATGGCGAATATCAGTCCGGTTTCCGCCGCCAGGGGCAGAAATTCCGGCGGCGGGAGCAGGCCCCGCTCGGGATGGTTCCAGCGGAGCAGGGCCTCCGCGCCGCTCACCCGGCCGGAAGCCAGGTCGTACTGAGGCTGGTAATAGATCTCCAGCTCGTCTTTCGGAAGGGCCTGCCGAAGGCCGCTTGCCAAGCACAGAGCCTCCCGGGCGCGGGAATTGACTTCAGGGGTATAGAATTGGAAGCTGTTCCGGCCAAGCTCCTTGGCCCGGTACATGGCGCTGTCGGCACACCGAAACAGTTCCTCCGCGCTCTCGCCGTTGTCGGGGTAGATACTGATGCCGATGCTGGCAGCGGCGTAAAGCTGAATGCCGCCGACCTCGAAGGCCTGCGCAAGGGAGGCGAGGACCTTGTCGGCCACGATTCCGACGCTGTTGACCTGCGCCACGTCCTCCAGAAGCAGGACGAACTCGTCGCCGCCGAAGCGGGCCAGCGTGTCCTCCTCCCGGGCGCCGCAGCGGATCCGTTTCGCCACTTTTTGCAGCAACTGATCGCCAATGGCATGCCCGAAGTAGTCGTTGATTCTCTTGAACTGATCCAGATCCAGAAAAAGCACGGCGATCTTCCGGCCGAAGCGGTGCGCCTTGGCAATGGAGTGCTGCAATCGGTCCTGAAAGAGCAGGCGGTTGGGCAGTCCGGTCAGGGCATCGTGATAGGCCAGGAAGTTGAGGCGCGCCTCGTTTTCGCGCAGGTTGTCTTCCGCCTGCAGCCGATCGGTGACGTCGCGAACGGTACCGGTCATCCGGACCGGCCGCCCCTGCCGGTTGCGGGAGAACAGAGCCTGGTTCCGCACCCGGCGAATCCGGCCGTTCGGCCAGACGATGCGGTGTTCGATAGTGAACTCCCGTTCCCCCTGCAAGGCCCGATCCAGAGTTTTCTCCACCCGCTCCCGGTCCTCGGGGTGAACCAGGGGGAGGAGGGAGTCCGGGCTCTTGAGCCAAGGGGCCTCGAAGCCGAAAATCCGGCGACTTTCCTCTGAAAAGTCCCAGACATTTTGCGACACATGCCACTCATACCAGCCCATGCCTGCCATCCGCAGGGCGCGATTGCTCCGCTCCAAACGTTGCCGCAGATCCCGGGCAACCCGATCGGCACGCAGCAGCCAACGGGTTCGGTGGCCGAGAAGGGTGGCGTCGACCGGCCTGGAAATGAAATCCGTGACCCCCTCTTCGAAGGCCCGCAGAATCCGCTCATCCTCCCCGCACTCCGTTATCAGCAGAATCGGGACATGCTCGCCGCCGGGCATCCTCCGGAGCGACCGACAGACCCCTGAACCGTCCATGCCGGACAGACCGGCGGCGATGAAAACGGCAGCGGGCCTGCTGCCGGGAAACTTCGCCAGCGCGTCCGCTCCGCTGCTCGCTTCGACGACGACATACCCCTCCTTCACCAGGGCCTCACGCAGGATTTTGCGCATGGCTTCTTCAGCGTCGACCACCAGAATCGTCACCGGATTTTCCGCCTGCACCACCATCGCTTCCCCATGGCCTGAGCCGGTAAAACTCCTCCGCCCGGCGGGGAGGAAGGGGGCTTCCCGCCGGTCGGAGGAGGAGCGGATCGGGTATCCCAAAGCCCCCTCACTCCGGAACAGGTTTTCGGCAGGCCATGGCGGGCGGGCATCCACTGAACTGGCTCCCGCAGCGGCCTGCCGGCCCCCTTTTTCCTTGCCGGTCGCGTCACCCTTTTCTGACCGGCAACAGCCGGTACCTGAGATCGAGGTCCTCTCCCGCCCCGGCGGCCCGGCGTCCGGAACAGATCTCGATCAGCCCTTTTGCGACCAGGACGTCGCAGGCCGAATGCAACGCCACGGACGAGAACTCCTCACCGAAAGCGGTTTTGGCCTCTTCGATGGTCAGACTCCCATGCCCCGAGGGTCGCCCGCCGGCCAGAAGGAGCAGGTAGAGCCGGACGACGCCGATGTCGAATGACTCTTCGGCCGCCCGCGCGGCAAATTCTCTAAGTAGCCGTGACTTATCCATGCCCCCCGCCTAGCAGTCTGTCGGGCTTTTCGTCGTAAAAAGCCGGTTTTGAAATTCCCGCGGGATTGCCTGTCCGCGCGCCACAGGCTCCGTCACGCTGGTCGGGAGATGCTGTTCCGGTTGCCGCCGTCCCTGGAGAAGCGGCTGCCTGAAGGGCATCTGCCGCTCGCGGGTCAGCTGATTCCGGGTGCCGGAACATCGCGCCTTTGACAGCATCAAGGCTAACTCTAGGAATTTATTGTCCTATTGTCAAGCCATAGATAATGCATATTTGTCCTTTTTTGGAGCACAAATTGACTTCGCCACGAAATGCGGCTATAAGGTGACAGTTTTTCAGCGGAATACTCCAGGAGTCGACGTTTGAAGATGATACTTGGCAGGCGGCTGAAGAGGCTGCGCAAAGAGAAGGGGCTGACCCAGAAGGAACTTGCCTCCCAGGTGCCAAGGGGACTCGACTATACCTATATCGGAAAGATCGAACGGGGTGAGCAACTCCCGTCCCTGAAGATTCTGATCGCCATCGGCGAAGCCCTGAACGTACCGCTCGGATATTTTTTCCGCGAGGAAGAGGCGGACGCCGCCGAGATTTTCGCCAACGAACTGCGTACCCTGTTCGGAGAGGAGCAAGGGCTGGCTCTGATCCGCGCCTTGCGCCTGCTCCACCCGGACGATACGCCACTGGTCACGGAAATCATCAAGGTCCTCCATCGGCAGCGGACCGCCGCCGGATCGCACCAAAGCTGGCCCGCCCTGCCCCGGGCCGCCGAAGAGGAGGACGAGTACCGGGGCTAAGCAGACCCCGCCCATTCCTCTTTCTATCGATTAAAAAACCGTCCACCCGCCGCAACCGCGGCATCCTCTGTTTTTTTTATTCCCCTAACCGGCGCCGCCACGCACGCCGGGCCTGAGACCTGTTCCTCCGTCTTGATCATCACCGGCATCATCATGAACGGACTCAGCGCCTGCAGCGCGTGCGGTTCTCCCGCCGGCATGATGAACAACGAACCCTTGCCCACCTTGATTTTACGACCTGTTGTTCCCCCATGCCAAACGATGCAACGAAACGAAAACCATGGCCATGCACAAAGCCGGACCGTTTTTGTCATCGTTGCCGCCTGCAGTATAATGATAGAAAGAAAGAGAGGGATCATGAACAGCCAACAGACCGGCAAGGTCCGCCTGGTCGGCATCAATCATGTCGCGCTCGAGGTCGGCGATATCGAGGAGGCTCTCGCCTTTTACGCTCGTTTTTTCGACTTCAGCCTGCGCGGACGCAGCGACAGGATGGCCTTTATCGACATGGGCGACCAGTTTCTCGCCCTCTCCGCGGTCGAGCAGCTGTCCACCGACCGCCATCGCCATTTCGGGCTGGTGGTGGACAACCGGGACCGCCTGCGCGAGACGTTGCAAGAACAGCGGATTGAACTGGTGCCGGGCAAGGGACTCAATTTCCGCGACCCCTGGGGCAACCTCATCCAGGTGGTGGACTACCGGGACATCCAGTTCAGCAAAACCGACGCGGTGCTGCGCGGCATGGGTCTCGATCTGGACAAATCGCCGGAGGCTCTGACCCAGTTGCGCGACAAGGGGCTGCTTGAGAGTTGACTTGCGGCCGCCCGGTGATAAGGATTAGACAGGAGATCACGATGCGTTACGGAAAAATCCGGGAAATGCTGCGAACCATTGAAGCGGAGGCCGAACTGACCGGCCGCATGACCGGCCGCTCGACCATCGCTGCGCGGATCATGGACGCCATGAAAAATGTCCCCAGGGATGAATTCGTTCCCGAAACGATAAGATCCCGGGCGTTCGCCAACAACGCCCTGCCCATCGGCGAGGGGCAGACCATCTCCCAGCCGTTCATCGTCGCCCTGATGACCGATCTGCTCGACCCGCAAAGCGATCACAGTATTCTCGAAATCGGGACCGGTTCGGGCTACCAGGCCGCCATCCTCTCCCTGCTGGCGCAGCGGGTCTACAGCCTGGAAATCGTCCCGACCCTGGCTGAGCAGGCCGCGCGGCGGCTGGAACGGCTGGGCTACCACAACGTCGAAGTCCGGGTCGGCGACGGCCACCGGGGCTGGCCCGAACAGGCCCCTTACGACGGCATCATCGTGACGGCCGCCGCCAGCCACCTGCCGCCGCAGCTGCTGACGCAACTGAAACCGGGCGGTCGCCTGGTCATCCCGCTCGGCCTGCCCTTTATGCATCAGGAACTGATGCTGGTCGAAAAGGACCAAACCGGCGAATGTCACACCACGGATATTCTGGGGGTGGTTTTCGTGCCGATGATCGGCGACGCCGGGGAAACCGTCAACGAACAATGAACGAACGGCAGGACTTCAACCCTGCATCCAGGGAGGCACCTATGTCAGTCGGGGAATACTGTAATCGGGAAGTCATCATCACCGATCGTGAAACAACCATTCTCGAAGCGGCCAAGCTGATGCGTCGTCATCATGTCGGCTCGCTGATTGTCGTCGACGAGCAGAAGGGTCGCAGGATTCCGATCGGCATCCTCACCGACCGGGATATCGTCGTGAAACTGCTGGCGTACGAGGTCGATCTGGAAAAGATTTCCATCGGCGACGCCATGAGCTTTGATCTGGTCACCGTCACCGAAGAGGACGACATCGTGGAAACCGTCGAAAAGATGCGCGGCTGGGGTGTGCGACGGCTGCCGGTCATCGATCACCAAGGGGCCATTGTCGGCCTGCTGGCCGTGGACGACATGATCGAACTGCTCGCCGAGCAGATGAACAACCTGGCCAAGCTGGTCAGTATCGAGCGGATTCGGGAGCAGGCCCGGAGCACGTGACAGGGAGACCGGCAACCGCCGTCACTCCGCCACCCGCAGGATCAACAGCGGCCCGTCGGGGACGATTGCCCAGCGCGCGTCCGGTCCGAAGCGCAACAGCAACTGTTCGATGGCATCGCCGAGCTCGGCGACCGGGGTGAAATGGCAGCGTTCCAGGGTTTCGGCGTCGATGCCGTGGGTGTAAATCCAGATCTCGTTTTTCAGCATGACCTGGTAGGTTTCCTGGGCGCACCACTGGTCGGGCATGAAGAATTCCTTTTTCATCAGTTTTTCGATAAATGCCTCCGGACTGGTGGCATGTTCGAACACGGCGCGATACTCCTCGCTGCCGAACCCTTCCAGACATTCGGTGGCGATCAGGATCACCCCGCCTGCGCGGGTGGCGCCGGAGACGCCGGAGAGCCCCTTGGCGGTCTGATAAAGGTTGCAGTCGAGCGGCGCCCCGGCATTGGTGGTGACCACGAAATCGAGCGGCTCGTCGAGGGTCTTCATGCAGTGGCCGGAGAGAAACTCGACCCCTTTGAGATGCGCCCGGACCGGATGCCCGGCAAACACCCCGGTGACCCGCTTGTCGGTGTCGAGGGTGACGTTGACGATGAAGTCGGCCCCGGCCTGCGCCATGATCTCCAGCCCCGCCTGATGGAAGGGGTTGCCGTCGAGCACGCCGTAGGCGGTTTGCGGATGGGCGACCATCTCCGGGCCGTGCATGAACTCCAGGGTCTGCACCGAGGAGATGCCCGGCAGGATCGATTTGCGGCCGCCGGAAAACCCGGCCCACATGTGCGGCTCGATGAAACCGGTGAGGATCTTCAGATCGGCGGCGACATAATGTTTGTTGACATAGGCCGGGACGCCGGCGCCGACCTGACCGACCAGCACCATCTCATCCTGCTGCTTGGAGAAGTGATTGATGATCCGGTAATCGGCTGCGATCTGCCTGCCGACCAGCCGTTCCAGTTCAGCCCCCTGATTGGGGCGATGGATGCCGGTGGCGATCAGGATGGTGATCTTGTCCCGCGCGATCCCCGCCGCTTCCAGCTGCCCGCAGATGATCGGCAGCAGCAGCGGGTTCGGCACCGGCCGGGTGATGTCGCTGATGACGATCACCGCATCCTTTTTTCCGGCGGCCAGACTCTGCAACGACGGTGACTCGATCGGTTCGCCCAGCGCCGCTGCGACGCTGGCCGCCGGATGGGGCAGCGGTTCGGCTTCCGCCGGATAGAGCACCCCTTTGAAGTTGGGAGTTCTGGGGAACTTCAGGTCGAGGCCTTCGCTGCCATATTTGAGATGGACCTTCATAACACCTCCTGTCGATTTGATGCTGAGATATACACTATATCATTCCAGGGTGAATTTCCGACCTCCGGCGGGACCTCTCCGTCCCACGGACGGGTCGCTGCCCCGCTGTGTTAAACTTGACGTCTCATCGCCAGGAGGACGCCCATGAAATCGTTGAAAGTCAGTTTCCCCAATGCGCAGGGGCTCAGTCTCGCCGCCCGCCTCGACCTGCCGCAGGACGAGCAGCCGATCGCCTACGCTCTGTTTGCCCACTGCTTCACCTGCACCAAGAACATCAAGGCCGCGGTCAATATCGCCGCGGCGCTGAACCGCGAAAAGATCGCGGTGCTGCGCTTCGATTTTACCGGACTGGGGCAGAGCGAAGGGGAGTTCGCCGCGACCAATTTCACCACCAATGTCGCCGATCTGGTCGCGGCGGCCCGCTACCTGGAGCAGCAACACGCTGCGCCGCAGCTTCTCATCGGCCACTCGCTGGGCGGAGCGGCGGTCCTGCAGGCGGCACAGCAGATCCCCTCGGCGCGGGCGGTCGCCACCCTCGCCGCGCCCCACGATCCGCGGCATGTCGCCCGCCATTTCGAAGAGAACCGTCAGCAGATCGAACAGCGCGGCGAGGCCGAGATCAAATTGGCCGGACGCAGTTTCATCATCAGGAAACAATTCCTGGACGATTTGCAGATGCAGCAGCTTGATGAGCACATCCGCGGCCTCAAGGCCGCGCTGCTGGTGATGCATTCGCCGCGCGACACGGCTGTGGGAATCGACAATGCGGCCAGGATCTACCAGACCGCAAAACATCCGAAAAGCTTCATCAGCCTCGACGATGCCGACCACCTGCTGCTGAAAGAGGCCGATTCCCTCTACGCCGCGACGATGATCGCCGCCTGGAGTCGCCGCTATCTTGACGTTGCGGAAAAACCGGGAATCGAGTCATCGGTGATCGACAACCGCGTCACCGTCAGCACCGCGCAGCAGGGCTTTTTCACCGAACTGTTCGCCAACGGTCACGCGCTGGTCGCCGATGAGCCGACCGAGTACGGCGGCACCGATCGCGGCCCCAGCCCCTACGAATACCTGCTGGCGGCGCTGGGCGCCTGCACCGGCATGACCCTGCAGATGTACGCGCGGCGGAAAAAAATTCCGCTGCACAAGGCCATCGTGCGCCTTTCGCACCAAAAGATTCATGCCGCAGATTGCGCCGCCTGCGAAGCGAACGACGGCAAGATCGACCGCATCGAGCGTGAAGTGGAACTGATCGGGGACCTGAGCGACGAACAGCGCCGGCGGATGCTGGAGATCGCCGAGCGCTGCCCGGTGCACAAGACCTTGCACGCAGAGGTGGAGGTGGTCACCAGCATCAGGGGTGAGGGGTAGGGATTCCGCTTGCGGGCAGCGAGCGGACACAGAAAAGCCCTTCACCGCGGGGAGAAGGGCTTTTCTGTCTGAAACGTTTCGGCAAAACGACGCGGAAACTACTGCGCCTGGTGTTCCTGATTTTCCTGATTTTCCTGGTATTCCTGCTCTTCCGCCGGCGGCGGCTGGTTCTCGTCGGTAACGGAATCCTCCACGGCAGGAGGCTCCGGATCATTCTCGACGGGGACCGGTTCCTGTTCCACGGCTTCCGCGGGCTCCTCGAAGTCGGTGGAGCGATTGAGCTGATCGATGGTTTTCACATCGCTGCGCTCGCTCGCGGTTTCATCGCTCGCCCCGTAGGGCTTGCCGTAGCTTGACGCAAACAAAACAGCTGGAATAGCGAGCAGTATCAGGACGGCAAAGACAGGTCTCTTCATGGTGTCACCTCACTTCGGTTTGGCGATAAATCATAGAATCTATTTGCGGCTTTCCTGCCGCAAAAGCAAGCAAAAAAACACTGCTCCAATGCAATTCCCTGTTTCCCGGTACCCCCGCGTCTGCTATCACTCTTTACATGAATTATGTCCCTCTCGCCAGTATAGCCGAAACATCGATTTTGCCGCTGCTCAGTTATCCGAGCAGCGACATACGGCACGCTCTTCCCCGCCTTGAAGAACTGCGGCGTCTCGAGGTCAGCGAACTTTGCGCCGGCGGGCCGTCCAGCGCCGGTGGTCACCCGGTTCTCGGGCTGGGTTATTGCGGCCTGGTTCTGCTCGGCCGACGACAGGGTGAACAGGTGGCAATCAAACTTAGGCGCAGCGACAGCACCCAGCCGGACCTGCAGCAGGAGTCGGAGCACCTGCGTCATGCCAACCGGACCGGCGTTGGTCCCCGGCTGTATGCCGCAAGCGACAACGTTCTGATCATGGAGTACCTGCCCGGCGCGGCGCTGGGAACCTGGTTGGCGACCGGTGCTCTGAAAGCTGAAAGAGCACGGGCGCGGGAGATTATCGGCAGCCTGCTGCGCTCGGCGTTTGCCCTCGACATGGCCGGACTCGATCACGGCGCGCTGCGCTGCGTCGCCGAACATGCCATTATCGAGAGCGACCGGACGACCCTGATCGACTTCAGCCACGCCAGCCGCAGACGACGGGCGGCCAATGTCACCACCCTGGTTCAGGGCCTGTTCTGGGGAACCCGCCTCGCCGAGGACCTCGGCCGCTTCCTGCCCCTGCCGCATCGGGGGACGCTTATCCCGTTGCTGCAGCAGTATAAGCAGAAGCCTTCGGCAGATACCTTCGAAGTGCTGCGCCAGACCCTGTCAGTCTGAAACACCTCCCTGCCGATAAAAAGACGCGCCCTCTGGAAATGCGAGAAATACCGTTTATGATTTATTGAGTGTCATTTCTGCACCGTTTCAACCATTCACACTTCGAAGGAACATCCCATGAGCGACCTGATCGGCCAAAAAACCGGCTGCCGAAGCCATATCGACAACCCCTGTTCCGCGATCAGAATGCTGCTGCAGCCGCAAGAGAAAGACCTGGGCGATGTCACGGTCAGGCGACTGATGCCGACCCTCGATCTCCCTTCGGTCGGCCCCTTTGTCTTTTTCGATCACCTGGGGCCGGCGCGGTTTCCTGCCGGGCGGGGGATCGATATCCGCCCCCATCCGCATATCGGACTGGCGACCGTCACCTATGTCTTCGAGGGGGAGATCCTGCACCGCGACAGTCTGGGTCAGGTGCAGTCGATCCGGCCGAACCAGATCAACTGGATGACCGCCGGCCGAGGGATTGTCCATTCTGAGCGCACCCCGCCGGAGCTGCGGGCCCGGGGGCACCGCCTGCACGCGCTGCAGCTCTGGGTGGCGCTCCCGGAAGCGGACCAGGAAACCGAACCGGAGTTCATCCATTACGGCGACCAGGACCTGCCGCTGCTCGAAGAGCCGGGCCGGTCGATGCGGGTGATGATCGGCGAGGCCTTCGGCCTGCGCTCCGCGGTCAGAACCTGGTCGCCGACGCTCTACGTCGAGGTCAACCTGCAGGCCGGCAACAGCATCGTCGTCCCCGATCTGGTCGAGGAGCGCGCGGTCTATGTCGTCTCCGGCGAACTGGCGGCCGGGGAGCAGCCGATCCCGCAGCATAGCATGGCGGTTTTCGACACCACCGCCGGCATCGAACTGACCGCCCGGCAGGATTCCCGGCTGGTGGTGATCGGCGGCACGCCCCTGGGCAAGCGCACCGTCTGGTGGAACCTGGTCTCCTCCCGCCGCGCGTTGATCGAAAAGGCCAAGCAGGACTGGCGGGAGCATCGCTTCCCCAACGTTCCCGGCGAGACCGAATTCATCCCCCTGCCGGAATGAACCGTCGAGGAGCAGCTGTTGACCGTAAACCTGATGTCGAAAAGGAGAGCCCGATGGGAACCAGAGGACGTGAAATTGTCGACCTGAACGTTGACGAACTGCTGACCGTGCTGCGCAAGGCCTATGCGGACGAGTGGCTGGCCTACTATCAGTACTGGGCCGGCGCCAAGATCGCCAGGGGGCCGATGAAGGAGGCGGTGATCGCCGAACTGGAACTGCATGCCACCGAGGAACTCAATCATGCCCTGCTGGTGACCGAACGGATCATCCAGCTCGGCGGCGAGCTGGTGGTCGACCCCCGCGACTGGTTCAAGCTGACCAACTGCAGCTACGAAGTCCCCGACGACCCGTTCGTCAAAACCCTGCTCGAACAGAATATCCGCGGCGAACAGTGCGCCATCAGCGTCTATCATCAGCTGATGAAGATGACCCGCGACAAGGACCCGGTGACCTACAACCTCGCCCTGCAGATCCTGGAGCAGGAGGTGGAGCACGAAGAGGACCTGCAGGCGCTGCTGGAGGATTTCGAGCTGATGATCAATGCGCTGAAACAATAGCCGCGCACGCCATGGCGCCTGCTCCGCCCCGGCCCCCGGCTTATCCCGGGTGGTCTTTTTGCAGCTCGGCGGCCAGGGTCTCCAGCTTGCCGTAAAACTGGTGCAGGCTGCCGTCATTGCGGAGCACGGCATCCCAGTCCCGGTAATCGTCCAGCGCCGTCTCGCTGGCGTGGTTGTTGGCGCCGTTGAAACCGGGGCGCTCGATCTTGACGATCAGGCCGCCCTGCTCCTTGATGCTGTTCAGTTCGTTGATGAAGCGCACATCGTCGATGAGGATATGGGTGGTGTTTGGGTCGTACTGGCTGATCTTCCGCGCCCAGGCCTTGGTCCAGTAGTCGGGATCCTGCGCCCGGCGGTACTCGGTGCCCCACCACTGCAGGATACGCCGCACGGTGACCGCCGTCAGCCGCGGCCGGTCCTGAATCTCCCGGTGGTCGGCGACGAACTGCGGCCACTGCCCGCACTGGCCCAGCGCCTGCTGTTCATCGATGTAGAAGACCCGGACCTTGTCCTGCTGGCTGCCATGGACCAGCGGCACGAACTCGGCGGCGCCGGCGCCGCGCAGGAAGGCTTCCACTTCATCGCGCAGCACCATCGCCATCGGGATGATCTGCACTGGCCCGTCGAGAATTTTTTCCATCCACCTGGCGGCGGTGGTCTTGCCCACGGCCGCTTTTCCGGCAAAGCCGACGATCATAACGGCACCCTCATGTTGATGACAGGTCGCGGCGCTGCTCCCAGAGCGCGACGATCGCCTCCGCCACCTGCCGCGGCGTCGCGTCGTCGGTGTCGATCTGATGATGAGCGGCGCCCTGGTATTTGGCGGTTCTGCGCTGCAGGACCTCGGCGACCTCTTCGGTGAAGGTCTTCCCCGCGACCAGCGCCGGACGCTCGCTGCCGCCTTCGATGCGCGCCACGATCGTCGCCACCGAAGCCTTCAGCCAGAAGACCCGGGCGTTTTGCCGCAGGATCTCGATATTTTCCGGCCGCTCGATGACGCCGCCGCCGCAATCGATCACCAGCCCGTCCAGCCCGGCCAGCTTGCGCGCTTCGGCGGTCTCCCGATCGCGAAATTCGCTCCAGCCGCGGGTTTCGACAAGCTGCGGGATGCTCATGCCGGCCTGCTTGACGATCTCCTCGTCCATGCTGACCACCTTCATGCCGAGTTTTTCCGCCAGCAAAGAGCCGACATGGCTCTTGCCGGTGCCGCGATAACCGATAAGGACAAGATTCATTTGCTCAGATTCTCCATCACCACCCGCCGCATCACCTCTTCCGGAGCAGGACCGCCGGTAAAAATTTCAAACTGCAGGACCGCCTGGTTGATAAACATTTCGACGCCGGAAATGGTCTGCAGCCCGCGGGCTTCGGCATCGGCCAGCAGTTTGGTTTGCAGCGGGTTGTAGACGATATCGAGCACCGCCTGGCCGGGACGGAACAGCTCGGCGGGAACCAGCGAGGCGTCCTCCTTGGGATGCATGCCGATCGGCGTGCAGTGAATGACCACATCGGCCCGGCCCATCGCCCGCGCCAGGGAGGCATCGTCCAGCAGCTCGGAGCTGATCTGCGCCCCGGTATTGGCCTGCAGATCGGCGGTCAGACCCCGCAGCATCTCGCCGTTGATGTCGAGCATGCTGAGTTCGGCCAAAGCGGTCTTCTGCGCCAGGGTAAAGGCGATGGCCCGCGCCGCGCCGCCGCAGCCGAGCAGCAGCACGATTTTGCCGTCCAGCTTCACCCCGGCGTCGTTCAGCGCCTTCAGGGCGCCCGGCCCGTCCGTGCCCATGCCGATCAGCTTGCCGTCCTCTTTGACGATGGTATTGATGGATCCGATGATGCGATCGGCCGCGACCACCTCGTCGACATACTTCATCGCCGTCACCTTGTGCGGGATGGTCACGCTCAGGCCGCGAAAATTGTGCATGGCGCGCATGCCGTCGAGCATCCCCTTGACGTCCTCGACCTGGCAGGGCAGATAGGCAAAGTCGAGATCAAGGGCGGCGTAACCGGCGTTGTGAATCGCCGGGGACATGCTGTGCGACACCGGATTACCGATCACCGCGCAGAGCCTGGTCTTGAAATTGAGCGAAAGTCGATCCTTCATGACACCTCCGAAAAAAATAAAGGATAAGCGGTTATCCTAACCCAGCGGGCCTTTGATCGGAAGAGAAATTGTGCGACGGGGGCCGCGCCGACCAGCGGCAATCCCTCTTCGGCGACTCCCGCCCGAGGGCCTGCTTCACCCACGCTCTTCTTGCCGATCTCATTTCGGCCATGTCGGCCACGCCAACCAGCGCTGCCAGGGCGTCGTGATCGAGAAGATGGTATCGTTGCCTTGGTTGCATCAGCTCGGCGTAGCCGCTCTCCGCCCAGTCCGAAGGGTCAGTGAGGACTCCGGGCCGGACATGTTCAGGTCGATAGACGTAAGACAGCGGGCCAGGTGGTGGTCGACGGCAACGGCGGTGGTATGATAGCGGTCTTTCCGGAAGGGAGGCGGATAGCAGCGTTTGTCCCCTTGGGATCCTCTATGTTTTTCGAGTTCTGTTCCCAGTTGACTATCGACTCCACTTGGCGTACGCTTTAACGTACCTTAAGAGGAGGAGAAAATGACCACTATTACGGCGACTGAAGCAAGGAAAAGCCTCTATAAACTTCTCGATGAAGTTTCCGAATCGCATGAACCGGTACAAATCACCGGTAAGCGCGGCAATGCGGTCCTGATCGCTGAAGACGATTGGCGGGCTGTTCAGGAGACGCTCTATCTCCATTCCGTGCCGGGCATGAAGGAATCAATTGTTGAGGGGATGAAAACCCCTGTCGATGAGTGCGACGAGGACCTTGACTGGTGAGCTGGCGGATTGTTTTTACCAAGCAGGCCCAGAAGGATGCGAAAAAATTAACGGCTGCAGGACTGAGGCCGAAAGCCGAAAAGCTGCTTGGTGTCCTGGCGGAGAATCCATATCAGACCCCGCCTCCGTATGAAAAGCTTGTTGGCGATTTGGCCGGAACATATTCCCGTCGAATCAACATTCAGCACCGACTTGTCTACCAGGTTCTGGAAGAGACAAGAACGGTGAAGGTGCTGCGAATGTGGACGCATTATGAATAGCTGTTGGAAAATCTTAGCCGGCAACCCACTGATAAAAGGCCGTTTAATTGTAATTTAGGCTGTGCCACCGCTGTCCCAGTCAAGCAACGGTCAAGCAAATCCCAAAGGCGTTCATGCCCACCACCACGGAAGATATTTGCGGGCCTTGCTGCCTACCGTTTCGTCGTGGCAACGAATGAGACCGGCTTGGATCGTGTCCCGAATGATCCTTGATGCCATGGAACTGTTTTTCTCTTCAATTCCGAAGCGATTGCGCAACGTGGA
>DASWJX010000092.1:0-5473 GCA_036396915.1 Geopsychrobacteraceae bacterium | reverse complement strand
CGCCCTGGTCGGCACCACAAGCGGCGAAAGGAATTGTTCATGACTCTGCACGCATCCCTGGTCTGCTGTGCCCTGCTGTGGCTGCTCGGCGGCTGCGGCGCCGGCGGTCAATTCGATCCGGAGAAGGCTGTGGCCATCGGCGCCGGCGCCCTGCAGGCGTCGCTGCTGGATGAGGAGAGTGTCAAGCAGGCTTCGGCGCTTTCCGCGCAGGAGCTGGACGCGCAAAGCCAAATCGCCGCGGCGGACAGCCCCTATGCGCAGCGGCTGACACAGCTTACCGGCAATCTGCGCAACTACGACGGTCTCAGCCTTAACTACAAGGTCTACCTGGCAAGCGAGGTCAATGCCTTTGCCATGGCCGACGGGACGGTGCGGGTGTATTCCGCGTTGATGGATATCATGCCGGACGATCAGCTGCTGGCGGTCATCGGCCACGAAATCGGCCACGTCAAGCTGCAGCACAGCTATCAGCAGATGAAATCGGCCCTGCTGACCAATGTCGCCTTCGATGCGGCCTCTTCGGTGGGCGGCACCATCGGCGCCCTGTCCTCCTCGCAGCTGGGCGCGGTGGCGCGCACCGCGATCGGCGCCCGGTTTTCTCAGGCCGACGAGCTGGAAGCGGATGCCTACGCGGTTCGGGCCCTGCAGCGGATGGGCAGGGATCCGTACGCCATGAAGCGCGCGATAGAAACCCTGCAGCAGCGCAGCGGCGGCGGTGGCGGTGGATTTTTAAGCTCCCATCCGTCGAACCGGCAGCGGATCGAGCATATTCAGGCGGAGATCGGTCGCCTGTAGTTCTCTCGGTCATCGGCCCGGAAACAAAAAAGGCGGCATCTGTCGTTCCAGATGCCGCCTTTTTCGCATTCGCGAAGCAATGCTCAGGATTTTCCCGCCTCGAACTTGTTCATCGCCGCCAGCAGCAGGCCGAGCGAAATGAAAGCCCCCGGCGGCAGGATCATCAGCAGGATCGGCTGATAACCGGCGCCGAAGATGGAAAAACCGAGGACGGCTCCGGAGCCGAACAGCTCGCGTACCGAACCGAGCAGGAACAGACTGAGGGTAAAGCCGAGCCCCATGCCGACACCGTCGAAAACTGAGTCGACAACCGGTCGCTTGGAGGCGAATGCTTCCGCCCGTCCCAGGATCAGGCAGTTGACCACGATCAGCGGAATGAAGATGCCGAGCGCCTTATAGAGATCGTAAACCCAGGCCTCCATACAGAGCTGGACCACGGTGACGAAGGTGGCGATGATGATGATAAAAGCCGGAATCCGCACCTTGGACGGAATCAGCTTGCGCATCAGGGCGACCACGCTGTTGGAGCAGACCAGCACGAAGGTGGTTGCCAGCCCCATCCCCAGTCCGTTTTCGGCGCTGGTGGTCACCGCCAGCACCGGACACATCCCCAGCAGCAGCTTGAAGACCGCGTTCTCTTTCCAGATCCCCTTGCTGAATTCTTTGATCAGGTTCATTGCGGACCTCCCTGGGTGATCTCCGTACTGTGCTCACGGTAGAATTCCAGCCCTTTTCTTACCGCTACGACGATGGCGCGCGGCGAGATCGTCGCACCGGTGATCTGGTCGAACTGGCCGCCGTCCTTCTTGACCCGCCAGTCGGTGTTGTCGAGGCTTTTGTCTTTGAACAGATCCTTGAAGCGGGGTTCTTCGATCTTGCTGCCGAGGCCCGGGGTTTCGGCGTGGGCGAGAATTTCGATGGCGTTGATCTGCTGATCGGGCTTGACCCCGACCATCACTTCGATATTGCCGCTGTAGCCGTCCGGGGCGACCACCTTGAAGGCGGTGCCGACCAGCTGGTTGTCCTTGCGGGCGCGATAGAACCGGACCTGAAGCGGCTGGCCCTTTTTATCGACGCCGTTTTCCAGGTTGACGATATCGCTGTCGGGGCTGTTGTCGAATGCCGGCAGCACCGCGCTCAGTGCTTTCAGCATCTGCAGGCGGCGCTGTTCCTTGATCGGCTCGCGGGTGACGCTTTCCACCAGCGAAAGGATCAGGCCGGCACCGGCGGCGATCAGGGTCAGGGTAATCAGCAGGCGACTCATGTCTTTCATTGTGCGGCCTCCTGCTCGACATAGCCGTAAATCTTCGGTTTGGTGAAACGGTCGATCAGCGGGGTGGCGGCGTTCATCAGCAGGATGGCGAACGAGACCCCTTCCGGATAGCCGCCGAACAGCCGGATCAGGACGGTAACCAGTCCGCAGCCGAAACCGAAGATCAGCATCCCCTTGCCGGTCACCGGCGAGGTCACCATGTCGGTGGCCATGAAGAAGACGCCGAGCATCAGGCCGCCGGTCAGCAGGTGGAAGAGCGGGCTGGGGTACGTGCCCGGATCGACCAGCCAGAAGACGCCGCCGAGGATGATCACGGTGCCGAGAAAGCTGACCGGGATGTGCCAGCTGATGATCTTTCTGAGCATCAGGTAGAGGCCGCCGAGCAGCAGGGCGAGCGCCGAGACTTCGCCGAGGCTGCCGGCCATGTTGCCGGTCAGGTAGTTGCCGAAGCCGCTGGTTGCCAGTTCCGGCAGCGTGCCGGTCAGCATCACCGCGGTTTTCATTTCGCCCAGCGGGGTGGCCGCGGTCACCGCGTCGAGCCCAGAACCCAGGGGGGCCGGGGCGGTCCAGCTGGTCATCTGCACCGGGAAGGAGATCAGCAGCACGACCCGCGCCACCAGGGCCGGATTGAACGGGTTGGAGCCGAGGCCGCCGTAGACCTGCTTGCCGATCAGGATGGCGACGGCGGCGCCGAACAGCGACAGCCACCAGGGGGCCGAGGGGGGCAGGTTCAGGCCGAGCAGTATCCCGGTCAGGGCGGCGCTGCCGTCGCTCAGGGTCAGCGCTCGTTTCATCAGCCGGCAGCAGAGGGCTTCGGCGGCCAGGCAGCCGATGGTACAGATCAGCAGCACGCTGAGGGCCGGCAGGCCGAAAAAATAGATGGAGACGGCGCAGGCGGGGAGCAGGGCGTAGATGACCGTGCGCATCACCTTGTCGGTGGTTTCGCCACCGTGAATATGGGGCGAAGAGGACAGATACAGCTGGTTTTCCACGTCAAATCGTCCTTTTCTTGGCCATGATGCCGCCCTTGGCATAGCGGATCGTCTGAACCAGAGGCAGGGTCGCCGGGCAGATATAGGTGCAGCAGCCGCACTCGATGCAATCGAGCGCGTTGTAGGCGTTTGCTTCGTCGAGCATATCGAGCCGGCCGTAGGCGGCGATGGTGGTCGGCGCCAGATGGATCGGACAGGCCGTGACGCAGCGGCCGCAGCGGATGCAGGGGCCGGCCTCCAGTTTTTTCGGCAGATCCTCCTGGCGGAAGATCAGCAGCCCCGAGGTACCGCGGATCGCCGGAATGTCCAGCGACAGCTGGGTCTGGCCCATCATCGGCCCGCCCATGATGATCTTGGCCGGTTCGCCGTGCAGTCCGCCGCACTGCTCGACCAGGAAGGAGAGCGGCGTGCCGATGCGGATCAGCAGGTTCTTCGGCTGTTTGATGCCGGGGCCGGTGACGGTCGCCACCCGCTCCACCAGGGGCCGGCCGAGGCGGATCGCATCACTGACGGCGGCCGCGGTGCCGACGTTCTGCACCACCACGCCGACTTCCATCGGCAGGGTTCCGGAGGGGACCTGGCGACCGGTAATCGCATCGATCAGCTGTTTTTCCGCGCCCTGCGGGTACTTGACTTGCAGGGCCTGCACCGCGACATTCCGTGCGGCGCCTTCCCGGCTCAGCTTTTCGATGGCATCCGGCTTGTTGGCTTCAATGCCGATCACCGCCCGCTCGATGCCGAGAATCTTGCGCAGGATATCGATGCCGTCGAAAATCCGCTCGCTCTCTTCCAGCATCAGCCGATGGTCGGCGGTGAGGAACGGTTCGCATTCGACGCCGTTGATGATCAGGGTGTCGATCTTCTTGTCTTCCGGCGGCGAGAGCTTGACGTGGGTCGGGAAGGTCGCGCCGCCCATGCCGACGATGCCGGCCGCGCGGATGCGGTTTTTCAGTTCGTCGCCGCTCAGCTCGGCCGGATCGGCGCCCTGCAGCGTGTCGTCCCAGCAGTCCTCGCCGTCGGTTTTGATGACCACCGCCGGCAGCAGCTTGCCCATCGGGTGCAGGCGCGGCTCGACGGCGACCACCTCGCCGGAACTGGAGGCATGGATCGGCACCGAGACAAAGCCCTTGGCAGTGGCGATCAGCTGGCCTTTTTTGACCAGATCGCCCACGGCGACGCAGGCTTCGGCGGGAGCGCCGATATGCTGGCCCATGGGGATGACCAGTTGCTCCGGCAGCGGGCAGACTGCGATCGGGCTGGTCGCCGAATAGTGTTTGCTGTCCGGCGGATGCAGCCCGCCGGGGAAGGTTTTCAGATTCATAACTGTCGAGGCCTTTCAGTCGACCTGAGCCGGTTTGACCGGAACGGTTGGCGGCGGAAAGCTGCTCCCTTCGGGATAGCCGGTACTGAAATCCCGGATGCACCTGGTCGGGCATTTTTCCAGAACCTGAGCCGCTTCGCGGTGATGTTCGTAGATGACTTCGGCCAGAAACGCTTCGATCTTGTAGGCTTCCGGCGCGTTTTTCTTGCAGAGGGTGCAGGCGATGCAGCCGACCTGGCAGTACTTGCGGACCGCCGCGCCCTTGTCGTGGCTGTTGCAGAGCACATGGGTGGAGGCGTCGAGCGGCGTCATGCGGATGACCCGGCGCGGGCAGACGGCGATGCATTTCTCGCAGCCGGTGCATTTCTCGCGGCTGATGACCGCCAGGCCGTCGACGGTGATTTCGATGGCGCCGAACGGGCAGATGCGGGCGCAGGTGCCGAGGCCGAGACAGCCGCCGGGGCAGGTCTTGGGGCCGTCGGCGATCTTCTGGGCGGCGTTGCAGTCTTCCAGGCCGAGATAGCGGTATTTTTCGGTCGCCTTGCGGTTGTCCCCCTGGCAGAGGACCACGGCCACCTTTGGGTCGGCGGTCACCGCTTCCACGCCCAGGATCTGGGCGATCTTGTGCACCGTGTCGCTGCCGCCGGGGGTGCAGAGACTGGGGGCGGTGCTGCCGTTAACCAGCGCTTTGGCGAACCCGGAACAGCCGGGGAAGCCGCAGGCGCCGCAGTTGGCCCCCGGCAGCACTTCCAGGATGGCCGCTTCGCGCGGATCGATCTCGACGGCGAATTTTTTGGCGGCAACGCCCAGGGCCGCCGCTGCGACCAGGCCGATGCCACCGAGACTCAAAACTGCTGCTAACATGCGTTTTTCTCCGAAAAACGAGGTGTCAGGAATCAGGCTCCAGGCATCAGGATCGCTTGTCCTGTTGCCCGTTTCCTGAGGCCCGAAGCCTCTGTCGTGTCTTAACCGTTGCTGCGTTCGTAAAACTCAGTGGATGGCTAAGCCATCAACCTTTGACCAGCCCGGCAAAGCCCATGAAGGCCAGCGAGAGGAGCCCGGCGGTGACCAGCGCCAGTGCCGTGCCCTGAA
>DASWJX010000091.1:0-5711 GCA_036396915.1 Geopsychrobacteraceae bacterium | reverse complement strand
GACCGAGCATGTTGAGGGCCTGATTGCTCTGCTCGGAAAAACAGCGGTCGACGTAAATGCGAAATGCCTTCAGAAAATGCAGATAGTCGTCGATAAAGGTCTTTTCACGGGAGCTGCGGGTCGGTTTCGGCAGAACGGTGCGGACGCCGTTCTTCAGGGATTGCAGCGAGAAACCGTAATCCATCGGATGGCCGAGCTGGATCACCGGAATCTGCGCGTATCTGACGATCTTCCGCTGCTGCAGGGTCAACAGACCGATATCGTCCATGGAGTCGGCCTTGTCGATGACGATCAGGGTCGCCAGCCCCCGGGTCAGGGCCTGCTCGATCGCCTGGTCGAGATCGTCCTCATTGTCCTTGGCAAAGACCATGATCTGATCCTGTTTGCAGATCGTCATGATGGCGTGCTTGACCAATTCATCGCGACTGAACAGGACCACTGCCCTTGATTGCCGGGCGCCCGAGTCATGCTGGTTGTTGGCGGAGTGCTGGATCAGGAAATCGACCAGTTTTTCCTGCCGCTCCGTCGGCACGTCGGGCAGGGCCTTTTTTATCACCTGACGGTGGATATCCGACGGATCGAAGATCTCCAGCGGGGTAAAGACATCCGGAACCTTCTTTTCGACCAGATCGAAATCGCTGAGTCCCAGATCGTCGGGAGAGAGGTCGGGGCGCTCCGCTTCGGCCGCGGGAGCCTCGGCGACCGGCGCCGGCGCGGCGCTTCGGGCGCTCTCCTCGTCAGACAGCGGCGGCCGGCCGGCGACCGGCGGCGTTTCCGCCTCGCTCTCCAGGCTGTCATCCTCCTGGAATTCGCCGTCACGGGTCTTTTCATCAAAGATGCGCAGGGCGTCCATCAGCACCATCTGGGTGTCCAGCACCAGATTGTCCGGGAAGTAAGAGAACTCGTCATCGACCGCAACCACATCGACGTCGAGGGTGAACGTCCCCCTGGTCCAGCGCACCATCTCGACAACCGTCATGTCGACCAGTGTTTCAAGCGCCTTGTAGGCTTCTTCCTGTTTAATCTTGCCCTGCTCGATGAGGGTGGCGATCAGGGGTTTGCCGGCCTGTTTCTGGGTTGAAAGCGCTTCTTCGAGAATCTCCTTGGAGATGAAATTCATCGCCACCAGGTAATCGCCGGTCCGCAGGTTTTTATCGGGATGCCTGGCGCTGATGATCAGCCCATCCTGAAAGACCAGCTGGCCTTCGCCCTTTTTGCCTTTGACACAGAGGGTTCCCGATTTTCTGGTGGTATGGAGCAGTTGAACGACATCGACGATTGCGAGGTCTTCAAGATTGCCTGTAAAGGACATCTATGGATCCTTTCCTGTTCCGGGATGCGAATAAGCCGTTGCGACTTGCGGCCGGGTCTTGCTGCTGAAAGGCGGGTGCGGCTTGGCAGCAACGCGCATGATAACCTTCTCATGCGGCCATTAAACTCAATAACGACTGAAATTTCAAGTATTTCTGTACGGGAAGCCGGGCCCGGCCGGAAAAGCGAACCCCGCTCGGGGTGAGCGGGGTTCGGGGCAGGACCATTGCAGCGCTGCGGGGCAGGGCGGGATTTACTTGCTGTGGCACTCCTTGCACTTGGTCGGCCCGCTTTTCATCTCCGTGTGACAGCCTTTGCAGAGGGCGTGGAACGCGGTTTTTGCCTTCGGCGCCGCGCCGTTGTCGTCGTGACAACTGTGACAGCTGATGAATTCGCCCTGATGATGGCAGGTCGTGCAGTCTGCCGCGCGTTGCTGATGAGCGGCGTGGTCGAAGGTGACGGTCCCCATGCTCGCATCCAGTCTGATTTCGGCGGGACCCTTGTCGGCGGCGACAACCACCATGGCAGCCGCGGCAACCAGACTTACGGCAAACATTACGATCAGCATTCTTTTCATAATTTCCTCCTGTGGGTTATGGTGCTGTGCTGTCAAGGTTGTCCGGATTCTGCCACAGGATTTTTCCGTAAACATCGGACATCCGGACGAATGTCGGTCGATGTCGGGTCGAAATCATGCGATTTCAGTAACTTGTCGGACCGGTTCCGGAGCGGCAAACGGCCGCTTGCCGCTGAAAAAGCAGCCGTTTACAAGCAAATCCGCACTCTGCTAAACTTGATGAGCGCGTAGCAAGCGTTCAAGTTCTCTTGCCTACCTTAAATTGACCGGATGATTATGAGCCCACACGACCCCCCCGCGGTCGCCATCGACGGAGATGCGGTCCGTCATATTCGGGAAGAAAAACGGCTGACCCAGCTTTACGTCGCCAAGGTTGTCGGGGTGACCACCGATACCGTGTCGCGCTGGGAGAATAACCGCTACCCGACCATCCGCCGCGATAACGCTCTCAAGCTGGCCGAGGCGCTGGAGGTCGGTCTCGAAGAGATTCTGCGGCGCGCGGAGCAGCCGGTCGACGACGTTCAGCCAAAACCGGACGCAAAGCGCCGGTTGCTGATGCCGCTGCTGTCGCTGATGGTTCTGCTGCTGCTCGCCGGGGGCTGGTATCTGTTTCAGGCCGGAACCCGTTCGGAACCGGTGCTGCACGCAAAACGCCTGCAACCGCGCTACGCGGCGCCGGGCAGCCGGATTCTGGTCCGGCTGCAGCTTTTCATGGAAAGCCCCCTCAAAGGCGTGATCGTCAAGGAACAGTTCCCCGCAGGCTGGACGCTGGTCGCTGCCGTGCCGCCGGCCTCCAGTATCGGAAATCAGGGCGGCACCGCCCGCTGGATGCTGCGCAACCCGGCCGCGCAGACCACCATCGCCTATCTGCTGGAGGTAGCCGCCGCCGCGGATGCAGACCCCGCGCCGCGGATCAGCGGTGAAGTCATCGCCAACCCGGACGGGCACGGTTCCCCGATTCCGGTCTCCGCAGGCGAAGCGATGCGGATCGCAGCGCTGCACTGGGCGGATGCGGACGGCAATCAGGTGATCGATGATAGCGAAATCCTCGAAATCTCCGATCTGTTCGACGAAACGGCTGAACTGCGCAGCGAGTGGCAGCGGATCGAGGAGCTGTGGGATGCCGGCGGTTATCGCTGGGACAAAAGTGCCGGCCGGTTTGTTCCGGTGCCGGGGGAGTGATGGTCGCCAACCCGGACGCTCTCGAAAAACCTTAAGAGGATGGCGTCAGGGCTCTCTGTTTGAAGATTCCGTTGTTGTCTCACGACGGCCGGGGATCCGCTTCCGGGTGGTTGCGCTTCTCATGACCGGCACGGTAAAACGGCAGGCGCGGCGCTGAGCTGTGCTTCCGGCGGGAGCCGGACCGGAAGCATTGTCCAGGATTGCTGATTGCGGCGGGATGGTCACCGGCGGTTTTTTGGATAGTCATAAAGAACCACCGCCGCCTGTCCCGGTCGGATTTCACTCCAGGAGTCAAAGGGCAGATCGATACGGACAACGGCGCAGGTCTGCAGGTGCTTGATGCCGTCCGGGACAAAAAGGTTGGCGAGGTCGGTAACGCCCGGGTTATGACCGAAAAGAAAGACGTCATTCCAGCGGTCATCGAGGGTCCGGATGACCCTGGCCAGCGCCAGCGCATCGGCATGGTAGAGCTCATCGACATAATGAATCGCGTCGCTGTCGATGGCGAGCTCCCTGGCGAACAGTCGGGCCGTTTTGCGGGCGCGTTTGGCGGGTGAGGTGAAAATGGCGTCCGGGATGATGCCCTGCTCAAACAGCCGCTGGCCCATCTCCGGCGCATTGCTCTTGCCGCGTCTGTTGAGGGGCCGGTCGAAGTCGTCCAGAGACGGATCGTCCCAGCTCGATTTGGCGCGGCGGATCAGGGTCAGGTATTTCATCGGCTCTCTCGGTCGCTTCGGTTGCTTGTCATCCGTTTCAGCAGGGTTCCGCGCTTCTGCATTTCATGCACCGTTCCCCCCATCACCCAGTTCAGGTTAAGAGCGGAATATGTGCCGTTTATGTGCGTCTGGTAAGCATTCGGTCAGCGGCGTCGGCATTTTCACCAGTTACTAACCTGCCGATAACCGGATCGACATAGTGAACGGCTATCCTCCTGCGCACAAGTGGATGGAGGACTGTTTGAATACCGCGCGAATCGCACCGAGCATAGCGACGCAAAAGCACCCGGAGCACGGTCCGGAACGTCAGGAAGCATGTTTTTCCGCTCTGGGGATCGATCCGGACCGTCCGGATTTTTACGACCGGCTGCCCTTCGGCGAAAATGATATCACGGCCGGCTCGGAGACCGAGTTGCAGGCCATCGTCATCGGTGATTGCAGCAAGGTGGATCTGCCGATAGCGATTCTGGAATCACGCTACTATGCCAATCTGCAGCGCAGAACCCGCAGCGGAGACGCCCCGGAGCGTCTGCTCAACGAACTGCACGCGTTTCTGCACGACAGCGGCAACCGGACCTGGGAAAACAGCTGGGTTCGTTTTGCCCGGCGCCGGCTTTCCCCGTTCGCCGTCAAGGTTTTCGAACGCGACCTGTTGTCCGACAAGCAACGACCCCAGGACGGTCAACGCAGCGATGCCGAGCGTTTTCAATTTGTCGGCAAGCAGGGTGAGCCGTGGCTGCGGGTGCCGCTCAGCTATCTGCTCAAGCTGGCCCTGGCCGACCTGCTCGGCAATCCCTGGCAGCCGGATTCGACGTTGCATCAGGTCGGCGCGGCGCTGCTCGAACATTATCTGAACGATAACAGCTCGCCGGAAACCTTCTCGTTTCATGTTGTCTCATTATCTCCCGAGACCGGCATGGGGCTGGGTCTGGCCAGGGAGACCGCCAAGCGGTTTCTGTTTACCCAGCTGCTGATCCGCTACGCCAACGTCAAATTCGGTCTGCTGGAGGAGGGGCAGGAGGCGCGCGTCTATTTTGCGCCTCACCCGGCCGGGCGCCAGAAGCAGCTCAATGAGCTGATCCCCGACGCCTTCTATCGCCAGTTGTTCATGAGTCCCTGCCTGTCCGGCTGGAACCGCGGCGAGGGGAAGCACGATTACATGAAGCTCTGCCATCAGGTGCTCAGCCGCAGTCAACTCAATGCGGTGGGTAAGCTGCGCGAAGCGGGCATTATCAGCAACAATCTGGTGGTCCTGCCGAACCTCTCCAATACCAGCCTGGCCAATAACGGTGTACACATCAGTTTCGGCAGTAACATCCTGACCGAGGCCTGCCGCGCCGCCGATGGTTTCGGTGCCGCCCATGAAAAGTATCTCGGTGATCTGGCGACCAAGCTGATGGAACATTTTCTGCCCCTGTTCGTGAATACCTACAGCGCGGCTCCGCAGCGTCTTGAGTTCGCCGATTTTCACCCGGAACGCGCGCTCGGTTTTTTACCGCACGAACTGGACTTCACCCATCTGCGCATGCTCTGGAGGCGCTGGAAAAAGAAGGCCAGCCTGTCCTGTTTCGGACATGACCTGACGCCGTTCGGTCCGCCCTGGCTGGATCGTTCCCTGAGCCGGTTTTTCCGGCTGCGGGGCGATCTGATTCCCGATTTCCGGCTGATCGATTATCCGGTGGCTCTTCTCAGCACCGATCAGAGCCCGGCCTATAACGGTCGGGTCGGCAATCAGGAGCAGCTCAAAAGCGACCTGGCGGATATGGGGGTTTTTGACCGGCAGATGTCGCTTTACCAGTTTTTTAAATTGCGGGCGTTTGCCGACATGGGCTTCAGCGGTTTCGAGGGGCGCCACTACAGCCTGTTTCCCGATCTGGAGCAGGATCTCACCGGCGCCGCCAATCTCCAGGCGCTGCTCTGCGCCT
>DASWJX010000090.1:0-17491 GCA_036396915.1 Geopsychrobacteraceae bacterium | reverse complement strand
CAGCGGCGCGAACTCCCCCTGCAGCCCTTCGCGGGAGACGATGGTGACCGGCAGTCGGCCGCGCTTGCCGTCGGCCGTGGCGACGATAGCCGCCGCTCCGGGGCGATAGCCGACGAAGCGGCCGGCGTCGGTTATCAGGCCGGCCTCCGCCGGCTCCACGGACCAGACCGGCTCGTTGCCGACCCTCTGCTGGCTCCAGCTGAAAGGGATCTCGGCGCTGAAGCGGACCACGTCCCCCTGCCGGAGAAGGTCCGGACCGATGACCCGCGGGTCGGACTGTTCCGAGCCCCCGCAGGCCGCCGACAGCAGCAGCAGGCCGGCAAGCAACATTCTTCTGGTTTGGAAAAGCCGAAAACGGCGGAGCCGCAATGGCATGGCAGCCTCTTTTCTGGGAAAAACAGTGCTTGTTTGTCTGTAACTATTTAAGCACCCTGAATCGATGTACCACTTGGGTCAAGCGACCCCCCTTTCCGCTGCGCTCCCTTCCCCCCTATTTTATAGGGGGGATTGAGGGGGTCGTTTCTCCCTCTTGCAGGGAAGGACGTTCAACGGTCCGCCCTCCTGCTCAGCTATCCGAGCGCACCGTCAGGACCGGTATCGTCGATCTGCGCACCAGGCGTTCGGCGGTGCTGCCGACCAGGACATGTTCCAGTCCGGTGCGACCGTGGGTGCCGACGACGATCAGGTCGGCCTGGATGCTGCGGGCCTGCTTGAGAATCTCCTGAAAGGGAATCCCCATGACCACGTCGGTCTGATAACGCAGCTCCTCGTCGAACTTGCCCCGGCAGAACTCTTTCATCTCCCTGATCGCCTGCAACTCGACTTCCCGTTCCAGCAGGGCCATGGCCTCGGGCTGGATCTGGCTTTTGCGCCGGTCGACGAACTCGCCGATGACATGCAGCACATGGAGCTCGGCCCCGGCCAGGCCGGCCAGGGTCAGGGCGTAATCGCAGGCCGGGACGGAACTCTCGGAGTAGTCCGTGGCGTACAGGATTTTGCGGATCGGTTTGACGGGCATGGTTTTGTTCTCTCCCCTTGTCAGGCTGTTGCCGCAGCCGAGGCATCGCGCTTGTTCTTGGTCTTCTGCAGGAACCAGACGAGGGCGACCAGCGCCAGTCCGGCCGCGTCGGTGACGACGGTCGGCCAGTAGAGCAGGACGGTCGCGACCGCCAGCAGCAGCCATTCGGGAATGCTGGTGCGCCGGATCCAGTAAAGCATGGTCAGCGAAGAGAAGGCGATGGTACCGAGGATCGCCGATACGAAGGATGAAATGACCTTGGTCGTGGTGGCCCTGCTTTCTCCCTCGACAACGGCGTCTCCGGCGCTGATCATGCCGCCGCCGGGAATCAGGATCAGTTTGACCGTCCCCTCCCGTTTTGCCTTGATCTCCAGCGGTTTGTCGTCGAGCAGGACCGTGGCGATGACATCCCCTGCGGTGAACTCGTCCCCCTCCTCGACGTTGATCTTGAGAACCGTGGCGAAGGGCATCTCGCTTGCGATCTCGGGCATTTTGATCATGATCGGCTTGGCCTGGAAGAGGATGGACGGGGTGAAGGCGAAGAGGATCGGCATCACGTAGAGCAGCTTGGCGTATTTGAAGCTCGTCCAGCCGGTCTTCCAGGGGTCCGAGCCGGCGATGGCCGCTCCGGCGTAGGCGGCGACGCAGACCGGCGGGGTGATGTTGGAGTCCTGGCTCAGCCAGTAGACGATCATGTGGGCGGCCAGGATCGGTACCCCCATGTCCCCCAGCGGCGGCACCGCCAGCACGGCGACGATCAGGTAGGCGGCGGTGACCGGCACCCCCATGCCGAGCACCAGCGAGGCCAGGGCGATCAGAACGAGGGCGATCAGCAGGTTGCCGTCGGCCAGCGAGATGATGATGTCCGAGAACTTCAGGCCGATGCCGGTCAGGGAGATAACCCCGACGATGATGCCGATGACGCCGAGAGTGGCGCCGATGACCAGGGTGTTGCGGGCTCCGGTCTGGATGGCTTCCCAGATTTCGCGGGGACCCATGCGGGTGTCCTGGCGGAACCAGCTGATGCCGATGCAGGAGAGGGTGGCCCAGAAGGCCGAAAAGCCGGGAGAGCGCCCCATGATCATCAGCACGGTAATGATGATCAGCGGCAGGGCGAAATAACCGTCACGCCTTAGCACCTGCTGCCAGCGGGGGAACTCTTCGTCGACCAGTCCCTTGATCCCCATCTTCTTCGCTTCGAAGTGGATCATGCAGAACACCGAGAAGAAGTAGAGCAGGGCCGGGAAGACCGCGATCATCATGATGGTGGCGTAGGGCGTCTCGGTCAGTTCCGCCATCAGGAAGCCCCCCGCACCCATGATCGGGGGGAGGAACATGCCGCCGATGGAGGCCGCGGGCTCGATGGCGCCGGCGACGTGCGGTTTGAACCCCGCCCGCTTCATCAGCGGAATGGTGAAGGCGCCGGTGGAGACGGTGTTGGCGATGGCGCTGCCGGAAACCGAGCCGAAGATGGCCGAGGCGATGACTGCCACCTTGGCCGGACCGCCGGTGGTGCGCCCGGCGAGCGCCAGGGGCAGGTCGATGAAGAACTTGCCGGCCCCCGATTTCTGCAGGAAGGCCCCGAAAAAGATGAAGAGGATGACGTAGGTGGCGAGCACGCTGGCCATCACGCCGAAAACCCCGTTGGTGGTGAGGAACAGGGAGGTGGCCAGGCGCTCGAGGCCGAAGCCCCGATGGGCGATGATATCCGGGAAATGCGGGCCGAAATAGCCGTAGCAGAACATCGCGATGCCGATAAAGGTCATCGACCAGCCGAGCACCCGCCGGCAGACTTCGAGGGAGAGGATGACGCCGGCGATGCTGACCAGGGCGTCGAGATCGTTTTCGGCGCCGGCCCGGTAATTGAGCGCCTCGAACTGGCTGATCCAGTAATAGACGACGAGACCCGAGGCCAGGGCGAAGAGGATGTCGGAGAAAACTGGCCACTGGGGACGGCGTTTCATCAGCCAGGAGTCGGCGGGCATCAGCAGCGCCGCGATCGCCAGGGTTGCGAGGGCCAGCCCCCACAGTCCGCCGGCGGCTCCCAAAGCCGCCATGCCCTGTTCGCTCCAGGCCGCGCCGAAGTCCGTCAGCCAACTGTGGAAGGCGGCGGTGTCCTCGAAAAGGAAAAGAACGGCCGCCGTGCAGGAAATCATCGCGCCGAGGATCAGTGACAGCATCACCCGGATCTGCTTCTTCCCCGCCGGGTAGAGCAGAAAAACCAGGACGTAGGTGGCAAAGACGTAGATCCCCCGGTGGTACTGGGTGGCGACGGCCTTGAGGCCCGCCGAGTAGAAATAGAAGAGGACCATGCCGGCGCCCAGCAGGGCGACGACCCAGTGCCAGAAGCCGGTCGGGGTGCGGAAGGACTTGGCGTCCTTCGCCATAAGCTTCTTGAGCTTTTTCTGCTCCTCGGGGGAGAGATGCTGCAACGTTTCCCGGGATTCTTCAGCCATGCCGTCTTCCCCGCCGGTTACCTGGTTAATAATTAATCCTGGTTATCCACTTTACTCAACCCGATCTCTGATGAATCGAAATGGGCAATCGTTTCACCTCAGAGATATTGGATCAACAGAGGGACGAAATCAAAATCTTGCCTCACGCCAAGCCGCAAAGCCGCCAAGGTTAAACCTATAAACCCAAGCTTTTCTTTGCGCCTTTGCGACTTGAGTGAGCAATGCGAACGGGCGTGAGAAAGGCGTGTACCCTTAGTCAAATTGCGCTTTTGTTAAGGCTCAGTGGAGCGAAGCAGATAACCACATAACGAAAAAGCCCGAAAACGACCAAGGCCGCGCGAGGGCGGCCTTGGCGGTTCAAAAAGCAGGGAGCGATTATTTCAGCTTCCAGCTGGTGCCTTCGCGCGAGTCGAGCAGCAAAATGCCGCGCCGATCCAGTTCGTCGCGGATTTCGTCGCTGCGGGCGAAGTCCTTGTTGTTGCGGGCCTGCAGCCGCTCTTCGATCAGAACTTCGATCTGTTCGGCGCTGAGGTCGAGATTGCGCAGCCCGGCCATTTTGAACTGCTCCAGCCAGCGCTGCGGATCGGAGCCGAACAAGCCGAGCACGCCGCCCAGCTTCAGCACCGCTTGGTGCAGATCGCGCACCTCGGCGACCTTTGCGGCGTTCTTGCGGAACTTCTTTTCGCCGATCAGGCGGTTGATGGCGCGCACCCCCTCGAAGAGGTGGCCGATGGCCAGGGCGCTGTTGAAATCGTCGTCCATCGCTTCGCGGAACTTGGCTTCCAGTTGCGCCCCCTGGTCGGAGCCGGCGGCGCTGTCCGGGCAGCCCTCCACCGCTTCGGCGGCGGCCTGCAGCGCTTCGTAGAAGCGGCTCAAACCGGCCGCGGCGTCCTGCAGGTTGCCGTCGGAAAAATCGATGGGCGAACGGTAGTGGGCGGTGAGGATGAAAAAGCGCACCACCTCGGGGTCGAAGGTTTTGACGATATCGCGGATGGTGAAGAAGTTGCCGAGCGACTTGCTCATCTTCTCCTGGTTGACGTTGACGAAGCCGTTGTGCACCCAGTACCTGGCGAACGGCTTGCCGCTGGCGCCCTCACTCTGGGCGATCTCGTTTTCATGATGGGGGAAGATCAGGTCGCGACCGCCGCCGTGGATGTCGAAGCTGTCGCCGAGCAGCGAGGAGCTCATCGCCGAACACTCGATGTGCCAGCCCGGCCGGCCCGTCCCCCAGGGCGACTCCCAGCTCGGTTCGCCCGGCTTGGCGCCTTTCCAGAGGGCGAAATCCATCGGATGCTCCTTCTGTTCGCCGGGCGCGATGCGCGCTCCCGCCTGCATCTCGTCCATGTTGCGCTTGGACAGCTTCAGGTAGCCGTCGAACTTGTCGACCCGGTAGTAGACGTCGCCGCCCGCGGCATAGGCCAGCCCCTTGTCGATCAGGGTCCGGCAGATGGCGATGATCTCGTCGATATATTCGGTGGCGCGCGGCTCATGGGTCGGCTTGGCCAGCCCCAAGGTCTGCATGTCCTCGTCGAAGGCGCGGATGAACTCCTCGGCCAGCGCCTTGCTGTCGATGCCCCGCTCGTTGGCGCGATTGATGATCTTGTCGTCGACATCGGTGTAGTTGCGGACATAGGTCACGTCGAAGCCGACGAACCGCAGATAGCGATAGATGATGTCGAAGACGATATTGGCCCGGGCGTGGCCGATGTGGCAGTAATCGTAAACCGTCACGCCGCAGACATACATGCCGACCTTGCCGGGCACCAGCGGCCGGAACTCTTCCTTCTTGCCGCTTAGGGTATTGTAAATACGCAGGCTCATCGATAAATCTCCATCAGTTTCATTGCATTTTTGCCCAGGTGTCGCGCAGGGTCACGGTCTGGTTGAAGACCGGCTTGCCGTCTTGCGCATCCCTGGCATCGACGGTGAAGTAGCCGACCCGTTCGAACTGGAAGGTCTCGCCGGCTTGCGCCTGCAGCAGACTCGGTTCGACCAGCGCCTCGCTGACCTGCAGCGATGCGGGGTTGAGGGCCGCAAGATAATTGTCCGCCTGGTCGGGATTCTCCCGGTTGAACAGCCGGTCGTAGATGCGCACCTCGGCCTTTTGCGCATGGCGGGCCGAGACCCAGTGGATGATCCCCTTGACCTTGCGCCCGTCGGCCGGGTTCTTGCCCAGGGTGTCGAGGTCGGCGCTGCATTTCAGCTCGACGATCCGGCCGTCGGCATCCTTGATCACCTCGTCGCACTTGATGATGTAGCCGTTGCGCAGCCGCACTTCGCGGCCGGGGCCGAGGCGGAAGAACTTCTTCGGCGGATCCTCCATGAAATCGTCGTGGTCGATGTACAGCTCGCCGCAGAACGGCACGCCCCTCGTTCCCGAAGTTTCCTGCTGGGGGTGGTTGGGCGCGCGGAACTCTTCGACCCGCTCGGCCGGGTAGTTGGTCAGCGTCAGCTTGAGCGGCTTGAGCACCGCCATGCGGCGGTAGGCCGTTGCGTTGAGCTCCTCGCGGACGCAGTCCTCGAGCACCGAGAGGTCGATCCAGGACGCGCTGCGGCCGACTCCGATCCGCTCGCAGAAGCTGCGGATCGCCGCCGCCGGATAGCCGCGCCGGCGCATCCCGGAAACGGTCGGCATGCGCGGATCGTCCCAGCCCGAGACATGCTGGTCGTTGACCAGCTGCAGCAGCTTGCGCTTGCTCATCACCGTGAAGCTGAGATTGAGGCGGGCAAATTCGATCTGTTGCGGCGCGAAGATCTCCAGTTCGCTAATGAACCATTCGTAGAGCGGCCGGTGATCCTCGAACTCCAGGGTGCAGATCGAGTGGCTGACCCCCTCGATGGAATCCTCCTGGCCGTGGGCGAAATCGTACATCGGGTAGATGCACCAGCGGTCGCCGGTGCGATGATGACGGGCGTGGAGAATCCGGTACATGGCCGGATCGCGCAGGTTCATGTTCGGCGCGGCCATGTCGATCTTGGCCCGCAGCACGTGCGCGCCGTCGGGAAACGCGCCGTTCTTCATCTTTTCGAACAGTTCGAGATTCTCCGCGACGCTGCGCTTTCGGTACGGGCTGTCGATGCCGGGCCGGGTCAGGGTGCCGCGATTGATCCGCATCTCCTCGGCGCTCTGGCTGTCGACGTAGGCTTTGCCTTTTTTGATCAGGGTGAGCGCCCACTGATACAGCTGCTCGAAATAATCGGAGGCGAAATAAAGGTGCTCGCCCCAGTCGAAACCGAGCCAGGCGACATCCTGTTTGATCGCTTCGACGTATTCGTCCTCTTCCTTGACCGGGTTGGTGTCGTCGAAACGCAGATGACAGCGCCCGCCGTAGTCGGCCGCCAGTCCGAAGTTGAGGCAGATGCTTTTGGCATGGCCGATATGCAGGTAGCCGTTCGGCTCCGGCGGAAAGCGGGTGATCACCTGCTTGCGGCGGCCGGTCTGCAGATCCTCGTCGATGATGGTGCGGATGAAATTGGATCCGCCGGCGGTTTCCGCTGTGCTCATAATTTTTTTCTACCCTTTATCCGGATGACAGGTGTGCAATCAGATGTTTTCGAACTTCTCCAGCAGTACCACCGCGTGGGCGGCGATCCCCTCGCCGCGCCCGGCGAAGCCGAGTTCTTCGGTGGTGGTGGCCTTGACGTTGATCCGCCCGGCCGCCACCTGGCAATCGGCGGCGATGTTCTGCGCCATCGCTGCGATATGCGGCGCCAGTTTCGGCCGCTGGCAGATAATCGTGGCGTCCAGGTTGCCGACCCGGTAGCCAGTGTCCAGCCCCCGGCAGACCACCTCGCGCAGCAGCTTGCGGCTGTCGATGCCGGCATAGGCCGCGTCGCTGTCCGGAAAATGCTTGCCGATATCCCCCATGCCGAGGGCGCCGAGCAGCGCGTCGCAGACGGCGTGCAGCAGCACATCGGCATCGGAATGGCCGAGCAGTCCCAGATGATAATCGATCTCCACCCCGCCGAGCAGCAATCTGCGCTTTGCGACCAGCCGATGCACGTCATAGCCGTGACCGATCCGCATCATGGCGTGTCCTCCGGGGCCGCGAGCAGTGCCGCGGCCATCAGCAGATCCTCGGGGGTCGTCAGCTTGAGGTTGCGATAGCTGCCCTCCAGCATCAGCGGCGGCTGCCCCAGACGTTCCACCAGCGAGGCGTCGTCGCTGCCGCGAAAGCCGTCCCGCTCGGCACAAAGATTGGCCCGCATCAGCAGCCCGAAGCGGAAGGCCTGGGGGGTCTGCGCCTGCCAGAGCCGTTGTCGTGCCGGGGTATTGCTGATCCGGCCGCCGTCGACCTGCTTGATGGTGTCCTTGACCGGCACCCCGACCACGCAGCCGCCCTGCCGCTGCGCCGTCTCGATCAGTTGCGGCAGCAGCGCCGTGTCGAACAGCGGCCGCGCACCGTCATGGATCAGCACAATGCTTGCGGCGCCGACCTCGCCATCCTCGGCAAGGGCGCGCAGTCCGTTCCACACCGAATCCTGCCGCTCGGCGCCGCCGGCCACAAGCCGGCGCACCTTGCTGAAGGCGTAGCGGTCAACGATATGGGTCTGGCAATAGGAAATTTCGTCCGCGGGAAGGATCGGATAGATGCTGTCGATGGCGGGATGCTGCTGAAACAGCTCCAGGGTGTGGGCCAGGATCGGTCGCCCGGCCAGCTCGAGGTACTGCTTGTTGATCGAGGCGCCCATGCGGCGGCCCATCCCCGCCGCCGGAACTAGAACCGTTGCTTTCATCGCAATGCCAGAAAAAAGAAGAAGGGGCGAGCCGCCCCCGATATTCCGGTTCAAAAAAAAACCAGGCCACGACGCCCGGCTGCAGAATCCGTCGCTGTCAGGTGTTAATGAAAGATCTCTTCAACCCGGGCGGCCACCAGATCTTCCTTGGCGCCTTCGGCCAGGGCGACTTCGGTCACCAGCAGCCTGCGGGCCTGATCGAGAACCTTTTTCTCGCCGTAGGACAGCTCCTTGCCGGTGCGGATCTGGTAGAGCTCGCGAAGCACATCGGCCACTTCCAGCAGGTCGCCGGTTTTCAGCTTATCGTTGTATTCGCGCTGCCTGCGGCTCCAGGACGCGATCTTGCCGCCTTCGGCAGGGGTGCCCAGCACCTCGAACACCGAAGAGATGCGGTCCTGTTCGATCAGTTGCCGCATGCCGACCTGACCGGCATTGCCCACCGGCACCATGATCGTCATATCGCTGTCAACAATGCGCAGCACGTAGAAGTTCTGAGTTTGTCCGGAAAACTCCCGAGACTCGATATCCTCGATCACCCCGACGCCCTGCGTCGGGTAAACCGCCATGTCCCCTTTTTTAAACAAAATCACAACTCCTTTGTCTAGAGCTGTTCAGATTAACATAATCCCGCTGCATTAGTCAATCAATTGCGCCTGCTTCGCCTTTTGTCCCGGCGGGAAAAATGCTTTTTAATAGCGGGGTTACATCCCGCGCGCTAAATTCGGCGCACAGCGGCGCCGCCCAGAACCGGCGGCGCCGCTGCTTCAGCTCCGCGGCCCGCTCAGTTCCTGCAGCAGGGCCACCCCTTCAGCAACATAGGGATCATCGGCAATGGCTTCATCCAGGGTCGGCGGTTCACCGTTTGTTTCCGCTTCCACATCCTCTGCAAGCGCATCCCCGCCCAGCTCTCCGTGGGGCGACAGGCCGCCCTGCTTCCGATTCATCAGCCGGATCTCTTCCCGTTCGGCCAGGACCTTGCTCAGCAGCAGCGATTGCCGGGTTTCCTCGCGGCGCTGCCGGGCTTGTTCCGCCTGCTCGACGATGTCGGCGAAGGCTTCCTGCGCACCGATCCGCCTGGCGCTGTGCTCTTTGAGCTTGGCCAGATCGGTTTTCACGTCCCGGCGGTCATAGGCAACGGCCTGGATTTTATCCCAGGGCAGGGCGTTGTCGAGATGCTTCTCCCCGCTTTTCAGGCCATCCATCCGGGACGGCAAAACGATATCGGGAACGACCCCGCGTTCCTGGGTCGATTCCCCGCTGATCCGATAGAATTTCTGGATGGTCACCTTGACCGCGCCGAGCGGCATATACTTGGCCATGCCGTTCATCTTCAGCTCACGATCCAGGTTGAGCATCGCCTGAACCGTCCCCTTGCCGTGGGTGTGCTCGTCGCCGACGATCAGCGCCCGGCCGTAGTCCTGCAGCGCTCCGGCCAGGATTTCCGAAGCCGATGCGCTGAAACGATTCACCAGCACCACCAGCGGCCCGTCGTATTCCACCCCCCGCTCGGTGTCATCGAGCACCCGGATCTTCCCTTCGCCGTTACGGACCTGGACCACCGGGCCGGACTCGATGAACAGGCCGGTGATCGATACGGCATCGGACAGGGCTCCGCCGCCGTTGTTGCGCAGGTCGAGCACCAGCCCGGCGATGTTCTCTTTTTTCAGCCGCTGCAGCTCCTTGCGCAGATCGTCGGTACAGTTGCGGCCGGTGCCGCCGTTGTAATCGCGGTAGAACGAGGGGATCTTGATATAGCCGAAGCTGGGGCCCTCCGCCTGGTCGCTCAGCGTGGTCCCCTTGACAAAGGTTTCCTCGATCTCCACCACGTCGCGGATGATCGGAATCACCACCCGGATGCCGTCCGGCTTCTTGACCGTCAGACGCACCTCGGTCCCCTTCTTGCCCCGGATCAGCGTCACCGCATCGCGCAACCTGGTATCGGTGATATCGACCGGTTCGCCGGCGTCTTCGCCAACCTGCAGGATAACGTCGTCGGCTTCCAGCTGCCCCTGCCGGTAGGCGGCGCTGCCGGGAATGATCCGCACCACCTTGATATAGCCGTCCTCTTCGCTCAGGGTCGCGCCGATCCCCTCCAGCGAGCCGCTCATCTGGATATCGAAATCCTCTTTCAGGTTCGGCGCCAGGTAGTTGGTGTGGGGATCGTAGGCCCGGGTGATGGCATTGAGATACCGATCATAATGATCCTGAACGGTCTCTTCCAGCATCCTGCTGAACAGGGCTTCATGGCTCTTTCTGACCTTTTCCCGGGCTTGTTGCCGCAGCTCGTCCAAAACCTCCGGTTCCGCGTCGACCAGCTTGCCGTCTTCGACACCGACTTCGTCTTCATAGAGGTTCAGGTAACGGACCAGAACCTGGTATTTGAGAATCTTGCGCCAGAGCTCCCTCTGCTCCTTTTCGTCGCTCGCAAAGTCGACCTTTTCCGGATCCGTTTCCAGAACTTCGTCCCGCTCCAGATCGAAACCCTGCTCCAGCAAGGCCGCGGTCAGCAGCCGGACCTTTTCGATCCGCTGATTCAGCAGTTTGCGGCCCAGTTCCGGCAGATCGAGCCTGCCGCGCCTGAGACCGTCATCGATATGGTCCCGATACTGAGCGAGCTGTTCGACGTCGCTTTTCAGCAGAAAGCGCTTCTGAAAATCGAGCTGCTTGAGATACAGGTCGTAGGCCGCCCGGGACAGCGCATCATCGACCTTTTTCTGCGTGTAATGATGCTGGGTCAACTGCTGCTGAACCATGTGTCCGAGCAAGCGCGCCCGATTGGTGTCGAAATCGGTGGCCGTCTTGCCCATCGAGCCCGTGACGGTCAGCAGTACCAACAGCAGGGCCAACAGCAACAGACCGGCTCTGTTCAATATAGGCTTTTGCATTTAGATCCTCAGAATTCCCGCAGAGTAAAAAACGAACGACAGCAGGATGCCGCCGTTTCCGATATTTTCTTATACCATACTACGCCAATCCGCGGAGCCAGGCAAACTCGCTGCCGGCAACTGTGCGGAAGCAGGGCCAAGTCCCGTCCGCCTTCAGAGGGGAATCCGTTTCTTTTTGCAGTAACTGCGCAGCACGATCTCGGCCTGGTTGAGGCGCGACAGCTTCATGTTTTTCGCCTTGACCAGGACGACATCTTCCAGCGGAACCTGAATCTGGCGAATCTCCCGCTTGACCTGCGCCAAACTGTTGAGAATCGTCTTGAGGTCGGCCGGGGTGAATTTCTTGAGCATGGGCGGAGACAGACTGAGATAACTGTCCGCGATGTCCTGCGCCATTTTTTTCGGACTGCCGCTGATTGCCATACCCTGTCCTCCCGGAAAAATTCCGTCTTTTTCGCAAATATTGATTTTTTGTGCTTGACAATCCCGGCGGCGCTTTATATCTTATCGGCCGTTCCTTCGGGAACATTAAGACCCGAACCTACCCCCCCTCCAGGTTCGGGTCTTTTTTTATGCTTTTCCCGCCCCCCGGCCCGTCGCAAAACTGCGCCGCCGCCCCTTCCCGACCGCCGGCGGATATGAAAAAGTCAATAAATACAGAATAGTTGCGAACGGTGCAGCGGTCAACGGAAAACCCTTGTCGCCGCTGGCGCAGCCGCCGCGAGCGGAGCGCGCTTCGCTTCCGAAGCGCCGTTCGACAACCGTTCGACAAGCCGTTCTTGACCTTGCCCGCCGCGTGCCCTAATCTAGGGAGCTGTCGAACGATCCATGAACCGGCTGTAAATTCGGCTGCTTGTCACGTATCGTACGAATCGTACGGCACCCACCCGATGTTTCTTCAGGGTCGACAGAGGACAGGAGCCCTCCTTGCACAGCACTCAGGACCTGCTGCAATTCATCTTTTCCGGACTGACCAGCGGGGCGATTTACGCCCTGATCGCGCTGGGCTTCAGCGTGGTCAACAACACCATGGGGATCGTCAACTTCGTCCAGGTCGATTTCGTGTCGCTGGGCGGCATGCTGATGTTCTCGGCGCTGCTCGGCGCCGGGCTGCCGATGGTGCCGGGCCTGCTGCTGGCGGTGACCGGGGTGGCGCTGGTCGCCATGCTGGTGGAACGCTGCGGACTGCGCCCCTCCCGCTCGAACCACGAGCTGGTGCTGATCTTCCTGACCATCGGCATCTCGATCATCCTGCGCGGAGCGATGAAGCTGATCTGGGGCAAGAACCGCCTGGCCCTGCCGCCGCTGACCGCCGACCGACCGATAACCATCCTCGGCGCTTCGGTGCTGCCGCAGGCGCTGTGGATCATGGCCCTGACCGTGGTTGCCATCTGCCTGCTGAGCTGGTTCTTCTACCGAACCTCCCTCGGCCTGTCGATGCGCGCCGTCGCCTCCAATCCCACCGCCGCGGCGGTGGTCGGCATCCCCGCCGGGCGGGTGCGGCTGACCAGTTACGCGGTGGCCGGAGCGCTCGGCGGACTGGCCGGAGTGCTGGTGACGCCGATTACCACGCTGAACTACGATGTCGGCGTGCTGCTCGGCCTGAAAGGTTTTGCCGCCGCCATTCTCGGCGGCTTCGGCTCCTTCCCCGGCGCCATCCTCGGCGGGGTCGGCCTGGGGCTGCTCGAAGCGCTTTCGGCCGGCTATCTGTCGAGCGCCTACAAGGACGTGGTGGCCTTTGTCGTGCTGCTGCTGGTGCTGTTTGTCCGGCCGAAGGGGTTGTTGGGCAAATAACGAACGGGTGGCGAAACCCCTGATCCTGAATCAACAACTTGAGTGAAGTGGATAACCGGATAAGGTCCTTAAACATGAACAAGATGAACAAGGAAATCCAACTTTTGATGGGCAACGAAGCGATCGGCCAGGGGCTGATCGAAGCCGGTTGCCAGGTCGCCGCCGCCTATCCAGGCACCCCCTCGACGGAAATCCTGCAGGCGGTCATCGACCGCCGTGACGCCGCCGTCGAACCGCTGCATGTCGAGTGGTCGGTCAACGAAAAGATCGCCTTCGAGGTGGCGCTGGCCGCCAGCTACACCGGCAAACGCGCGGCGGCGGTGATGAAGCAGGTCGGCCTGAATGTCGCCGCCGACCCCTTCATGCGCACCGCCTATCTCGGCGTCAAGGGCGGCCTGCTGGCGGTCGTCGCCGACGATCCCGGCCCGCACAGTTCGCAGAACGAGCAGGACACCCGCCTGTTCTGCATGCAGGCGCGGGTGCCGGTGCTCGATCCGGCCAGCCCGGCCGAGGCCAAGGAACTGGTCGCCGCCGCCTTTGCGCTGTCGGAAAAATATCAGGTGGTCACCGTGCTGCGCCCGACCACCCGCATCTGTCACTCGCGGCAGAATGTGCCGACGGCGGCGCCGCTGGAGCTGCGGCGGACCGCCAACTTCGAAAAAGACCCGACCCGCTGGGCGGCCACCCCGGCCTTTCTGCCGGCGCTGCACCGCAAGCTGAACGCCAACCTGGAGCAGATCGCTTGCGAGGCAGCCTTGCAGCCGCGCCTCTTCGCGGGGGACGGCAGCTACCCCCGTCTCGCCCTGGTCGCTTCGGGGATCGTCTACGGCCATCTGCTCGACCTGCTCGACGAACTGGGGCTGGCCGGCAAGATCGATCTCTACCAGGTGATCATGCCCTATCCGCTCAACCCGCGGTTCGCCGAAAAGCTGAAGAGCGACTACGACCGGCTGCTGGTGCTGGAAGAGACCTATCCGGTCATCGAACTGCTGCTCGCCCACCCCGGCGCCCGCGGCAAGCAGAACGGCGCGGTGCCCAGGGAAGGGGAGCTGACCCCGGACGTCGTCCATCAGGTGCTGGCCGACTTTCTCGGCCTGCCGCAACCCGCCGCAGCGGCCGCCGAACGGCGCGGCCAGCGGCCGTCGCTCTGCCCCGGCTGCCCGCACCGGGCCGCCTTCTACAGCATCAAACAGTGCTTCCCGCAGGGGATCTTCCCCTCGGATATCGGCTGCTACACGCTCGGCATGAACCTCGGCGCGGTCAACACGGTGCACTGCATGGGCGCCTGCATCAGCCAGGGCGCCGGCTTCTACCAGGCCTACCGGCAGGACGGCGAGGTTCCGACCATCGTCGTCACCATCGGCGATTCGACCTTCTTCCATGCCGGCATTCCGGCGCTGATCAACGCGGTGATCCAGAAGGCGCGCATCATCGTGGTGATCCTCGACAACGCCACCACCGCCATGACCGGCGGCCAGCCGGTGCCGCACCTGGGGATCGCCGCCGACGGCAGCCCGACCAGGGCGATCGCCATCGAACCGCTGGTGCGCGCCTGCGGCGTCGACTTCCTCGAAGTCTGCGATCCCTACGACAAACCGGCATTCGACGCGCTGCTCAGAAAGGCCGACCGCCATAGCCGCCAGCCGGACGGCGGACTGGCGGTGATCATCTCGCGCCACGGCTGCATCATGGACCGCCGGGTGCGCGACAGCCAGGAGAGTTTCCAGGTGTCCGTCGCGGCACACTGCAGCGGCTGCAAGATATGCGTGGCCGCCTTCGAATGCCCGGCCCTGAGCATCGATCCGGCGACCGGCAAGGCGCTGGTCGACCGGGACCGCTGTATCGGCTGCGGCACCTGCATCCCGGTCTGCCCGGTCACCGCCCTCGGCAAGGAGGCCAAGTGATGAAACAACAGATCATCGTCAGCGGCATCGGCGGCCAGGGCGTGCTGTTTTTGACCCGGGTCATCGCCCAGGCCGCGGTCGCGCGCGGCCTGCCGGTGCTGACCTCGGAAACCCACGGCATGGCCCAGCGCGGCGGGACGGTGCTCTCCACCATCAAGGTCGGCCCCTTCGCCAGCCCGCTGATCCGCGCCGGACAGGCCGATGTCGGCCTGCTGCTTTGGGAAAACAACCTGCCGGTCCACCAGCCGCTGCTGAAAGGGAACGGTACGGTCCTGATCAACGCCGAAAACCAGGGAGAAGGCATCCGTATCGATGCATCAAAAATTGCCCGCCAGCTCGGCAACGCGGTGCTCGCCAACCTGGTGCTGCTCGGCCTGGCGGTCAGGCAAAAGTCATTGTTCTGCAGCGCGCAAGAATGTGAAGCGGCGATCAGGGAACTGGCCCCCAGCAAATTTGTCGAACAGAATATCGAGGCCTTCCGTAAGGGATTGAGCGCTAAATAGGTTCCTATGAGCGGCAGACAGAAAATCCTCTATTTCCTCTCCCTGCACCGCACCGGCCTCTGGGTGACCGCCCTGTCGCTGGCGCTGCTGGTCTATCCCCTGCTGCAGGACAACCCCTACAATCTCGGCCTCTCCAACCTGATCGCCATCCATGTCATCGTGGTGCTCGGCCTCAACCTGTTCATCGGCTACGCCGGCCAGATCTCCCTGGGGCATGCCGCCTTCTTCGGCCTGGGCGCCTACGGCTCGGCCATCGGCACCGTGACCTTCGCCCTGCCGGCCTGGCCGACCATGCTGCTGGTGGCGCTGCTGGTGGCGCTGATCGCGCTGCTGGTCGGGGTTCCGGCCCTGCGGCTGTCGGGGCATTACCTGGCGATGGCGACCCTCGGCGGCAATATCGTCGTGCATACGGTTCTGCTGCAGTGGGATGAAGTGACCGGCGGCCCGAGCGGCTTTGCCGGGATTGCGCCGCTGGCAGTGGGCGATTTCGCCTTCGACAACGAAATCCGCTTCCACTACCTGGTCTGGGGCTTTGCCCTGCTCTGCCTGCTGCTCTGCCTCAACCTGGTGCGCAGCGGCGTCGGCCGCGGCCTGGCGGCTTTGGCCGGCGACGAAACCGCCGCTAGCGCGCTCGGCGTCGACACCCGGCGCGCCAAGGTCAAGGTCTTCGTCCTTTCGGCGGTCATGGCCTCGCTGGCGGGGAGCCTGTACGCCCACTGCTACGGCTTCGTCAGCCCCGATTCCTTCGGCATTTTCGTCTCCGCCGACCTGGTGATCATGGTGGTCATCGGCGGCATGGGCTCGGTCTGGGGTTCGCTGATCGGTGCCGGTTTCATTACCCTGCTCCCCGAATGGATGGACGTCTTCGAAGCGTACAAGGATTTCGTTCATGGCGGCATTCTGGTGCTGGTGCTGATGTTTTTGCCGCAGGGCCTGGTCAGCGGCCTGCTGGAACAGATCAGGATCCGCATCGCGCTGCGGAGGCGCAAAGATGCTGCAGCTTGAAAATATCGGTAAACGCTTCGGCGGCCTGCCGGCGCTCGACGCGGTCAGTTTCAGCGTACCGCGCGGCCTTGTGACGGCCCTGATCGGCCCCAACGGCGCGGGCAAGAGCACCCTGATCAACTGCATCAGCGGTATTCTGCCGCCGTGCTCCGGACAGGTCCGCCTGGCCGGGAAGATCATCACCGGCGAACCGGCCCACCGCATCGTCCGCTTCGGCATCACCCGCACCTTCCAGAACCTCAAGCTGTTTCCGCGCCTGACGGTGCTCGACAACGTCCTGACCGGGCTGACCTGCGAGGGGGGGCAGTCGATGTGCATGGCGATGCTGCGCCTGCCCTACCTGCGCCATCGCGAGCGCCGGCTGCGGCTGCGGGCGCTGGAGGCGCTGGACCGCTTCGGACTGACCGCCAAGGCCGACTGGCCCGCCGCGGTGCTGGCCTACGGCGACAAAAAACGGGTCGAACTGGCCCGCGCCACGGTCGGCAATCCGCAACTGATCCTGCTCGACGAACCGGTCGCCGGGCTCAATGCCGAAGAGACCGCCGCCGTCGCCGAGCAGCTGCGCCGGCTGCGGCTTGCAGGCCACACCCTGCTGCTGGTGGAACACGACATGGAGCTGGTGATGGGGATCGCCGATCAGGTCGTGGTGCTGGACAGCGGGCGCTGCATCGCCGCCGGCAGCCCCGACGAGATCCGCCGCAACCCGCTGGTGCTGGAAGCCTATCTGGGGCGGATGGCCGCCACGGCATAATATCACCGCCCTCTTTTGTTTTCTTTTCTTGGCGCGCAAGAAAAGTGAGTCGCCTGCCGGGGCGAGTCCCGATGGTTTTATAAAGTTCAAGAGAACAAGGTCGCGGGGATGCGCCCCCGCACGTCGCCTTACTCTTTTGTCACGCCACAAAAGAGTAAGCAGAAAAAGGCGCCCGACCTCCTTGCCCGCTGAAGTGGGTTCCCGAAACCGGACAACGGCTTGTGCGGGTCGGCAAAAACTCGGTTTACGCCTCAAACATTTGCCGCCCTGTTCGCAACGCCGTCATCCGATTTCGGCTGCGTCACACGGGATTTGACAAGCAATAAATCTCCCATCTACCTTCAGCGGTGTTACTCCGGCGGAGACAAATGGGATACGGAATACCAACAAAACCCTGGATGGTGCAGCCATGCTCGAAATCGACAATCTCACAGCCCA
>DASWJX010000089.1:0-42204 GCA_036396915.1 Geopsychrobacteraceae bacterium | reverse complement strand
GCCGCAACCGGCTGGCGGCGCATTAAAAAAGGGCCTTGCGGCCCTTTTTCAACTCTGCGTCCCACTCCCGATTATTCGTAAACCAGCACCCGGATCAGGCCGATGGTCTTGCCGGCCTCCATGGTGGTGCTGTCGCTGACGGAAATGACCTTGCTAATGCCGTTCTCCCGGATAAAGTCGTTCACCCGGCTGTCAAGCTCGTGCAGCTCTTTTTGAGCCCTGAACACCTCCAGCGGTTCTCCGAAAGTCTTGACCTTGATCATGGCAACCTCCGTCTTTGCGGTTTATCTGACTTGAACAACCTCTTTTACGCCGGGAATCTTTTCCATCAGGGTTTTCTCGATGCCCATTTTCAGGGTCATGGTCGACATGGGGCAGGACCCGCAAGCGCCGGTCAACTTGACGCTGACGACACCATCGTCACTGACATCGACCAGTTCAACATCGCCGCCATCGGCCTGCAGCGCGGGACGCACCATTTCCAATACTTCTTCAACTTGTGCCTTCATGGGATAAAACCTCCATTTTCGTGTTTTGATCTGTTTTGTGTCCGTTTAAGTATAGCGTCACTGAACGACGCCGACAAGCGACGGAAGATTATCCTTCCGCAACCCTGATTGACCGTTAAACCGCGGGCTACAGCACCCCCGGCGGCACACCGATATCCCTGATCTTTCTGCTGCAGAGCAGTTCGGGCGCGGCGACCCCCTTGCCCTGCACCAGGATTTTAAAACGTGCCCCCATCCCCCCCCCTTCCGGAAGGATCAGGTTTTTCAGGGTCATGCGCAGCGACTGGGCCTTGTGCGGATCGGTTTCCCGCATCTGCAGCTCCACGACCGCTTCAAAGAAACCGAGACCCATCAGAAACCGGTATTGCTCGCCGAAATAGAGATTGCGCAGACCGTTCTGCTCGCCGACCCGCTGCAGTGCGGTAAAATCGATATGCGCGGTGATATCCTGACAACCCGGCTGCCGGTAGGGATCTTCATTCGACTGGTGGCGATGGTAACAGAGCAGGGTTCCGGTTTTGCGATAAGCGGCCAGCAGCTCTTCGGCCGGGTAGCCGTAATCGATGGTCATGACAAAGCCGCGGCCGAGCATTCCGGCGACCTGCGCCATCCAGTCGAGAGCGGCCAGATTGACTTCAGCGCGGTTCCCTTCGGCGGGTTCCACGCCGACCAGTCGGTAATAGTCGGTAATCCGTGCCGTGGAAAGAGCCCGCAACTCTTCGCCAAAGCCCCCGGCATCGTTGACGACAAATACTTCCCGCAGTTCGCCCTGGTGCTTTTCCACCAGATGCACCGGAAAGGCATCGACCAGTTCGTTGCTGAGGAAACAGCCTTCCATCCCGCGCAGGTCCTCAAGGGCGCACCATGCGACCCGGCCGGCATCCAGATGCCGGCTGAGATTGGCCGCCTGTCGCTGCCGTTGATCGGGGCTGATCTCGACAATCCGGTAGCGCAGCGCGGCATAAAACTCGGGGAACTGTTCCGCCGCGGCATCCAGGATATCTCCGCACAGATGCCCCTCCCCCGCTCCCTGCTCGGCAATGGTAAACGCGCGGCCGCCGAGCAATCGCCACATCTGTTCCAACTGCCGGGCAATCAGCCGGCCGAACAGGGCATGTACGCTCGACGAGGTGAAAAAATCGCCCTCCTTGCCGATCCGGGTGCGGGCCGAGGTGTAATAGCCATGGGTGGGATGGTACAGACACTGCCCCATGTAGTCGGCAAAACTGATCCCGCCCCGCGCGCCGATCAGCTCACGCAAAACGGCAATCAGCTCGGGCTTTTCTTCGACGGCGTCTGTTAGGGATGGTTCGTTCAAGGGGTGTCCTGCGAATGAACATATTAGGATAATCAAGCAGCTCGGCAGACCGGCTCTGCCGCCGTGCTCTTCGGTTCGGTACTCAGGGACCGCCCTCAAGAACCGGAAATTTGCGCAGTTGCCAGGCCCAGATGCCGCCGCTGAGATTGTAGACCGGACCGTATCCGCTTTTCGCCAGATAGTTGCCCACCTGGGTACTGCGTGATCCGACCGCGCAGTACACCAGAATCGGCCGGTCGCGGGGCACTTCGGCAATGCGGCGCAACAGCTGGTCGATCGGGATCAGCGCTGCGCCCTCAAGCCGGACCTGACTGTATTCCTCGAAGGTCCGCACATCCAGCAGATAAACCTGCGTATCCTTTTCGAGCATGTCGCGCGCCTGGGCAGCGGAAATATCCTGCGCCACCGCCGCCTGCGCCGCCGCCCCCCACAGCAGCAGCACGATCAGTGTGCCGATCAGTCTCTGAACCATCAACCTGCAGCCTCCATCGATTTTTTTGAGAAGACACTATAGGCAACGCTTGATATAAATACTAGCCCCAAAACGGCAAAAAATGCGCCTGCGCAGCGACGCCTTGCAAACGACGGCGAGAAGTCCCCCCCCTTCATCAGCAGCTTGAATTCGACCGCCATTCATGCCATTATTATCTGCTGTCAAACAAACCCCTAGCCGACCAAAAGGGACGACCTTGACCATAATGATGGATCGCAATCTGGCCCTGGAGCTGGCCCGCGTCACCGAAGCGGCGGCGCTGGATGCCGGTCGCTGGGTCGGCAAGGGCGACAAGATTGCCGCGGATGCCGCGGCAACGGAAGCGATGCGCCGCACCCTGGACCGGATGGATATCCGCGGCACGGTGGTCATCGGCGAAGGCGAGATGGATGAAGCGCCGATGCTCTATATCGGCGAAAAAGTCGGCAGAGGCCGGGATCTGGAGGTCGATATCGCCGTCGATCCGCTCGAAGGAACCAATATCTGCTCCAAGGGGACCAACGGCGCCATCGCCACCATCGCCCTGGCGCCGCGCGGCGGGTTCCTGCATGCGCCCGATATGTACATGGACAAACTGGTCACCGGCCCGGCCGGTCACGGCGTCGTCGACATCCGCACCCCGGCGGGGGAAAATGTCCGTCGCCTGGCCGAAGCGAAAGGCTGTCACGCGCAGGATCTGACGGTGGTCCTGCTCGACCGCGAGCGCCACAGCGCAGCCATCGACGACATCCGCCGGGCGGGCGCGCGCTGCCAGCTGATCACCGATGGCGATGTCGCTCCGGCCATTGCGGCGTCAGTGATCGACAGCGGCATCGATATGATGATGGGCGTCGGCGGCGCTCCCGAAGGGGTGCTGACGGCGGCCGCCGTCAAATGCATGGGGGGATTCATGCAGGGGCGGTTGATGTTTCTGAACGACGGAGAGCGCCGCCGGGCCGAAGCCATGGGGATCGTCGACTTTGACCGCATCTACCGCACCGAAGATCTGGCCCGGGGCGAAGTGTTCTTTGCCGCGACCGGCGTCACCAACGGCGATCTGGTGCGCGGCGTCCGCTATTTTTCCAACGGCGCGAAAACCCATACCGTGGTGATGCGTTCCAAAAGTCGCACCGTGCGCTTCATTGAAACACTCCACTACTTTGACCACAAACCGGGCTTCGACTCCGCCTCATCAGTCTGAGGTCATTTTTTTTCGATAATTGTGTTAGTCTGTTCAGCATCAAGCACAACCAACCCGGAGAGAATCAAGCTATGGCGATTATTACCATCTCACGAGAAATGGGCAGCGGCGGCATTCCGATTGCGCATCAGGCGGCTGAAGCCCTCGGCTACAAACTGATCGACGGCGACACCATCAGGGATTTTGCCTCGCAATATGGTCTGACCAGCGAAGTCCTGGCCCAGATCGATGAGAAACCGCCCGCGTTTATTGAAAAACTCGACCGGCAGATCGAACTCGGCATGCATCGTATCCAGCTGATCGTGCTGGAACAGGCACTGAAGGGTGATGTCATTATTTACGGTCGCGGCGGGCAGGATCTGCTGCCGGGCATCAACAGCGTCTACCGGGTCCGGGTCATCGCCCCCTTTGAGGACCGGGTCGAGCGCTGGGCGGAGCGGGAATGGATCGATCCCGACCTGGCGCATTCCATGGTCCGCAAAAGCGACCAGCAGCGCGCCGGATTCATCAAGTACTACCATGATCGCAACTGGGAAGACCCCCTGCACTACGATCTGATCATCAACACCATCCGCCTGTCGTTCGATACGGCGGTCGAGCTGATCGTTGCCGGCGTCAAGGACAAGAACCTGGCGGAAAATGTGGAGGACGGCAACAGAAAGCTGAAAGACCTGATTATCCAGAAAAAAATCCAGATTGCCCGCCTGGCGGACGAGCGGATCGAGGACATCTATTTCAATATTGACGTCAAGGACGGAGTGGTCACCCTGGACGGGCACGTCTACAGTGAAATCGAGCGCAAAGCGGCCAAGGATGACGCTGCCGGGGTCGACGGTGTTACCAAGGTCATCGACCGCCTCAAAATCGTCGGCTATCGCTCATCTCCCCAGGACCACTGATTTTTTTCGATAAACACCGGACAAACTCGAACGCCGGCAGCCGTGCCGGCGTTTTAATAGGTACGGCAAGGAGCAAGGAACCATGGCAGGTCACAGTAAATGGGCGAACATTAAACACCGCAAAGGGGCACAGGACGCCAAACGGGGCAAGGTTTTCACCAAACTGATCAAGGAGATCACGGTGGCGGCCCGCATCGGCGGCGGCGAATTTGAAACCAATCCGCGCCTGCGACTGGCGGTCGACAAAGCCAAACAGGCCAATATGCCCAAGGACAACATCGAACGGGGCATCAAAAAAGGAACCGGCGATCTCGACGGAGTGACCTACGAAGAAGGCATCTTCGAGGGCTACGGACCCGGCGGCGTTGCCGTCATTGTCGAGTTTCTCACCGACAACCGGACCCGCACCGTGGCCGATGTCCGCCACGCCTTCAACAAATACGGCGGCAGCCTGGGCGTCAGCGGCTCGGTGGCGTTCATGTTCGACCGCAAAGGGCAGATCGTTTTCGGCGAAGACCATGATTTCGACACGATCTTCGAAGCGGCCCTGGAAGCGGGGGCCGAGGATGTCAAAGAGGAAGATGGCGTGATCGAAGTCCTGACCGACCCCACTGAGTTCGAAACCGTCAAGAATGCTCTTGATCAACAGGGCTTGAACTACCAGTCGGCCGAGCTCACCATGATTCCCCAGAACATGAGTCCGGTCGAAGGCAAACAGGCCGATTCGCTGATGAAGATGATCGACGTTCTGGAAGACAACGACGATGTGCAGAACGTCCACGCCAACTTCGACATCTCTGATGCAGAGATGGAACGGATCATGGGGTAAAGCGTGGTTCGAAGTTCGATGTTCCCGGTTGGCAGGTTTAAACTTCGAACGTCGCACCCAAAACGTCGCACCTCATAGTTATGAGAATTCTCGGTATTGATCCCGGCAGCCGGGCCACGGGCTACGGACTGATCGAACAGCAGGGCAACCGGCTGATCCATCTGGACAACGGTGCGATCTTCACCCGCAGCGAGGATGAGCTGGCCCTGCGCCTGCAGCGTATTTACCGGGAACTCAGCCGCCTGATCAGTGAATTTCGCCCTGACGCGGTGGCCGTCGAGCAGGTTTTCATGGCGAAGAACCCGGCCTCGGCGCTCAAACTGGGCCAGGCCCGGGGCGTGGCCCTGCTGGCCGGCATCAATGCGGGACTGCCGGTGGCCGAATATTCCGCCCTGCAGGTCAAAAGCGCCGTGGTCGGCTACGGCCGGGCGGCCAAAACGCAGGTGCAACAGATGACCCGGACCCTGCTGAAGCTGCCGGAAATCGCCCAGGAAGATGCAGCCGACGCCCTTGCGGTTGCCATCTGCCATGCGCACAGCCATCACCTGACGGACAGGATCGACCGCTGTGCCCGACAGCCGCGTGGGAGACGCTGATGATTGCCTTGCTCACCGGACAGATCGCCTATCGCAGCACCGATCACGTCATTCTCGATGTCGGCGGCGTCGGCTATCGCCTGCACATCCCCCTGTCGACATTCTATGCCCTGCCGGACGATGGCCGGGTGCAACTGAAGGTCCACACCCACGTCAAGGAAGATGCCTTCCAGCTGTTCGGCTTTCTCAGCGAAGCTGAAAAAAACTTCTTCGTCCTGCTGCTCTGCGTCTCGGGGGTCGGCCCCAAACTGGCCATCACCATCCTCTCGCATATTCCCACCGATGAGCTGGGACAGGCGCTGGTCGAAGGCGACGTCCCGCGCCTGACGGCCATCCCCGGCATCGGCAAAAAGAGCGCGGAACGGCTGGTTCTGGAACTGCGGGACAAGGCCGCCCGGCTGCCGAACGCTGCGCCGTCGCTCTCCACCGGAGCGGCCCCGGTCAGCGGCGACCACAGCCTTCATGATGCCGTTTCGGCGCTGGTCAACCTCGGCTACAAGGAAAGTCTGGCGAAAAAAGTCCTGAAAGGGATCGAAATTCAACCGAACACTCCCCTTGAGGAGATCCTCAAGGGAGCGCTCAAAATTCTGGTCAGATAGACCGGAGCCGGAGTCACTGTGAGCGAACGCATCATTGCCGCGGATCTGAAACCTGAAGACCTGACCACCGAGATGGGCCTGCGCCCCCAGTCACTGCAGGAATATGTCGGCCAGTTGAAGGCCAAAAAGAACCTGCAAGTGTTTATCGATGCCGCCCGCAAGCGGCAGGAAGCGCTCGATCATGTCCTCTTTTTCGGACCGCCGGGACTCGGCAAAACCACCCTGGCCAACATCATCGCCCAGGAGATGGGGGTCAGCATCAAAAGCACCTCCGGCCCGGTCATCGAAAAAGCGGGGGACCTGGCGGCGGTGCTGACCAACCTGGAAGAGGGCGACGTGCTGTTTATCGATGAAATTCACCGCCTCTCCCCTGTCGTCGAAGAGATCCTTTACCCGGCCATGGAGGACTACCAACTCGATATCATGATCGGCCAGGGCCCTTCGGCGCGCACCATCAAACTCGACATCCCCCGCTTCACCCTGGTCGGCGCCACCACGCGCGCCGGACTGCTCTCCTCGCCGTTGCGTGATCGCTTCGGCGTGATCAGCCGCCTCGAATTCTATTCGGCGGACGAATTGACCACTATCGTCCGCCGCAGCGCCGGCATCCTCGACATCGCCATTGAGACCGAAGGCGCGGTTGAGATTGCCCGCCGCAGCCGGGGCACGCCACGGATCGCCAACCGCCTGTTACGCCGGGTTCGCGACTTTGCCGAAATCGAGGGGAACGGTATCATCAGCCGCGCGCTGGCCGATCATTCCCTGGGGCGCCTGGAGGTCGACAACCAGGGGCTGGACGCTATGGATCAGCTGCTGCTGTTGAGCATCATCGAGAAATTCCGCGGCGGCCCCGTCGGTCTCGATACCCTGGCGGCGGCCATCGGCGAAGAGCGTGATACCATCGAGGATGTCATCGAACCGTTCCTGATTCAGCAGGGTTTTCTCAACCGTACCCCGCGCGGACGGGTTGCTACGGAGCAGTGCTATCGCCATTTTCAGAAAGCCGTTCCCGAGCAGGGGAAACCTGGCAGTCTGTTCGGCTGAACAAAGGGATGCACCATGAAAAAACTGATCGCACTCTGTTTCATGGTCCTGCTGAGCGCCTGCACACCCTTCATGCACCACTTCGGCGGCGACCGCGCGCCGGCTGCGGAACCTGCGGCCCGGCGCCTCTTCGCCCAAGGTTTAGACCGAATGATCCGCCATCAGGACCCGCGGCAACTGCGGCAGCTCAAAGACAGTTATCCCGCCAGTCCCTGGGCCGAGAGGGCGGATGCCGTCCTGATCTGGAACGCCCGGATAAAACATCAGCAACAGCAGCTTGACCAGCTGTCGTCCGACCGACAGACCGCTCCCATGCAAGAGCGCGATCGGTGTCTGGCCGAGAATCAACGCCTCCGGAAGGAACTGGGCATCTCCAACAAACGCCTGGAAGCCCTGCGTGAACTGACCATTGAACTGGAGCTGAAACAACCCTGATCCACCCCGGGCCTGCCATGAAAGAAACCGATTTGAAACATTTCGCCAGACAGCTTTCGGTCTGGGCGGAACTGGTGATTGAACACGGGCGCACACCCTTTCGCCGGGTCGACCTGTTCCCGCGGATCAATACCCGCCTGGGTCGCCTGCAACCGCCGCTGGTTTTCTGGATTAATCGCCAGAGTTTGATGGCCGGAGGGGTGATTCTGCTGCCGGACAATAACCTTCCGCAACAGCTGGACGTCGGCTGCGCAACCGCGGCGGCCCTCGGCCTTCGGCACTTCGTGACCTGGGAACGCGACCGGATCCGGATCTGGAATTCAACGGAAACGCCACCCCGCGAGGAGCAACAGTTTCCCGTGGTCCGCAGTGAAGATCCCGAGATCTTTCGTGCGCTACTGCTCCAGGTCATGGAACAGCTCAAACTGCTCTCGGTGCTCGGCATGGTTCCGACCGCCGAGCTGTCCGCCAGTTATCTGCACAACCTGTTTCAGGAAACCCTCGATTCGGCGCTCGGCTCACTGGTCACCACCTTCCGCCAAACCAGAGCCGAAGGGGGGTTGCTGGAAACCACCAGGGCCGACCGCCAGGCCGAGCAGCGCAACCGGCTGACCCTGCTGCGCCTGCTTGCCCTGCTCTGGCACGACCGCCTGCCCGAATCGATTCTGCCGGAAAAACTGGAATGGGCGATGGAACTGGCCCTGCCGTCGCTGCCGGCCGAGCTTTATCAACCGCTGGCCTTCCCGCGGAAAAACCGGGAACCGGCCCTGCCGATCGACAGTGCCGTCTGTTACCATCACCTGCAACTGCGGCTGCGACAGATCCGCTGGAACGTCCCGCCGGAGCGGGCGATCCGGGCGATCAATCACCTGTTGCAGGCACCGGACGAGGTCGCCGAAGCGAGTCTTGCCGCGGCCGGCCCGAGCGGACCGCTGCTGCAGATCAACCCCGCAACGCCGCTGCTGAATCATGCGGAACTACACGAATTGTCCGACTCGCCCTCCTTTCTGGCGGCGGCGGCGCTGTTGCGCTCGATCAACGGTCTTCCGCCGGCACGGCAATACAGCGGCAACCTTTTCACCCTGAGCGCCCCTTCGTTACCGGCCGCTCGGGTTCAGGGCAAGCTCGTCAACCGAAGAAAAGTTCCCCGGCAAGAACGGCAGCGCTGCGACGCCCTGCTGCGCACCTCCTGGCCGACCCGGCGTTTCAAATTCCCGCCCGATACCCCGTGCTGGGTGCTGGAAACCGTTCACCTGCTCGGCCTGAGCCCGGCAAAAGCGCAACTGACACTGGAGATCCCGTTAAGCTGGCTGTCCGAACCCTTCGGGCAAACCCTGTGGCAACTGATCAGGGAGAGCTTCCGCCTGCTGACGGTCTCCCTCGGCGAGGGAACCACCGTTCTGCAGCTCGCACGGCAGCAACCGGTGGCGGGCCTGACAACCGTGCGCAGCGCAGCGGAAGACCGGCAGCTCGACTGGGATGAACGGCACGGGGCAAACCGCTCGCTGCTGCTGCTCAGCCTGTTGCTGACCCCGGAACAATACCGCCTGCTCATTTCCGACCGGCTCCAGCCCTGTTCCGAAGTCTCGGCCGCAGCCATCACGGAGGCGGGTCTGTTAAACTACAGCAGAAGCTCCCTCGGCCGCTGTTTCTGGAAAATCCTTGGCGGCAACCGGATGCCGCGAACGACAACAGAGCTGAGACGAAAAGGGACCGACCTGGGCTGGCCGATCCCGGAAGAAAACGTCCTCGACCAGCTGGGGTTTCCGGACCCGGGAGGGACCGGAAAAACGCCGTCGTCGAAACGACTGGATCGCCAGCTGTCGGACCTGCTCGGCAGCGCCGTGCCGACCGACATCTCCTGCCCGCAACTGCCACGGCTGCCGGAAACGTTTCCGGCAGCGCCCGAGACCGCGGTCTGCAGCCAGCGGGAAGAGATCCTGCGCCATCTGGACGCCTTCGGCGTTCCGGACTTCCCGGCACAGTATCTTTACCAGCTGGAGAAACCGCAATTGACAGCCTATCGCTTTCAGCCGCCGCTGCAGGTGCTCAGCGAACTGCTGGGAGAATTCGAACTGATCGATGCCGACCAAAAGCATTTTTCGTTGCGCGGCGCTGCGACGGTTGAAGCGCTCAAGCTCTGTGCGGAGCTCGGCCGTTCCGATGTCGAACTGCCGCAGGACCAGCAACAGCTCGATGACATCCTGACCTCATACCGCAATGATTTACGCCGGCTGCGCCGGGAGCTGACGCGCCAGACCCACACCCGCCTGGAGAGTCCGCAAGCCGCGGAGCGGCTGGCGAAAAAACTCTGGAAGGAACTGGCTCTGCCTTCCTGGAAATGGCTGGATCATTGACAGAGACCGTTGTTTCGCGCCATGCTGCCGGGTAATTGCAATGCGGCAGGGAAGTCCGACACCATCCGAAAGGTGATGCCATGAACATCCTGTTACATATTTGTTGCGGCAACTGTGCAATTTTTCCGGTAAAAATCTTGCGCGAGCAGAACTTCCAGGTCACCGGATTTTTCTTCAACCACAACATCCACCCCTATCAGGAATTCAAGCGGCGTCTCGATACGACCAGGGAATATGCCGACCGGGTGGAGCTGCCGATGGTGATCCGTGACGAGTACCTGCTGGAACCCTTCCTGCGGGAAGTTGCCGCCGACCCGGCGCAGCGCTGCGGCTATTGCTATCGCTCCCGGATGACCGAAACGGCAAGAGAGGCCGTGAAAGGCGGTTTTGAAGCATTCTCTTCGACCCTGCTCTACTCCCGCTACCAGCAACATGATGCAATTGTCGCTTTTGGTCGCCAGCTGGCGGCTGAATACAACCTGATCTTCCATTATGAGGATTATCGGGTCGGCTGGCAGGAGGGGATCCGCATTTCAAAAGAGATGGGACTCTACCGGCAGCAGTATTGCGGATGTATCTATTCCGAAAAAGATCGCTATACTCCCCGGCCGCAGTAACGCAACCTGAACCCAGGGCGCCAGACGTTATCCCCGGCCGGTTGAAGTTGTCCGGTGTTGTTTCAGGTCATTTCGATTATGCTATAATTTTCGCAGGTTATCACCGCTGATGGACATATTTCTCCAGGAGGCCTCTCATGCTCGAATTATTCGAAAAGACTTTGTTGGCCGGCATCGGTGCCCTCACCCTGACGCAAAAAAAGGGGGAAGAGCTGATCCAGGAACTGAAGGAGCGTCTTGATCTGACCGAAGAAGAGGGGAAAAAGCTGCTCAGCAAAGTGGAAAGTGCGACCAGGGAAAACCAGACGCGCCTCGAAGAACTGGCCCGTGAAGAGGTCAGAAAAGCCGGACAACGCATGGGCCTGGTTGCCAGCGAAGACTTCGAAAAATTGAAGAAAAAAGTGAGCCAGCTTGAAAAGCGCGTAAAATCCCTAGAAAAATAACCGAGCCGGATATCCTCATACCATGTTGCCCTTCGCGCAGATCAACCGCAATATCCGCTCGCTCAAGCGCTACCGTCAGGTACTCGGCGTTCTGATCAAGTACGGCTTCGGACACGTCATTGAACAGCTGAATATCAACTACTACCTGGAGCTGGGCAAGCGGATCGTCACCTTCGGCGCCGTCTCGCAGGGCATGGAACGTTTGACGCAACCGGAACGGCTGCGCATGGCCATGGAAGAACTGGGTCCGACCTTCGTCAAACTGGGACAGCTCCTTTCGACCCGCCCCGATCTGGTGCCGCAGGACTACGCCGACGAATTCGGCAAGCTGCAGGACAAGGTCCCCTCCGTTCCCCTGGCGGACATCCTCCGCCAGATCGAAACCGCATTCGGTCAACCGCCGGAAACACTCTTTGCCGAAATCCAGCCGGAGTCGATTGCCGCCGGATCGATTGCCCAGGTTCACCGCGCACGCCTGCACTCCGGTGAAGAGGTGGTGATCAAAATCAGACGGCCCGGCATCCTGGGAATTCTGGAAACCGACCTCGACATCCTGGCCGGACTGGCCTATCTGGTCGAGAATCACCTGCCGACCACGGTGCTTTACGATCCGTCCGGAGCGGTCCGGGAATTCCGCCGCAGTGTCTTTCGCGAAGTGGACTTTACCCGGGAAGGGCATACCACCGACCGTTTTTTCAGCCACTTCGAAGACTCCGCCGAAGCCTACACGCCCCGCGTGTTCTGGAAACAGACCGCAGAGTCGGTCCTCACCCTGGAATACATCGACGGGATCAAGGTCACCGCTTTTGCCGAACTGGAGAAGCGGGGGCTCGATCGCAAGAAAATCGCCGAAAACTGTGCGGGGTTGCTGCTTGAGCAGGTTCTGGTTCACGGGCTGTTTCACTGCGATCCGCACCCCGGCAACATTCTGGTCCTGCCGGAAGAGCAAATCTGCTTTCTCGATTACGGCATGGTCGGCCGCCTTGACGATGAACTGAAGCAACAACTGGCCGAATTGTTGATGGCGGTCCTGCAGCGGGACGCCGACCGGATCCTCAGCCTGATGGTCTACTCCGGTGATCTCAGGGAAGATATCGACCGCAGTGCGCTCAAACGCGATATCGTCGAATTTATCGACGACTATTACGACCTGACCCTGGCGGAGTTCAGCACCGGCAAGCTTCTCACCGACTTTATCGCAATCCTGACCCGTTATCGAATCCGTTTTCCAACCGACCTGATCCTGCTCGCCAAAGCGCTGGCCACCCTGGAAGGGGTGGCCCGTCAACTCGACCCGGAGTTCAATCTGGTGCTCCACCTGAAACCGCGGGTCGAGCGGCTGCTGCGCTCGAGGCTCAGCGCAACCTGGATTTCACGCGACCTGCTCGGCATCGGTCGCGATTACGGCTCCCTGGTTCGCCAACTGCCGCAGGATCTGCGCGAGCTGATCCATCGCATCAACCGCAACAAGTTCAAGATCGACCTGGAACATCGCGGTCTCGATCGGCTGATTAACGATCTCGACAAGTCGAGCAACCGCATCTCGTTCAGCCTGATCATCGCGGCCCTGGTTGTCGGTTCTTCGTTAATCATGCAGACCGACAAGGGACCGATGCTTTTCGACTTTCCGATCCTCGGCTTGTTCGGCTATTCCATCGCCGCTTTTCTCGGCCTGGGGCTGGCGATTGCCATCCTTCGCTCGGGGCGCATGTAATTTCCGCTTAACAGCTGCGACCTGTGTCATATACGCCACAAAAGTGGCGCTTCCGTCCTTGTATAATCACCACAGACCGTGCCGAACCAACCTTTTCGCAAAAACTTTATCCCTCAATTTCAGGCGTTTACGGCAGGAGGATGGGTGGCAAGAAACTTGCATTTACCCAAGCACCTGAATTACTATATTCCCAACAGACCCAACAGGCGGTAGTCCTATGATTCTTCAACGTACCATCAATACTTCAACCGAGATCAGCGGGATCGGACTCCATTCCGGAGCAAACATCCGGCTCAGGCTGCGCCCGGCTGAAGCGAACACCGGCATTATCTTCCATCGCCGGGACGGCGAACGGACCGTCGCCATCAAGGCCGCGGCCGAAAATGTCGTCGACACCCGGATGGCGACTGTCCTCGGCCGTGACGGTCTGAGCGTTTCCACCGTGGAACACTTTCTTGCCGCCCTGGCCGCTTGCGGTATCGACAATCTTCACGTTGATATCGATGGCCCGGAAATCCCCATTCTCGACGGCAGCGCGGCTCCATTTATTCAGCAGCTGCAGAAAGTCGGCACCAGAAACCTTGACGCCAGCCGCAAATTTATTGCGATTCGCAAGCCGATCGAGCTTATCGAAGGTGAGAAACGGATCAATATCATCCCCTCCCGCTTCTTCCGCATTACCTTCGACATCGCTTTCGAGCACAAGGCGATCGCCTTGCAGCAGTACAGCATGAAATTCTCGTCGGAAAGCTTCTCCAAAGAGATCGCCCCGGCCCGCACCTTCGGTTTTCTTCATGAAGTCGAATACCTAAAGGCCAACGGACTTGCCCGCGGCGGGTCTCTGGACAATGCTGTCGTTATCAACGAAGAAGGGGTCATGAACCCCGAAGGGTTGCGTTTTCAGGACGAGTTCGTGCGCCACAAAATCCTCGACGCCTGCGGCGACTTCAGCCTGCTCGGACACCCGATGCTCGGCCATATCCGCGCCTTCAAGGCCGGGCACGACATCAACGCCAAAATGGTCCGCAAAATCCTCGACACCCCTGACTGCTGGACCTATGTGGAATTCAGCGAAGCGGCACTTCACGAAGCCGGAAAAACCGTCGCCCAGGCCTATGCGTCCAACCTGGCCTGGATCAAGGCTTAGGCGTAAATTATTCAATGTCTCTCAAAGGCAGCCCCGCGGGCTGCCTTTGTTCGTTTCGGGCAACTTGCTTTTCGGCAACGGCTTCGCCTACAATCATGCGACTATCTCGTTCAATGATCCGATTGAGGCTCAGCAGGATATGAGGACCGCAAGTGACGCCATCGTCAACCGCAACACCCGGGACTAAGTCCCCCGAACGGAGCAAGCGCCGTCGCGAGTGGATTCTCATTCTGCTGCTTATCGTCGCCATCGCCCTGCTGCCCCGACTGGAACTGCAACTCCTCGACATTACCACCCGCTTTCCTCTCGGCGGCGGGGTAGTCGCCCTGACCATGATCAATCTGAACCTGCTGCTGGTTCTCTCCTTTTTGTTCCTGATTTTCCGCAACCTGTTCAAACTGATCCTGGAACGACGCAGAGGGGTTCCCGGCGCCCGCTTGCGCAGCAAACTGGTCGGGACCTTCATCGCCTTTTCCCTGATTCCGACCATCGTCCTCTTTCTGGTTTCCGCCGGTTTTATCAGCAAGAGCATCGACAGCTGGTTCAGTACCCAGGTCGAGTCCGCCCTCGATGAATCCCTGGAAGTGGCCCAGACCTACTATCGCAATTCGGAGGCCAACGCCCTTTACTATGCCGATCAGCTGGCATCGCGGATCAAGGAAGAGAAACTGATCAACGAGGAGAACCTTGAGGCGCTGCGCAGCCTGATCAAACGGAAACAGGGAGAGTACAACCTGGGCATCGTTGAAGTCTTTTCCGCAACCAACGAAGAGCTGGTCAGGGTTGCCAACCCGAAAATCCCGATTCTGGAAATCACCGCGGCAACCTCCGACCCGGTTCTCGAAGGCTTGCAGGACAATCGCTTTTCCCGCATCACCCCGGTCGGCAAGGCCGATCTGATTCGCGGCTTTGTCCCGATCCACTCCAACTGGAACCCCAAGGATGTGGTCGGCGTCGTGGTCGTAAACTACTATGTGCCCTACTCCCTGATCAATAAAATGAAGGAGATCGCGACCTCCGTCGAGCAGTACAAAACCACCAAACTGATCAAAACCCAGATCCAGCAGAGCTATGTCATCGTCCTGCTGCTGATCGCCCTGATCATCCTTTTTCTGGCAACCTGGTTCGGCTTCCAGTTGGCCCGCGGCATTACCGTTCCGATTCAGGATCTGGCCGACGCGACGTCCCGCGTGGCCTCGGGCGATCTGGATATCCAGCTGGAAACACGCAGCACCGATGAGGTCGGCACCCTGGTCAAAGCGTTCAACATGATGACCGCTGATCTGCGGCGCAGCCGCCAGGCGGTCGAGTCGGCCAACCAGGAACTGCAGGCGTCCAACCTGGAACTTGACCAGCGCCGCGGCTACATGGAGGTCGTGCTGGCCAATGTCACCGCCGGCGTCATCTCCATCGACCGCTACGGCCGGATTACCACCATCAACAAGTCGGCGGAAAAACTGCTCCGCTTCAGCTCAAAAGCGGTGCTCGGCAAGGACTTCAGGGCGGTGATTCCATCAGCCTACCGGGCGAAAATCAAGGAACTCTTCAGGGATCTGTTCCAGTCGGAAAAAGGAACCGTCCGCCAGCAGCTGACCCTCTCCATAGGCGATGAGAAAATCACCATTCTCGCCCATCTCAGTACCTTAAGGGACGATGCCGACAAGTTCATGGGAACGGTTGTGGTTTTTGACGATTTGACCCATCTGATCAAAGCCCAGCGGATGGAGGCCTGGCGCGAGGTGGCGCGACGCATCGCCCATGAGATAAAGAATCCGTTGACTCCGGTGCAACTTTCCGCCCAACGGCTGCGACGGCGCTATCTGGACCGCTTTGCCGCGGAAGACAATGTTTTTGACGAGTGCACCAAAATGATCATCCATCAGGTTGACGAATTAAAAAACCTGGTCAACGAATTCTCGAATTTTGCCCGGATGCCGGCCATAAAACCCTCCCCCTGCAACCTGAACGATATTATCAGTGAAACCCTGGTTCTCTACCAGGAGGGGCACAAACAGATCCATTTCGGTCTCGCCCTCGACCAGCATCTGCCGATTGCCAATCTGGACCGGGAACAGATCAAAAGGGCGATCATCAACCTGCTTGAAAATGCCGTTGCGGCCATGGACGAAAAGGGAGAGATCAGGCTGGAGACGCTCTACAATCACGACCTGCAGATCCTCACCATGACCGTAGCCGACACCGGCTGCGGTATCCCGGCCGAAGACAAACCCCGACTTTTCGAGCCCTATTTTTCGACCAAAAACTCGGGAACCGGACTCGGTCTGGCGATTGTGGCAACGATCATTTCCGACCACAGCGGCTATATCCGGGTTCGCGACAATCATCCGCGCGGCTCGAAGTTCATCGTTGAACTTCCGGCAGGCCGCAGCTGACCTTGATCTTATCGATACTGCAGACATATATCTTTCGGGGATTATAATGGAAACAATTCTCATCGTTGACGACGAACAGAGTATCAGCCAGAGCCTGGAGGGAATTCTCGGCGACGAAGGGTTCCGCACGGTCAGCGCCGCGACCGGTGAAGAAGCGCTGGCTCTGGCCCAAACGGAAGATCCGGACCTGATCCTGCTCGACATCTGGATGCCCGGCATCGACGGGCTGGAAACCCTCAAGCGCCTGCGTCAGAGTCGTCCCGGCCAGCCGGTTATCATGATGAGCGGACACGGAACCATAGAGACCGCCGTCAAGGCGACCCGTCTCGGAGCGTACGACTTCATCGAAAAACCCCTGTCCCTGGAGAAGGTTCTGCTCTCGATACAAAACGCCATGAAAATCGGCCAGCTGGTCGCCGAAAATCGGGCTCTGCGGGCCAAGATCGACCGGGATTACGAAATGATCGGCGAGAGTCCGGCGATCACCAGGCTCAAGAATCAAATGGCAGTTGCCGCCCCCAGTGCCGGCTGGGTGCTGATTACCGGTGAAAACGGCACCGGCAAGGAGCTTGTGGCGCGCGCCATCCACCACCAGTCCAACCGTCACGATCGGCCATTTGTCGAGGTCAACTGTGCGGCCATCCCGGAAGACCTGATCGAATCGGAATTGTTCGGGCATGAAAAGGGTGCATTCACCGGCGCGACCGCTTCACGCAAGGGCAAATTCGACCAGTCGCACAACGGCACGCTGTTTCTCGATGAGATCGGGGACATGAGTCTGAAAACCCAGGCGAAAATCCTGCGCATCCTGCAGGAGCAAACCTTCGAACGGGTCGGCGGCAACCGGACCATCGAGGTCGATGTGCGTGTCATCGCCGCCACCAACAAAGACTTGGAAGAGGAGATCAAAAAAGGAAACTTCCGCGAGGACCTGTATTTTCGCTTGAACGTATTGCCGTTCGTGGTTCCGCCGCTGCGCGAGCGCCGTGAGGACATCGCGATGCTGACCAGGCATTTCCTGAGCTATTTCTGCAGCAAGGAAAGCCGTGAAACAAAAAACCTCTCCGCTCAGGCCCTGCTCTCGCTGGCCAACTATGACTGGCCGGGCAATGTGCGCGAACTGAAAAACCTGATCGAGCGGCTGGTCATTATGACCCCCGAGCAGCAGATCGAACTTGCCGACCTGCCCCTGCCGTTCGTCAAGCTGGGAACCCGGCACGACGACCAGCGGATTGACGGCAGCGGTCCGCTGCCGGATTCGTACCGGGAAGCCAAAGAGCTGTTCGAAAAACATTTTCTGCTGGAAAAACTGCAGAAGAACAACTGGAACATTTCCCGTACCGCCGAGGAGATCGGACTGGAACGCTCCAACCTGCACCGTAAAATCAAAGCCTACGGGCTGGAACAGGGGGAATAGGGCGGGAAGCGGACGACGCTAACGACGGTGCTCCGGCAAAAGCGGGCGCTGTCGTCGGTTACTCTTCCTTGCGCAGTTCCAGCGACGCGCGATAGACATCGCTGCCCGGCAGCCCGAAATCCCTGGCAACCTGCTTGACAATCTGCTTCCAGCTCAGGTCGGTTTCAGCCCGCAACTGCAGCAGGGCCTCGCGGACCGTGCCTTCCGGTGCCCTTTTCGGTGCCGGCCCGATCACCAGAACCAGTTCTCCCTTCACCTTGGCGGCGGAAAAATGTTCGCGGGCCGCCGCTGCCGTACCGTAAAACAGCTCTTCATGGCGCTTGGTCAATTCCCGGGCAACAGCGAGTTCCCTGTCATCACCGAGCACCTCGACAATATCATGCAGGCAGGCCGCCAGCCGGTGCGGCGTTTCGTAGCAGACCAGGGTTCGCGGCTCGCCAAGCAGTCCCTGCAACACCGTCCGGCGGGCCTGGGTCCTGGTCGGCAAAAAACCGATGAAGGTGAAGCTGTCGGTCGGCAAACCCGAGATCGAAAGGGCCGCAATCGAAGCGGAAGGTCCGGGAACGGCAACCACCTCCACGCCGGCCTGACGACAGCGACGCACCAGCCGGTAACCGGGATCGGCGATACAGGGGGTTCCGGCATCGGAAATCAGCGCCAGGGACGCGCCGCTGCCGAGCCGGGTGAGAAGCTGCTCGGCGCGCTCAATTTCGTTATGCTCGTGATAGGAGATCAGCGCCGTCCTGATGGCATAATGGTTGAGCAGGCGGCGACTGTGGCGCGTATCTTCCGCCGCGATCAGATCGACCTCCTGCAAGATCCGCACGGCACGATAGGTCATGTCCTCCAGATTGCCGATCGGGGTGGCAACCACATACAGCCTGCCGCTCAATCTTCTTCCTCCAGCTGCTTGAGCCAGAGACTGACACTGGCGTCGCTCGGCATCCGCCAGTCACCGCGCGGAGAGAGCGCGACGCTGCCGACCTTCGGTCCGTCGGGCAGACAAGAGCGCTTGAACTGCTGGGAGAAAAATCGGCGGTAGAAAAGCCGCAACCAGATGCGCAGTTCGCTGCAGTCGTACTCTCCGGCAAACGCCTGCCGGGCCAGCAGTAGAATCTTGCTCGGCGGATAGTGCATCCGCACCACCTGGTAGAGGAAGAAATCGTGCAGCTGATAGGGGCCGACCACCTGCTCGGTAAACTGTCCGATATTCCCTTCCTCGTCTGGCGGCAGCAGCTCGGGGGAAACCGGCGTGGCGCAGATATCGAGGAGGATCTGCGCAATCTCATCGGCAAATTCGACCTGGGCGCACCATTCCACCACGTACCTGACCAGTGTTTTGGGAACACCGCAGTTGACGCCGTACATCGACATATGGTCGCCGTTGTAGGTGCACCAGCCCAGTGCCAACTCCGACAGATCACCGGTGCCGATCACCAGACCGCCGACCTGGTTGGCGACATCCATCAGGATCTGGGTCCGTTCGCGGGCCTGGCTGTTTTCGTACGTCACATCATGACAGGACTCGTCATGCCCGATGTCGCTGAAATGTTGCCGGACCGCCTGGTCGATGCTGACGACCCGCAGCTCAACCCCCAGCAGTTCAGCCAGCCGTTCGGCATTCCCCCTGGTCCTTTCGGTGGTTCCGAAGCCGGGCATGGTCAGGGCGACAATGCCACTGCGCTCCAGTTGCAGGCGATCGAATGCCTTGACCGTCACCAGCAGGGCCAGGGTCGAATCGAGCCCTCCGGAAAGTCCGATCACCACTTTTTTGCTGCCGGTATGCCGCAGCCGCTTTATCAGACCGCTGGTCTGCAGTTGGAAAATTTCCCGGCAGCGGGCACAGCGTTCCGCATCATCCGGCGGAACAAACGGGCTGCGACTGACGGGGCGCCGCAGGCGGCCGACCAGGCTCTCGTCCATGAAGAACGGCAGGACGCGATAGCACCGGTCGGCGAGCCCGCTCGCATAACTGCTGTTGCGCTGACGCTCGCCGATCAGCCGCGCCAGATCGACGTCGGCAAAGGCCAGCTGACTGTCGAACTGAAACCGTACGGTTTCCGCCAGCACCTGGCCGTTTTCGGCAATCAGCGAGTGTCCGGAGAAGACCAGATCGGTGCTCGACTCGCAGGGTCCTGCCGAGGCATAGGCATAGACGGCCAGACAACGGGCCGATTGCGATTCCACCAGGGCCTGGCGATAAGCCTGCTTCCCGAGCAGCTCGGGGCTGGCGGACAGGTTAAGCAACAGGGTCGCGCCCGCCAGCGCCAGGGAACCGCTCGGTGGCGCAACCGCCCAGACATCCTCGCAGATTTCCACGCCGACCAGGCACTCCGGGAAACCTTCGGCCTGGAACAAAAGGTCGGTGCCGAAGGGGATATCCGTTCCCTGCAGGCAGAGTGATGAACTGTCGCTGTTCACCGAACTCGAGAACCAGCGCTGTTCGTAAAATTCGCCCGTATTCGGCAAAAAAGTCTTCGGCACAACCCCGCAAATGCTGCCATGGGAGATAAAAACGGCACAGTTGAACAGGCGGCCCCGCTGGCGAAGCGGAGCACCGACAACCAGGGTCTGTTTGTGCCGGGCCGAAAACTCCGCCAGCAGCAGCAGGCCCTCTTCAACCTGTTGCAACAATTCCTGCTGAAAAAACAGGTCGCCGCAGGTGTAGCCGCTGATGCACAGCTCCGGGAAAAGCAGGAACCGGCACTTTTGTTCCAGGGCCGCAAGACCGACCTGACGGATCGCATCGACATTGAATGCGACATCGGCAACGCGCAGCTCCGGGGTGACAACCGCGAGACGCAGCATCCCCTGCTCCCGAAGGGATATCTTCAGATTGTCGCTCATTGCTGTGCTCATACAATACTCCCGGACCTGTCAACGATTCAAAAAATCAAGGGTGAAGGCGTCACGCAGATGTTCGATCCGTGCCGTGCCGTCCGACCCCGGCATGACGGCAATCACATCGAAGCGGGGCTGAAGTTTATCAGCCCTGTGGTCGGCAAGATACCATTGGGCGGCGCGGATGATCTGGCGCTGTTTACGCAGCCCGACCGCTTCCTGGGGGGTGCCGAAACGCGTGCTGCGCCGCGCCTTGACCTCGACAAAGACCAGCTGTTTCCTGTCGCGGGCGACAATGTCGATCTCCCCCACGGGAACCCGATAGTTCCTCTCCAGGATTTTCATGCCGCAGCGCCGAAGATGATCAACCGCCTGTTCCTCCCCCCAGCGTCCCAGCGCCAATCGCTCTTCGCTCATTGCCTCTCCAGATATTCGCGAACACCGCCAAAGCTGCTACGGTGCGGTTTGACCGGGCCTTTCTCGGCGATGGCCTGCCGATGCAGAGCCGTGCCGTACCCTTTATGGACGGCAAATCCGTACCCCGGAAACTGGCGGTCAACGGCCAGCATAATCCGGTCCCGGACCACCTTGGCAATGACCGACGCAGCAGCAATCGACAGGGAACGGCTGTCCCCTTTTTTCAGGGTGCGTTGCGGAATAATGACGGGCAGGGGAGTAATGCCGTCGATCAGCAGATAATCCGCTGCGACCGGCAGCCGGCTGACTGCCCGCTGCATGGCAAGCAGGGTCGCTTGCAGAATATTGATCCGATCGATCTCGGCGGCCGATGCCACACCGACTCCGACAGCACGGGCAGACCTGCGGATTTCCGGATAAAATGCTTCACGCTGCTTTGCGCTCAGTTTTTTGGAATCGGTAAGGCCTGACAAGGCAAAGCCTTCAGGCAAAATAACGGCAGCCGCCACCACCGGCCCGGCCAGGGGCCCGCGGCCGGCCTCATCGATCCCGACGATGGCCCGATAGCCGCTCTTGCGCGCCTGCTCTTCAAAGAGCAACAGCGACGGTTCGTCATCTGGGAAAAGGGCCAAGCTTGTCACTTTGGCCTCCAATCAGCAAAATGCATTTCTCCCGGAATCAGCGGAACTCCGCACCAGAGCAGTCCAGGAAAATCGCCATCACTTCCGGTTTTTGCAGCCGGGGAGCAGGACCGCACCGACAACTCTAGTCGCGTGCTCCCCGGTTGCGCAAGAGCCATACCGCGCATGTCAAAACAAAAAAGCCCCAGCTTCCGCCGGGGCTCCAGTGTAATTGATGTACGGCGATCAGACCAAACGCTTTTCGGGAATCCGCGCAGCTTTACCGCGCAGGTTGCGCAGGTAGTAAAGCTTGGCACGACGGACCCGTCCGACACGCAGGACTTCAATCTGCTCGATGCTGGGGGAGTGCAGCGGAAAAATCCGCTCGACGCCGATAGCACCGGACATTTTACGTACCGTATAGGAAGAAGCGAGGCCGCGGTTCAGACGCTTGATGCAAACGCCTTGATAAATCTGGATCCGCTGCTTGTCTCCCTCGGTGATCTTGACATGGATCTTGAGAGTGTCTCCTGGCTTAAAAGAAGGGATATCCTTCTTGATCTGCTCCATTTCCAACCGATCTATGATGTTCATCTGTGTTCCTCCTGCTGATCTACTGATCTATGCTTCTCAGTGTATTTTCTGTATCGTCTAGCGCTGACAGGCGGGGACCCTCTCCCCGTCTGCTTATTTCATTTATCCGTTTGACATTGTCCTTGTCCGCGCAATTCTTCGAGCATCAGCCGGTCCTCGTCTGACAGCCGCGCCGTCTCCAACAGCTCGGGCCGTCTCTGCAAGGTCCGCAGCAATTGCTGCCGCCGGCGCCAGGCGGCGATCCGACCATGATCTCCCGAAAGGAGAACCTCCGGCACGCCCATGCTCTCAAAGACCGCTGGACGGGTATATTGGGGATATTCGAGAAGACCGTCTGAAAAGGAATCGGTTTCGGCACTGCCGGCGTTGCCGAGAACTCCGGGGAGATAGCGGGCGATGGCGTCAATCATGACCATGGCCGGAAGTTCACCGCCGGTGAGAATAAAATCACCGATAGAGAATTCTTCGTCCACCAGGGCCAGCCTAATACGCTCGTCAAACCCCTCATAGCGACCACAGAGGAAGATCAACCCCTGCTCGCAGGCCAGCCGTTTGGCATGGGCCTGTTTGAACGGTTGCCCCTGAGGTGTCATGAGCAGAACTTTCGCGTCGGGAGATTTCTGCTTTAACGCCGCCACGGCCCGTGCAACCGGCTCCGGCTTCATCACCATACCGTCGCCGCCGCCGTAAGGTGCGTCATCGGTCGTCAGATGCCGACCCTCGGCCCAGTCCCGCAGATTATGGGTATGAATCTGCAGCAGCTCCTGCTCTGCCGCACGGCCGATGATGCTCTCTCGCAACGGCGATTCGAACATGCCCGGAAACAATGTCAAAATGTCAAAGATCATCGGTTTAGCGAAACCAGCCCCTCGGGCAGATCGACGGTCATGATCCGGCCTTCAAGGTCGATTTCAGTAATGTACAATGAAACCGCGGGTATCAGAATCTCTCCGGAGTCCCCGTGAACCACATAGGTGTCATGGGCTGCGGTGGTAAACATGTCGACCAGAATACCGATCGGTCCGAGCTGCCTGTCGATAACCTTCAGACCCTCGAGGGTGTGGAAACGATAGCGTCCAGCGTCAGGTTCGGAAAGCTCCGCCTCGTCCAGCAAAATCGCGGAACCGACCAACGGCTCCACAGCCGTCAGAGAATCAAAGCCCGCCAGCCGCAGCAGAACATGCCCTTTATGCAGGGACTGACGCAGCAGCGTCAGCAGTTCAGGCTCGCCGCCCTTGCTGCGCAGATAAACCTTTTCGGCCGCCAGCAGGTCCTCTGGATCGAACGTTGTCAACCGGACCTTGATATCTCCGCGCAGGCCATGGGTTCCGACCACCTGCCCAACTTCCAGTAACGCCTTTTGACCGGACGACATCGACCAACATACCTCTAAGCCTCAAGTACCGAGAGGCTTATTCCATTATCTGCAGCGAAGCCCGCTTGTTTTCCCGGGTTGCCTTGGCATTGAGCAGGGTGCGCATGGCCTTGGCGTTTCGACCCTGCTTGCCGATGATCCGTCCCATATCCTCCTGGGCGGCAGCAAGCTTGACCAGGACTGAGCCATCCTCCGCCACTTCTTCAGAGATAACGATCTCATCAGGTTTCTCAACCAGGGACTTGGCAATGAACTCGATCAGGTCTTTCATAGGTCATCTCCGGGTAGTGGGGGCACAGGCCCCGGATACGGACCAGGCTCAAGCGTCGGCGGAAACTCCTGCCTTAAACTTGGCCCAGATGCCGCTGTCACGCAGCAATCGACGTACTGTATCGGTCGGCTGGGCGCCCTGGCTAAGCCACTCCAGAGCCCGCTCTTCCTTCATGTTCAACAGAGGCTGCTCCTGGCACGGGTCGTACTGCCCCAGAGTCTCAATGAAACGGCCATCCCGGGGAAAGCGTCCGTCGGCCACAACGACCCTGTAGAACGGTTTCTTTTTAGCGCCACCACGGGCGAGCCTGATCTTCACTGCCATGCTGTTGTTCCTCCTGGTACTTCGTCTGTTAAGTATGAGAATTCCGTATCTATATTATAAACAGGAATTCCTTCGGGTCAAAAAGGAAGTTGACCGCCGCGGCCAAGCATCCCCTTGAGCCCCTTGGGGCCCATTTTCTGCATCTTTTTCATCATCTTCTGCGCTTCCGTGAAACGCTTGAGCAACTGGTTGACATCCTGGACCCTGGTTCCGCTGCCCTTGGCAATGCGCAGCCGGCGCGAACCGTTGAGGATCCGATGATCCAGCCGTTCTTTCGGCGTCATCGAACGGATGATCGCCTCGATTCTCTTCAATTCATCCTCGGGCAACTGCATACCGCCGGACTTTTTCATGGCCTTGCCCGCTCCGGGGATCATTTTCAGGAGCGATTCGACAGAACCCATCTTTTTGATCATCTGCATCTGCTCCAGAAAGGTCTCCAGGGTGAAGCCTTCCTTGCGCAGACGCTGCTCCATCTCGGCCGCTTCTTCAACGTCCACCGCCGACTGGGCTTTTTCTATCAGACTGAGGACATCCCCCATCCCCAGAATCCGCTGGGCCATCCGGTCCGGATGGAACTGCTCCAGAGCGTCAAGCTTTTCGCCCATACCGACCAGTTTGATCGGCTTGCCGGTAACGGCGCGGATCGACAGGGCGGCACCGCCGCGGGCATCGCCATCAAGCTTGGTCAGAACGATACCGCTCAGCGGCAGTTGTTCATCAAAACTGGCCGCGACATTGACCGCATCCTGACCGGTCATGGCATCCGCCACAAAGAGAATTTCCTGCGGCACAACGGCCTTAACGATCCGCTGCAGTTCCTGCATCAATTCCGCATCGATATGCAGGCGGCCGGCGGTATCGAGAATAATCGTATCGAACCCGTTCAGTTCGGCATAGGTCCTGGCCCGGGTGCAGATATCGACCGGGTCCTGCCCCGGTTGCGAATCGAACACCTCAACGCCAAGTTGCCGTCCGAGGGTTTTCAGCTGTTCAATGGCCGCCGGACGGTAAACATCCGCCGGCACCAGCAGTGGATTGCGCTTGTCCCGGCGCAGCTTCAGGGCCAGCTTGCCGCAGGTCGTTGTCTTGCCCGCACCCTGCAAACCGCACAGCATGATCGGCACCGGAGGTCGTGCCGCCAGATCGAGCTGGTTGTCCTCCCCTTCCCCCATCAGGGCAGCCAACTCTTCCCGTACAATTTTGATAACCTGCTGGCCCGGAGTCAGACTCTTGAGAACATCCTGGCCAACGGACCGCTCGCCCACGCGGGCGACAAAATCCTTAACCACCCGGAAATTAACATCGGCCTCAAGCAGCACCAGGCGGATTTCACGCATGGTCTCCTTGATGTGCTGCTCATTCAGACGGCCGTGGCCGCGCAGCTTTTTAAAAACCGAGTCGAGCTTTTCAGAAAGATTATCAAACATAAATTACGTACTTCGCGCCAAATCCACGAAAGAGTAAATATAGGGAAACACCCTACGCCTTGTCAAGCCTAAAACCTGCCGCGAAACAGCCGTTTCCATCAACAGCGAACAAAACTTTCGCCCTTTTTGCAAAAAACTTCCGTCGGCAGCAGATCGGCTTCCGCCAGAAGCCCCTCAACCGTTCCGCGATCCTCGGCCGCATAGCGGATCGCCAATCCGCAATCCGAGGTCAACTGTCGGGGCACAGGGATCAGAAGGATCCTGGCCTGCTTGCTTTTCAGTATTTTTTCGGCTCTCATCACTCGATGAATCGAGTTGAAAATAGCCACGTAATCACTATCCGCTACCAAGCAGGAACCTCCCGAACAGCTGCCCGGACTCATCCGGCCGCGCATAATGACATGTTTGCCTGGCACATGCAAGACCTGTTTCCAGACCGTTTCCAACGGCGCGTCACCTCCGCCATTGACAGAAAAACTGGGGCGAGGGTAGAGTGAACCAAGAAAACCGACCACCTGCTCCCCGAAAGGACCTCCAGTGTCGCCAGACCGCTTCCTGCAGCTTACCATTTTGCTGATATTTTCCTTCGCCGTCAACCTGCCCCTCGGCTATATCCGTGAAACCAGTCGTAAATTCTCCCTGCGCTGGTTTGTTCTGATCCATATCTCCATCCCGTTCATTATTGCCCTGCGCGTGCTGCAGGGGTTCAGCTGGCACCTGGTTCCGCTGACCATCGGCTGCGCCATTGCCGGCCAGCTGATTGGCGGACAACTACGGCGCAAGAGGCTGCCATGAGCGGCCCCAGGCGCCCCCCGATGCGGAAAGCGGCCAGCGTCGGATCGTTGCTGAAACAGGTGATCAACGAGCAGGGGATGGGGGACCGTCTTTCACGTTATCAGGCCTGGCTGGTCTGGGACAAAATTGTCGGGGAGCAGATCGCGCGCCGGGCCAGGCCGTTGCGATTGCGCGAGGGCGTCCTCGAGGTGCGGGTTGACAATGCGGTCTGGATGCAGCAATTACAGATGCTGAAGCCGAAAATCCTGCAGAAACTGAATGAAAAACTCCCCAATGCGCGTATCGAAGACATCTACCTGCGGCGCGGCAGCCACACACCGGAGCCGAAACCGCAGCCGCCGCCGGCGGCCCCGCCGGCCTGGCGCAACCAGAAACTGGACAGCGCCGATCGGGAAGAGATCGAACAGTGTCTTCAGGGGCTCAACAACGAAGAATTGAAGGAAGAACTGCGGCGTCTCTTCTCCCTGCAGAAGCAATTAAAAAAGGCCAAACAGGCCCTGGCCGATCGCGCTGATTCCTGAGGCCCTTCACCGGCCGTAAAACGCCAGGATTTCATCCGAGTAGTCGCGGCCCGCACTCCGGTAGACATAAAGGGGCGGCTCGACGACCATGCCGGGGCCGCCGCATTTGCGCCCTTCGACCAGGACCAGCCTGGCCGCTTCGCCCGCACGGGAATGGACACAGCGCAGCCGCTTCGGCTCCAGCCGGAACGCACGCATGCCGTCCAGCAATTCGGCCAGCCGTTCGGCGAGATAGATGACGGCAAAGCGCCCGCCGTTGCACAACAGGTAGCTTGCCGCCGCAAGAAAATCGACCAGCCCTCCGGCAAGTTCATGACGTGCCGCCGCCCGTTCATCCTGCGGGGCGATCCTGCCGCTTTCCGGGCGGCGGTAGGGGGGATTGGAAATCACCATATCGAAGGACTCCACCGGGAACAGATCTCTGATCCGGCGCAGGTCCCCCTCAACGATGCGCAGGCGATCCGCCAGGCCGTTGAGCTCCACGTTGCGCCGGGCTCTCTCGGCCAGGCCGTGCTGCAATTCCAGCCCGACGACCTCAGCGACGCTGTCATCCGCGGAAAGCAGAAGAGGAATAACCCCCGCCCCGGTTCCCAGATCGAGGACCCGCCGCGCCCTGGCCGGACCGACGAAACCGACCAGCAGCACCGGATCGAGAGAATAACGATATCCGTTTCTGGCCTGCAGCAGGCTGAACCCTCCCGGCTGGAGCCGGTCTACAGTTTCCACAGTGATGGCAATGCCTCCCGACAGGTCGATCTCAACAGAGCGGGGTGGCGCATGTGCGCCCCGTTCCGGCCTGGGTGAACCCTTAGCAGGATACAAAACTTGCCCCTCAGGTTCCATAAAAAAACAGCTGCGCGCACCGCGCCCGGCCCGGCCGCCCAACAAAAAAGGCCGGTCTGGAAACCAGACCGGCCTTTTTTGTTGGGAACGGTTAAAACTTATTTGACGTGACACTCTTTGCATTTGGTCGGGCCGCCCATGTCCTTGTGGCACCCTTTGCACTGGTCATGGAAAGCATCCTTGGCTTTGGGAGCGGCGGCATCGACACCGTGGCAGGACGTACAAGCGATTTTGTCACCTTCGACACCCTTGTGGTGGCATTTGGTGCAGTCGTCAACCTTGCCCTGGTGAGCGGCGTGGGGGAAGGTGATGGCCCCCATCTTGCCGCCTTCGAGTTTGATCTCGGCAGGACCGTTGTCGGCAACGGCAAACATAGCGGTGCCGGCAACAACAGCAACAACACACAACAGAACGATCATTTTCTTCATGACTTTCTCCTTCGCGACTTGATTGAATGATACGAACAAAATTCTGGCTGAAATTATTACATCCCAGCCGCCCCTGTCAACCTAAATCAGTATACTGCATACAACGTGCAGTTTTCTCAGACCAGTCCCTCCGCAGCGAGTTTCTGCTGCACCTTGTCCGACTTTTCGAGCACCCCGGCGGCCATGCCGTCCTTGAACCCCTCCAGCCGCGCAACCATGTCCGGGTTATCCGTCGCCAGAATCTGTGCCGCGAAAATCCCGGCATTGCGTGCTCCCGCCGGACCGATGGCCATGGTCGCCACCGGGATTCCGGCCGGCATCTGCACCATCGCCAGCAGGGCATCGAGCCCCTGCAGCGGGGTGGCGTCGATCGGTACGGCGATCACCGGCAGCGTGGTTTCGGCGGCGACAACCCCGGCCAGATGTGCCGCGGCACCGGCACCGGCGATCAACACCCGAACCCCCCTGCCGCGAGCCTCCCGGACATAGCGCGCGGTCCGCTCCGGAGTGCGGTGAGCACTGGAGACCATCATCTCGAAGGGGATCGCGAACTGCTTGAGAATTTTTGCCGCCTCGACCATGACCGCGTAATCATTGTCGCTGCCCATCAGAATCCCTACCTGCGGTTTCATTTCACTCATCGCTGTCACTCCATGACCTTTCAGGTCGACCTGTTCAGCGCACGGGCGCCGATATCTTTCCGATAATGGACATGCTGCCAGGAAATGGCCCGTACCCCCCGGTAGGCCTTGTCGATGGCCGCCTGCACCGTGTCGCCCAGACCGGTCACGCCGAGCACCCGGCCGCCGTTATTGACGATCCGGCCGTCCTTGAGACTGGTTCCGGCATGAAACACCATCACATCCTCGATCTCAGCCGCCGCGTCGAGCCCCTCGATCGGCAGCCCTTTTTCGAAGGCGGCCGGGTAACCGCCGGAGGCCATCACCACACAGACGGCAGCCTTGTCGTGCCATTCGATGGAATCCTGAGTCAGCCTGCCCCTGGCGCAGGCCTGCAGAACCGGCACGATGTCGGACTTCATCCGCATCAGCAGCGGCTGGGCCTCGGGGTCGCCGAAGCGGGCATTAAACTCCACCACCCGCGGCTGGCCGGCGGCGATCATCAGGCCGACATAGAGGATACCGACATAGGGACAGCCGTCCCGGGCCATGCCGTCGATGGTCGGTTTGACGATCGTCTCGACAATCGTATCATGTAATGCCGCAGTCACCACCGGGGCCGGGGAATAGGCGCCCATGCCGCCGGTATTGGGCCCTTCATCGTTGTCGTAGACGCGCTTGTGGTCCTGCGAAGAGGCCAGCGGCAGGATGTTTTTGCCGTCGGTAAAGGCGAAAAAGGAGGCCTCTTCGCCGGCCATGAACTCTTCGATCACCACGCTTGCCCCGGCCGCGCCGAAGACCTTGTCGCGCATGATCTCATCCACCGCGGCGATCCCCTGCTGCTCGGTCATGGCGACGAAAACCCCCTTGCCGGCCGCCAGGCCGTCGGCCTTGACCACAATCGGAGCGCCCTGTTCCCTGATGTAGGCCACGGCCGCGGCGTGATCGGTAAACGAGCGGTACGCCGCGGTCGGGATCTTGTATTTCGCCATCAGATCCTTGGAGAATTCCTTGCTCCCCTCGATCCGCGCCGCCGCCCGGTTCGGACCGAAGATCTCCAGACCGGCGGCCTGAAAGGTGTCGACAATGCCCATCGTCAACGGCACCTCGGGTCCGACCACGGTCAGATCGATCTGTTCCGCTTTGGCGAAATCACACAGCGCATCGATTTCATCGGCGGCGATATGGACGCATTCGGCCAGTTCGGCGATGCCGGGGTTGCCCGGCGCGCAGTAGATCGTCTCGACCAGGGGCGACTGGGCAATCTTCCAGACCAGCGCATGCTCACGGCCGCCGCCGCCGACCACCAGAATTTTCATCTTGAAACTCCCTTTGTTGTTCCCGCCGATGTGCAAAAAGTGTCAATCCGTGAAAGCGTCGCTTTTCGTTAATGACGGAAATGTCTCATCCCCGTGAAGACCATGGCGATATTGTGTTCGTCGGCGGCGGCAATGACCTCCTCGTCCCGGATCGAACCGCCCGGCTGAATCACCGCGGTCACTCCCGCCGCCGCGGCATTGTCGATGCCGTCGCGGAAGGGGAAAAACGCATCGGAGGCCATGGCCGAACCCTTGACGTCCAGCTTGGCATGCTCCGCCTTGATCACGGCGATACGGGCCGAGTTGACCCGGCTCATCTGTCCGGCGCCGACCCCGATGGTCATGCCGTCGCGGCCATAGACGATGGCGTTCGACTTGACGAACTTGGCGACCCGCCAGGCAAACTGCAGATCCAGCTGCTCCTGCGCCGTCGGCACCCGCTTGCTGACCACCTGCAGATCGGCACTGAGCAGCAGATCGGCATCCTGCACCAGCAGTCCGCCGTTGACCCGTTTGAAATCCAGCCTTTGTCCGGCTTCGGCGGGCCATTCGCCGCAGGCGAGCAGCCGCACATTCTTCTTGGCCGCAACGATCGCGGAGGCTGCGGCCGACACCTGCGGAGCGATGATCACTTCGACGAACTGCTGGTCGACGATCGCCTGCGCGGTTTGTGCATCCAGCTCGCGGTTGAAGGCGATAATCCCGCCGAAGGCGGATTCGGGGTCGGTGCGAAAGGCACGCCGGTAGGCATCGAGCAGGGTTTCGCCGACGGCGACGCCGCAGGGGTTGGCATGCTTGACGATCACGCAGGCCGGACCCTCGCTGAACTGCTTGACGCACTCCAGAGCCGCGTCGGTGTCGCCGATATTGTTGTAGGACAGCTCTTTGCCCTGCAGCTGCCGCGCGGTGGCGACCGAGGCCTCGCTCAGGTTTTTCTCGACGTAAAAAGCCGCTTTCTGGTGGGGATTCTCGCCGTAACGCATGCCCTGGGCCTTGTGGTACTGCAGGCTGAGAACCGGCGGAAAATCGGCCGACTGCTCATCGCACTGCTGACCGAGCCAGTTGGAGATGGCGCCGTCGTAGGCGGCGGTATGCTGATAGACCTTGACCGCCAGTTTGAAATTGGTTGCCGCGGAGACGGCGCCGCCGGTCTGTTTCATCTCGGCGAGCACCGGGCGGTAATCGCTTGGGTCGACCAGCACCGTCACCGAACGGTTGTTCTTGGCGGCGCTGCGCAACATGGTCGGTCCGCCGATGTCGATATTTTCGATGGCGTCCTCCAGTGTGCAGTCGGGCCTGGCCACGGTCGCCTCAAAGGGGTAGAGGTTGACCACCACCAGATCGATCGGCTCGATACCGTGGCGGGCCATGGTCGCGACATGCTCCGGATTGTCGCGCAGCCCGAGTAGTCCGCCGTGCACCTTGGGATGCAGGGTCTTGACGCGGCCGTCGAGCATTTCGGGAAAGCCGGTGAACTCCGACACATCCTTGACCGGGATGCCCTCGGCCCTGATCAGCTTTGCGGTTCCGCCGGTAGAGAGGATTTCAACCCCGAAACCGCTCAGTTCCCGAGCCAGCTCGACGATGCCCGCCTTGTCCGAAACGGAGACCAGCGCACGTTTGATGACAGCCATAACAGCACCCTTTCTCGAATTATGTGTCCCAATATAAAGTGCCCGGCAAAAGCTGCGGATTCCGTAAACGCCGGGCAAAAAAACGAAGAAAGGACAGTCGCAGGGACTGTCCGATGATCCGCGGGCTCCTTCCGCTGGGAGGGTGTCGGACTATACGGACCGAAGCGAAAACTTGGAAGCTTGAGGCCAGATTTCAGCTCGTTTGAGAGCTCATAGCCATAGCTATGGGCCGAAAAGGAGCTGGAATCTGGGCCAAGCAGCCGAATTTGCAGCCGGTTCATGGATAGTCCGACACCCTCCTAACCTGCGAAATCGAGGGCGCGCAGAAAGCTCTGTTCAAAAGCGGGGGTCCCCGAAAGGGGATAAGGCTTCAGTTTTGCAGCCAGTTGCCGCACCCGCTCTTCACCACCCTCTTCGGCGAGCAGGACCAGCAATCCGTCCAGCACGGCGGAGGGGAGGAAGCGGACCTTATCTAGCATGATTTCCGGAACCATGGCAACCCCTTTGAGGTCCCGCGGCAACAGGGCCGTTCCCAGGGCGCCGGCGATCCGGAGCGAGCCGATAGCGGCCGCCGTCAGCCCTGCGCGGTGCAGCAGGCAGGCGATGCCGGCGTTCACCGCTCCCTTGGCCAGCTGAAAAGCCCGCACGTCCTGCTGGGTGATCAGCAATCGGCGCCGCGCATCCCGGTACAGCTGCAGGGCAAAGCCCTCCCCTTCTGCGACCAGATAGCGGCAGAGGGGGGTTGCGACCTCGTCGGCAGCACGAATCCTGCCGCGCGGGTCGATCAGACCGCCCTCCAGCGCTGCGCCGAGCGCCGAAAAAAAGCCGCTGCCGCAAATTCCGAGCGGCGCGGTGCCGCCCGCCACCTCCAGCTCCAGGCGCTCGGCGGCGCACTGGACGCGCTTAACGGCGCCGGGGCCATGGCGCATCCCGCAGGTGAGATGCCCCGCCTCGAAGGCCGGCCCGGCGGCCACCGAAGTCACCAGCCAGCGGTGGCCGTCCCACAGCGCCAGCTCGGCATTGGTCCCGAGGTCGAGATAAAGCGTCGGTTCCGCCGGCGCTTCTGCGGCCAGCAGCACCGCCAGCAGATCGCCGCCGACATAGCCGCTGAGCAGCGGAAAGAGATACAGCGGGATCGGCAGATCGAGACCCAGCGCTTTTGCATCAAGAGAACAACCGCCGGTGAAATCCGGTCGATGGGGAGGGAAAAGGATCTTATCGACCGGCTGCCCGGCCAGCAGGTGGGTGACCGCCGGGTTCGCGGCGGCGGCCGCGGCAGAGATATCCGCCGCGTCCCGTCCCGCCTGCTTCAGCAGGGTATCAACCAGTCGGTTGATCCCCTCGATCAGCAGCCGCTGCAGTTGCTGCGCATGCCCCTGGCGCGCGGCCTCAAGGCGGCGGATCACATCGTCGCCGAACGCTCTTTGCGGATTACCCGCCTCCGCCTCGGCCAGCAGTTTTCCGGCGCCCGTCGCCAGGCGACCGGCCAGAACCGTGGTCCCCAGATCGAGAGCGAGCAGCATCCGTTCAGCCATCGCCGGCCTCCAGATAGCGCCGCGGCACCCGCGGACCGATCCGGCAGAAAACCTCGTAACTGATCGTGCCGAGCCAGGCGGCCCATTCTTCGGCGCTGATCGTCTGTCCGTCCGCTTCACCGAGCAGGGTCACCGGGTCGTCCACCGCAACCTGCGGGATATCGGTGACATCGACCATGATCCAGTCCATGCAGACGGTTCCGACCACCGGCGCCCGCCGGCCGGCGATCAGCACTTCGCCGCGCCCGCTCAGCAGGCGATTGTAGCCGTCGGCATAGCCGATCGGCAGCACCGCCAGCAGCGTCTCGCGCGCGGCATGAAAGCGGTGCCCGTAGGAAACACCGGTCCCCGCCGCAACGCGCTTGAGCTGGGCGATCCGGGTGCGCAGATGCATGACCGGCTTCAGATCGAGCCGGTCGCGGTACTTTTCTCCCGGCAGGCCGCCATAGAGCATGATTCCCGGCCGCACCAGGGTGCATTCCGGACAGTCCCAGCCGACCAGCCCGGCGCTGTTGGCGATATGAATATCGCGCAGCGCCAGCTGCTGCCCGCGGACCTCCCGCAGCAGGCGCTGAAACGTCTCCAGCTGGCCGGCCGTCACCTCGTCATCCGACTCATCGGCACAGGCCAGATGGGACATCAGGCCGACAATCCGCAGTCCCGCGAGCGTCTTCACGGCGGGCAGCAGTTCCAGCAACTCGGGCAGGAGAAAACCGACGCGACCCATGCCGGTATCGACCTTGAGCTGTACCTGCAGCGGCTGCCCGGCCCGGCGGGCAAACCGGTCGAGCCGCAACAGACTGCGGCGATCGCTGAGAACCGGCATCAGTTTCTGCTGCAGGAAAACCTCCTCCTGGCCCGGATAACAGCCGCCGAACACCAGAATCGGTTGCACGATCCCCGCCTGCCGCAGCGCTGACGCTTCTTCCAGGGTTGCCACCCCGAACTGTTCCACCCCGGCGGCCGCCAGGGTTTTACTGACCGGCACCGCCCCGTGCCCGTAAGCGTCGGCCTTGACCACGGCCAGGATCCGCTGGTCGGAACGGCTGAAGCTTCTGGCCTGGGCGAGATTGTGCAGCAAGGCCTGCGGATCGATTTCGGCAACGGTCGGTCGCGGGCTAAAGGTCATGGCGTACGTTCCACTGGGCTGATAAGTTGGCGGATCGGGAAGCAACGAAGGTCGCCATTCTATGCCTCTCGCCGCCCCGCTGTAAAGCGGCCAACAGTGTACAATGAATTATTGCGATTGCAATTGACACAAAACAGCCGAACCTGATACGATTTTTTCCTTGTGTCATCAATCTGAAACAGTGGCTAATGACGTCCGGTCGGACCGTCAGGACACCGTTTCCGATTCTGTAGGTTCGCCCGACAATTCCGCTTCCGGCACCCGGCTCCAATAGGTCGGATCATTTCTGACCGGTTCGTGGCGAAACCCATAGGAGCATGCCGATGCTTTCAGGCCTCTACCTGATCACCGACGAAAACCGCGACGGAAAGCTGCTGAAACGGGTCCAAGAAGCCCTGCTCGGCGGCGTCCGTGTCGTGCAGTACCGTGCCAAGCACCAGTCCCCCACCGAACGCATGGCCATGGCTGAGCAGCTCCAGGCAGCGTGCCGCGCGTCCGGCGCCAAACTGATCATCAATGATTTCCCCGAACTGGCCAGGGAGGTCGATGCCGATGGCGTCCATCTCGGCCAGGACGACATGTCGGTCGGACAGGCCAGACAACTGCTCGGTCGCGACAAATTGATCGGCATCTCAACCCACAACGTCGACGAAGCCCTCAAAGCCGAAAGCCACGGCGCCGACTATGTCGCCCTCGGCAGCGTCTTTGCGACCGGCAGCAAGGACGGCGCCGCGGTGGTCGGGATCGACACCCTGAGCAAGGTCCGCCGGGCGGTCAGGATTCCGCTGGTGGCCATCGGCGGCATCGACCCGGCCGGCGCCGAACTGGCCATCGCCGTCGGGGCCGACGCCGTTGCCGTTCTCTCCGGCATTATGGATGACCCGACACCGGCCATTGCCGCGCGCGAATATGCCCTGCTGTTCAATCGCGGCAAGGATGCCCCGAACGGGCGGGTCCTGACCATTGCCGGTTCCGATTCCGGCGGCGGAGCGGGCATCCAGGCCGACCTGAAAACCATCAGCCTGCTCGGCAGCTACGGCAGCAGCGTCCTGACGGCGCTGACTGCGCAGAACACCCTGGGGGTCGATGCCGTCGAGCCGGTCCAGGCCGGATTCGTCAGTGCGCAAATCGATGCCGTCCTCTCCGATATCGGCACCGACACGGTCAAAACCGGGATGCTCAACTGGGGCGGCAATATCGTCCGGATTGCCAGAACGATTCAGCAGCGTGCCCTGCTCACCGTTGTCGATCCGGTCATGATCGCCAAGGGCGGGGCCAAACTGCTCGACCAGCAGGCGATCGCCAGCCTGCTGGCGCACCTGATACCGAGAGCGTACCTGCTGACGCCGAATCTGCCCGAAGCGGCGACCCTGACCGGCATGCCGGTCGAGACGGAAGCGGAGATGGAGCAGGCGGGGCGCAGCCTTCAGGAACTGGGGGCGCGCAATGTCCTGATCAAGGGCGGCCACCTGGCAGGGGAGGCCGTCGATCTGCTCTTCATCGGCGAGCAGATGCACCGTCTGACAGCGCCGCGCATCGCAACCCGCAACACCCATGGGACCGGCTGCACCTACTCGGCGGCCATCGCCACCTGCCTGGCCCAGGGCTACCCCCTGCTGAAAGCGGTCATGCGCAGCAAGCGGTACATCAGTTTGGCGATCGAACACGCCGTCGACTGCGGACAGGGGCATGGACCGGTCAACCACTTCCGGGCGGCACAACTGCTCATGCAGGAAGAGAATGCCGTCAACTGAGTTTGAAACAAACCGGCAACCTAGAAACTTGATGCTTTCGCAAGAAAGCAAAATAGCCGATGGCCAGGCAAAAAGCGCCAAATGCAAGGCGCGCGATTGTCGAGCAATGAGGCGTACTTTTCCGTACGTCGCAGCAGCGAGAGCAATGGCAGCAACGCCGCAGTTGGTGAGTTTTTGCGACGCCATCAAACTTGCTCACCTGCAGCGTCACAGCCGATCCGGCTGCGGACGCTGCTTTTCTCTGTTTAAGTAGGTAATTAGCTATGACTCAATTGGAAATGGCCCGTGCGGGCCAGATCAGCGACCTGATGAAACAGGCGGCCGCCGCCGAAAACATCGATCCGGAACTGCTTCGGCAGAAAGTAGCCGCCGGAACGGCGGTCATCTGCCGCAACGTCAAGCACACCAATACACCGCCGCTGGCAGTCGGTGAGGGGTTGCGGACCAAAACCAATGCCAATCTCGGCACCAGTCAGGACGATACCAGTATCGACAAGGAGCTTGAAAAAGCCCATGTCGCCGTGGCCGCCGGAGCCGATGCGATCATGGATCTGTCGACCGGTGGACCGATCGACGAAATCCGTGCCGCAATCGCCTCGCAGACCAATGTCTGCCTCGGCAGCGTGCCCCTCTACCAGGCCGCCTGCGACGCGGTCCTGCACCAGGGCAAACCGATCGTCGACATGACCGTCGAGGACATTTTTGCCGGTGTCGTCAAGCACCTGGAGGACGGCGTCGATTTCATCACCGTGCATTGCGGCGTCACCCGCGCTACCGTCGCCCGGATGGAAAACGAGGGACGGATCATGGAAGTCGTGTCCCGCGGCGGCTCGTTCACCGTCGAGTGGATGCTGCACAACAATGCCGAGAACCCTCTCTTCGAGCACTTCGATCGCCTGCTGGAGATCGTTCGCCCTTACGACGCGGTGCTTTCGCTCGGCGACGGATTCCGTCCCGGCTGCCTGGCGGATGCCACCGACCGGGCCCAGATTCATGAACTGCTGATCCTCGGGGAACTGACCCAGCGCGCCCAGGCTGCCGGCATCCAGGTGATGATCGAAGGCCCCGGCCATGTCCCGCTCAACCAGATCGAAGCCAACGTCAAGCTGCAGAAACGTCTCTGCCACGGCGCCCCGTTCTACGTCCTCGGTCCGCTGGTGACCGACATCGCTCCCGGCTACGACCATATCACCGCGGCCATCGGCGGCACGGTGGCCGCCGCGGCCGGAGCCGACTTTCTCTGTTATGTCACGCCCAGCGAGCACCTGCGCCTGCCGACCGTCGAGGATGTCCATGAAGGGGTCATGGCGGTGCGCATCGCCGCCCATGCCGCCGATATCGTCAAAGGCGTTCCCGGTGCCATCGAAAAAGACAACGCCATGGCCCGCTGCCGCAAGGCACTGGACTGGAAGGGGCAGTTCGCGCTGGCCATCGATCCGGAGAAGGCCCGGCGCCTGCGCGCTGAATCGGGGGTCGATGAAGAGCACGGCGCCTGTACCATGTGCGGCTCACTTTGTGCCTACAAAGTCATGAATGAACGGCACGCCAAGCAGGCTGCCGGCTGATTGCAAAACGGTAACGCAATGAAAGCTCATGAGGCTTTCGCAAAAACGCGGAGCATGGCTACGCCATCAAGCTCTGTTCGCCCGACAAGATGACCTTGTCGCATATATCTCTGTTATTGGCCGTCCGGGGTTTCCCGCGAGCGGCTCGCACCTGTGAGATGATCGCCTATGTGCGCAAAAAAAATGACACGACCACGCCGACGCCGCAGGCTGAAGCTGGACGGATTCAACAACCTGACCAAAACCCTCTCCTTCAATATCTACGACATCTGCTACGCCCGGAAACCGGCGGCCCGCAAGGAGTACCTGGAATATATCGATGAGGAATACAACTCGGATCGCCTGACCCGGATTCTCACCGAGGTGTCCGATATTATCGGCGCCAACATCCTGAATATCTCCAGCCAGGATTACGATCCGATGGGCGCCAGCGTCACCATCCTGATTGCCGAGGAACCGCTGGCGCAGCCGCCGGAACAGCCGCCCCTGCACGGGGATCAGGTGCTGGCCCATCTGGACAAAAGTCACCTCTGTGTTCATACCTACCCGGAAAGCGATCCGAAGAGCGGGATTTCCACCTTCCGGGTCGATGTCGACGTCTCGACCTGCGGCAAGATCAGTCCGCTCAAGGCTCTCAATCACCTGATCAGCTCCTTCGAGTCCGACATTGTCCTGATGGATTACAAGGTGCGCGGCTTCACCCGCGATGTCCATGGCAACAAACACTATATCGATCACCGGATCCACTCGATCCAGCAGTTTATCCGCAAATCGATTCGCGAGCTCTACCAGTGCGTCGATATCAACATCTATCAGGAAAATCTGTTTCATACCAAAATGCTGCTCAAGGAATTCAAACTGGAAAACTATCTGTTCGGCACCGCTTTCGAGGATTTTTCCGATCAGGATAAAAAGCGGGTCAACCTGCTGCTGCAGCAGGAAATGACCGAAATTTTCTACTCGAAAAACATCTATTGAAGCTTTCGCAAGAAAGCAAAATGACTGATGGCTAAGTAAAAAGCGCCACATGCAAGGCGCGCGATTGTCGAGCAATTGCAGCAACGCAGCAGTTGCTCGCGTTTTTACGACGCCATCAATCTAGAGAGAGGCAACAGCATGTATCGACAGTATCTTGCAATGCTCCTGCTTCTGGTCCTGACCGGTTGCGCGAGCAAAGCCCCCCTCGGCAATCCGGAGCTCCCCTACCCGCCCCCCAGCCGGGCGCTTGTCGGCGAAATTATCCACCTGCCGACCGGCCGGGAGGTGAGCCGGGACACCATGCTGGAACATGCCGCCCAGGCCCGCATCGTCTATGTCGGCGAGACGCACGACAACCCGGCCTCCCATCGACTGCAACTGGAGGTTCTGAGCCATCTCCAGCAGCAGAATCCCGGCGGCATGGCCCTGGCGATGGAGATGTTCACCCCCGAGCAGCAGGAGGTTCTCGACCGCTGGTCAACCGGAGAACTGTCGGAAAAGCAGTTCATCAAAGAAGTGCAGTGGTTCAGCAACTGGAAGATGGACTTTGCCTATTATCGCCCGCTGCTGAGCTTTGCCCGTGAAAACCGCATTCCGGTGATCGGCATCAACGCTCCCAAGGACCTGGTGAAGGCGGTCGGCAGGTCGCCGATCGAGGACCTGCCCGAAGAGATCCGGCAGCGACTTCCCGAATTCGATTTTTCCGATCCCTACCAGCAGGCGATGACCAGGGCGATCTATGGCGGTCATCCGGTGAGCGACTCGATGAAAGAGGGTTTTCTGCGCATTCAGACCCTGTGGGATGAGAGCATGGCGGAAAACCTGGTCGACTATCTGCAGAGCGAGGCAGGCGCCGGCCGTCAGGTCATGGTGGTGGCGGGCGGCAATCATGTCAGCTACGGATTCGGGATCCCCCGGCGCGCCTTTCGACGCCTGCCGCTCAGCTACCTGCTGATCGGCTCGAAAACCATCGAGATCGCCGCGGACAAGCAGGTCGAAACGATGCATGTCGACATGCCGGGCTTTCCGATGCCCCCCTACCACTTCATGACCTATACCCGCTACGAAAATCTGCCGCAGCAGGGCGTCACGCTGGGGGTCCGGCTCCAGGAGAGCGAACAGGGCGTGACGGTGGTTTCCGTCGTCCCCGGCTCGGCGGCCGAACAGGCCGGCTTGCAGGCCGACGACATCCTGCGCGGCATCGACGGCATCGAGGTCACGGAAAACTTCGACCTGATCTATCGACTCAAGCAGAAAAAGAGTGAAGACCGGGCGCTCCTCAGCGTCGAACGGGACGGAGCAGTTCAGGAGATCGAAGTCGATTTTTCCACTGCGCAAGCGCACCCGAAACCGTAGCCCGCAGGGCGGGAGATCCCCGCTCAAGCCCTGCGCACCTGCAAGCAGACAAAAAAAGCCCCGCGACCAGGAGGAGATCGCGGGGCAATGATTTGGGAGGTACTTCCGGGAATCTTTGTCATTCTTTTTCAACGTTTCGCCTGCCACAACAAACCGTCGATGTTCTATTTATAACCGACGCGGTCATGTATGTCAACAGACAAAATCACCATGCCGGCTCCCGGCAACGAGGGCAAACCTCTCTCCCCCGGAGGTGGCCAAGCTTGCCATGCGTTGGCCGCGCCCCTCGTTCAACCCCGCTGAAGATCACGCGCTGGAGAACTCCGGCTATGCCAAGGCGTGCGGATCGTGGCATGACGACAATAGAATTGACCTTGAAATGAGGTCAGCCAAGCAACTGTTCCGCCAAGGCTCCCGAACAGAAGACCGCCTCCGGAAAGGAGCCGATCCCCTCTCGAAGTAAGCGCTCAATACGGGTAGATTTTGGCCAAGCCCCCGGGCTTCGCAGCACAATCGACAGCAACTGCCGGAGCCATAATGGCACCAATCGGTTGCCATTATGGCTCCAGAATGTTAGTCTTGCAGCAGATCAGCCTTTAAACGGAGGTAGACATCATGGCTACGAAGGTCGAAACACGCATTTCAGCACGAGTACCCGAGCACGTTTACGAGACTCTCACCCGCGCGGCCGAGTTGCGCGGCGCTACAGTTAATCAGTTTCTCGTTCAAGCTGCGCTTGATCGAGCGCGGACAGTGATCGAAGAGGAGAGCATTATTCGATTGGACGCGGAGGCAGCGAGGCGGTTTTTCGATGCGATCGAGAACCCGCCGGCACCGAACGAGAAATTGCTTGCGGCCTTTCGCGCTCATAAGGAGCGGCTATAAATGCTTCGCATCGAACTTCTTTCCCGGGGTCACGACCGCGAAGGCTTTCGCTGCGGCGAGCGGGACCTGGAGGACTTTCTCAAAAGGACCGCGCGCCAGCACAATGACAAAGGGATCTCGCGCACCTTTGTCCTCGTCGATTCGGATGAGCCGGCGAAGATTCTGGGGTTTTTCACGCTGGCGAGTTGCGAGGTCGTGACGACCGAACTGCCGCCGGAATTCGCGAAAAAATACCCGCGCAAAGCGCCAGCGGCCAAACTGGGCCGCTTGGCGGTAGCGATGGATCGGCAGCGGCAAGGGCTCGGTGGCCTCCTGATGGTCGATGCCATGCGGCGAACCCTGGCCGTTGCCGAAAACATCGGGATCATCGGCTTTTTCGTGGCTGCGAAGAACCAGGGTGCCCGCGAGTATTACGAGCAGTATGGCTTCGTCGCCCTGCCCGACCATCCGCTCGCCCTCTTTTTGCCACTGGCCACCCTGGCCGCGGCGGTGGAGGCGCTTGGCAGATGAGAGAGGCTGTATGCCGAGAAAGTTCTGCTGTAAAACTCTATGGCCCCTGATTCTGTCCCAAAAAATCGGCCAAGTCCCTCAAGGATTCCAGAGCTTGCGTTCCCCCCCTTTTTGCCCCCTTTACAAATTGGCACCAACTGCAACTGCCCCATCGAATTTCAATTTTTCAAGACGGTTCCCCTCAGCCCCCCTGATCAATAGGGCTTACCTCATTGCCGGCAAGCTGGATTTCAGGCTACCCACTTGAAACAGCGAGGAGCCGACGTAATATGCCGATTCCTCTATTTTTAAACGTGGAACTTGAAATAAGCACTTTCAGTCAATGCCCATTCTGAATCATGTTGCTCTGCAAAGCCACGATCAACAAGAAACCTCATGTGTTGCCTGATCCTCTCCAAATTGGTAACTTTGGATTTTATTGATAATTGCTTGAGGGACTGCGGTGTCTAACTCATCGCTTGATTAATGCG